>JBKJOM010000233.1:0-8819 GCA_046595775.1 Ramlibacter sp. | reverse complement strand
ATGCCTTCTGCGGGCCTTTGCTGGCGCGCAAAGCCGCCGAGGCCGGCGTCATCTACTCGCTCGCCTTCGGTGACCAGCCGGCCCTCATCTGCGACCTGGTGGACTGGGCGCGCACCTGCGGCTTTCCGGTCGTTGCGGCGGGACGCGGCCACAAGTGGCTGCCGCACTTCTGCGAATCGACGCCCGACACGGTGTGGGGCAACTACGGCCTGACGCCCGAGCAGGCAGCACGTGGGGGGCTCAACCCGAAGATGTTCAACAGCTTCCTCGACGGCTCCAAACCGTCGATCGAGAGCACGGCCGTGGCCAATGCCACCGGGCTTGCGGTACCCAGCAACGGCCTGCTCTATCCGCCGGCGAGCGTGGAAGACATTCCCTTCGTCACTCGCCCGATCAGCGAAGGCGGTGTGCTCGAACACAAGGGCATGATCGAGGTGATCTCCTCGCTTGAAGCAAACGGCCGCAAGATCCCCTACGACATCCGCATGGGCGTATGGGTGACCGTCGAGGCCGAGACCGACTACATCAAGAACTGCTTCGAGGAATACAACGCGCACACCGACCCGAGCGGACGCTACTTCACGCTGTACAAGCGCTGGCACCTGATCGGGCTGGAGGTGGGCATGTCGGTGGCCAGCGTCGCACTGCGCGGCGAACCTACTGGTGTTGCCACCTGCTGGAACGCCGATGTCGTGGCCACTGCCAAACGCGACCTGCAGCCGGGCGAGATGCTCGACGGCGAAGGCGGCTACACGGTGTGGGGCAAGTTGCAGCCCGCCGCGAAGTCGTTGCAAGCCGGCGGCTTGCCGTTGGGATTGGCACACGACGTGAAAGTCGTGCGGCCCGTAAAGAAGGGCCAGAGCCTCTCGTGGGCCGATATCGCGATGGACGAGTCCACGCACGCGTACCGAATCCGGCGTGAGATGGAGTCGATGTTTTCCACCCCGCTGCGCAAGGCCGCCTGACAAAGTTGCGCTAAACTACATTCTCTTCTGTGGGGGGGTAGCTCAGCTGGGAGAGCGTCGCGTTCGCAATGCGAAGGTCGGGAGTTCGATCCTCCTCCTCTCCACCACTCGATCTAAGAAAGGCCCTGGTCTCCAGGGCCTTTTTTCTTGCCGCCGTCAGAACTCGAGGTCGTCCTTGATCGCGGCGATGCCGGCGCGGGCGCACGCCTCATCCGCCTCGCCGCCAGGCGCACCAGAAACGCCGATACCTCCGACCAGCGAGCCCGCGGCCTCGATGGGCAAGCCACCGCCGATCGCGACGATGCGCGGCAGGTGCCGAATGCCGGACGGCCCCTCGGTGGGCATCGTGGCGCGCGCGAGCGACAAGGTGTCCATCCGGAATGTCACCGCGCTGTAGGCCTTGTTCGTTGCGGTGTCCGTCGTGTGTGGGCCCGCGAGACGGTCGCGCAACATCACCACCGGATGCCCTGCCCTGTCAGTCACCGCGACTGAAACCTGGAAACCGCTTCGTCCGCAGCTTTGCAGCGCGGCCTGCGCCGCGCGCAGCGCCGCTTCAGGCGTAATGGTTCGTGTGACGAAGGTTGCCGCCTGTTGCGCAGTGACAGCGCCACCTGCCGCACAGGCCACCACGAGCGCCGCCAATTTCTTTGAGTGCACTCGCATGATTTTTCCTCAGGCGTAACCGGGGTTGGGTAGCGCGCCTGTCACGCGCGGCACGTTCGGCTTGCGCGCTGCCACCTTGCCGCCCCGCGCGGCCAACCATTGTTCGACGAGTTCCCAGACCGGCTTGTTGCCGGACCGTGAGGCTTCCTCGGCCACGGGGGCCCAGCCGGCCACCTTATAGTTGCGCGTGGCGTCGATCGGCTTGCCGTTCAGGCGCATGTCGCTGATCCGCTGTCCCATGCCCGCCACCGGATTGATCGAATACTCCAGCCCGCCGACCCGCACCATGTCGCCGCCTTGCTGGTAATACGGGTCGGGGTTGAACAGGTTGTCGGCGACGTCTTCGAGCACGGTCTTGATCGTCTCGCCCGTCATGGTGGAGACGGTGGCGTAGGAGTACGTGGTGGCGGTCATGTCCATCAGCCACTCGCGCGTGATGGCCTGGCCCGCGAGCAGGCTGGTGCCCCAGCGGAAGCCGGGGGAGAGAGCGATCTCCGCGCCCTGCACGTCCATCAACGCATCGAGCAACAATTGGTCGCCGGAGCCGTTGAAGTTTCCGCGGCGGTACAAGGTGCCTTCGGTCACCGCAAGCCGCTCGGCGAGCCTGGCCTCGTAGGGCGCCCGAACGCGCTTGATGAGCGCTTCCATAGCGGCGTCGGTCGGCAACAGGTTGGCGAACACCGGCAACAGGCGATACCGGAAATCCGCCACCTTGCCGCCCTTCACATCGAAATCCATCACCGCGAGGAACTTGCCATTCGAGCCTGCGTTGGTCACCAGCGTCTTGCCCGACTTGTTCGCGACGACCGACGCGATCGGCATGCCGTCGTGCGTGTGGCCGCCCATGATCGCGTCGATGCCGGTGACACGGCTTGCCATCTTCAGGTCGACATCCATGCCGTTGTGGCTGAGCAGCACGACCACCTGCGCACCCTTGGCGCGGGCTTCGTCAACGACTTTCTGCATCTCCTCGTCGCGGATACCGAATTCCCAATCGGCCATCAGGTAGCGCGGGTTGGCAATGGGCGTGTACGGAAACGCCTGGCCGATGATCGCGCAGGGCACCCCGTTGATCTCGCGCAGGGTGTACGCCTTGAACACCGGGTCGCCGAAGTCGGTGGTCTTCACGTTCTGGGCGAGGAATTCAATCCTGCCCGCGAAGTCCTTCTCCACGATCTCCTTCACGCGCGCCATGCCCAGCGTGAATTCCCAGTGCCCCGTCATCACGTCGACACCGAGCAGCTTGGAGGCATCGACCATGTCCTGGCCGCGCGTCCACAACGCGGTGGCCGAGCCCTGCCATGTATCGCCGCCGTCCAACAGCAAAGCGCCGGGGCGGCTGGCCTTCAGGCGCTTCACCAGCGTGGCCAGATGCGCGAAGCCGCCGACCTTCCCGTAGCGTCGTGCCGCGTTGTCAAAGTCGAGATAAGTCAACGCATGGGCCGACGCGCTGCCGGCCGGCACGTTTGCCGCCTTCAGCAGATGCTCGCCGACTAGGTGCGGCAGCCGCCCCTTCATGTCGCCGACGCCCAGGTTGACGCTCGGCTCACGGAAGTGGATCGGCTTCAGCTGCGCGTGGCAGTCCGTCATGTGCAGGAAGGACACATTGCCGAACTTCGGCAGGTCATACAAGGTGCTGGCCGCAGTGGCGGCATCGGCAGACGCCCAACGAGCGGAGCCCGCGGCCGCAACTGTTGCGGCGCCCATCACCTGCAGGAACTCGCGCTTGGAAAGACTCATGACTCAGTGGCCCGAAAGGGCTTGTGCGGGCAAGCGCGGGGCAAGAGCCCGGTCACTTGTTGACCGGCGACGCCGGGTCGAGCAACAGCGCCATGATGTCCTTGATCTGCGCTTCGGTAAGGTTGCCCATGTGGCCGGAGCGCGGCATGTTCGAGCATGCGTTGTAGGCCTTGGCGTTCCAGATCTTGCCCCACGTGTAATCGACGATCGCCTTGGACGACGGGTTCGCCGGGTCGGCCACGCCGCGCAGCTTGCCGTAGTGGTACAGGCTGGGGCCGATGGTGCCGAAGGAGATTTCCTCCTTGCTGATCTGGTGGCAGTTGTAGCAGTTGCCGCCGTTGGCGCCCATTGCCGCATCGGTCCATGTGAGGCCGCGGCCGCTTTGCGCGATTTGTTCTCCCCGCTTCCAGTCGCCGATGAACTTGCCGTCGGTCGGCCACTTGACCGTTCTCAGGTTGGCTTCCTCGATGCGTTTGGCCGTCGCGGCGTCTAGCGGCTTGCCTGCCACATCGGCGGCATTGCAAAGCTTGAGCGTCTCGTCGATCTGCGTGACGCGCTCGACGGTGGCGATGCCTTCGGTGCGGAAAGCTTCCTTCACCATCTGCGCGGCCACGATGTCCGGATCGGGGGCGCTCATCATCCAGGCGCAGCCCGACAATGCCACAGCTGCGAAAGAAGCGAGGAGGATTGCAGGAGTCTCTTTCATCATGGCTCCTGGTTCAGCGCTTGATGGCGGGAGCCACCGACTTGGCGCCCTTGGCGTTCACACCGAGGTAGGTCGACAGAGCCGTGAGCGCGTCGCTGCCGAATTCCGGATACGGAAAACGCTGCTGCCGATAGCAGTCGTTCAGGCGCAGCTGCATGCTCCACATCTGGCCATTGGAGACACGATAGGCGGGCCAGGCCGCGAAGCCGAGACCGTCGCCTGGGTTTTTGGTCAGGTTGGGCAGCTCCTGCAGGCGGATGCGCTTGCCGTCTTCGCCGTGGCATGACGCGCACGAGAAGTCATGCGTGCCGCCGCGCATGAAGAACAGGCGCTTGCCCGCCTCGTAGAACGTGCGCTCCTGCGTGTGCGACTGCGGCAGGTTGAAAGCCAGGCCGCGCGATTCGCCCGCCACGTAGGTGGCCAGTGCCGTCACGTTGGCCATTTCGCCCTGGCCGAACACCGTCTTGTTGATAGCCGCCGCGTCGAAGCCCTGCAGCCGCTCCATGCAAGTGACCAGCCGGGTCTCGAGGTCCTGCACCTTGGCCGTGTCGGCGAAGTAGCGCGGCAGCTCGACGAACGCACCTTTCACCACACCCGGGCCCTTGCCGAGGTCGCACGCTTCCAGCGATGCGTTCTTCGGGCCGCGCTTCTGCTTCCACAGCGCTTCGCCCTTGGCCTCGAACAACTCCGCCGGGTTGCCATCCGCCAACATGGCGCGGTATTCATCGATGGCCTGCGAGGCGGTCTTCTGCGCCGCGGCGCCCGTGGCCACAACAGCGAGTGCGAGGGCCGCCAACAGTTGGTGGGACGTGCGCATTTTCAGCTGACCATTGCTTCGTCGGTGCGTGTGTCGCCCCGGTTGTCCTTCCAGGTCACGGCGATCTTGTCACCTGCTTTGGCGCCCTTCACGGTGAATTGCAGGAAAGGGTTCTTGGCGACGGCGGGCCCCCATTCGGCGTTGAGCACCTGCTTGCCGTTGTGGGCAGCCGTAACGTTCGAGATGTGCCAGTCCGGGATGATCTTGCCCGTGCTGTCCTTGCGCTGACCGGTCTCCATCTCGTGGCTCATGAGGACGCGGACGACCGCATTGGCGCCTTGTGACTGTGCGCGGATGCGCATGGGATCTGCCATGGGATGCTCCTTGATGGGGTGTTGGGACGGAAGGAGGAACGCTCAGCCGCCGCAGCCGCCGAGGGTAACCTTGACTTCCTTCTTGGCATAGAAGGCCTTGCCGTCATTGGTGATAGCCACCGCGTAAACGTCCGAGGTCTGGCCCATCTTGGCGCGGATCGAGAAGTTCGCCTCGAGGGCATCGCTCACGTCGAACGTGGCGACAAGCGCGTTCGGGTTCTTCTCGACCAGCAAAAGGAGGTGCTTCACGCCGGGCAGCGAGGTAGCCACCGCCATCGGCACCACCGCGCCGTTCTCGGCGATGTCAGGTGCGGTGAGGGTCACGTCTTTGCTTTCCGCCGGTACGGCAGCGCCGTAGGCCTTCACAGCTTCGGCGATGCTCTTGGCGTCGAAGGCGGGCTTGTTGACTGCCCACGCGAACTGCGGGAACAGTCCGGTGGCACCGATCAGGCCCGCGACGGCAAGGGATTGCCTGAGGATTTCACGACGACTCTGCATGCTGCTCTCCATGAATAGTTAAGCCAATACTAATGTATGGAGTGCCCGGCGCATTCAGGGCATTCCCGGCGAACGGAAGCATCAACGCTGCGCCCCGGCGGACAGCCAGCCGGCAACCCGCGCGGCGTCCTCGGCGCTGATGGACTGCGGCGGCATCGGGATGCCGCCCCATGCGCCAACCCCACCGGAGCGAATTTTCCCGGCAAGGTAGTCGGCCTTGCCCGCATGGCGCTTCGCGATCTCGGCCCAGCTCGGCCCGACCAGCCGGGAGGCGGCTGCGTGGCATTGGCTGCAGGTGTTCTTCTGCAGAAGGTCGACGGGCATCTTGGGCAGCCCAGCCGCGACGGACTGCGCCGGCGCGGCGGCCACCGCAACCGGAGCCCCGGCGGGGCTGCTGGTGTCGTCGCCACGTTGTGGCCCCACCAAGCGGTTCTGCTCGGCCAGATTGCCGTGATGGTTTCGCGCATGGTCCGGCAGGATGGACACCACCTTGCCCTCCACCGGGCAATTGACCATGCACGGGGCGGCGTGCACGTCGGGCCTGTCGCGCCCCTTCAGGCCTTTGCCGGGCCACAGGGCATGGTCCTGGGTCATGCCGTTTCGGTTGGGCATGCGTTGCTGCACTTGGGCGATGTTGCGATCGCTCAGCACGAAATCGTCCGGGACGATGCCGCCCAGGTTCAGCAGGTAGGCGGTGGCCGCGTAGACCTCTTCCGTGCTCAAGGACTTGGGTGCATTCCACGGCATCGCGCGGTTGATGTAGTCCCACAGGGTCGATACGGTTGCCAGTTTCATGAGTGTCGTGCGGCCGGGATAATCGCGCCGGTTCAGGCTGGCGACTCGGCCGCTTTGGATGTCAGCTGCCGTCGTTCCGCCGACAAGCGGGTTGAACACTTCGGTGGACTCACCGAAGACGCCGTGGCAGCTCGCGCACTTGCCTTCCCACACTTGCATGCCCCGGGCCACCGAGCCCGAGCCCGGCGGCAGGCCCTTGAAGTCGGGACGCACGTCGATGTCCCATGCCGCGACTTCCGCTGTCGTTGCGTTGCGCCCGATGCCGGGAAATTTTTCCTGCGCGTGCGCCACCACAGCCAGGCCGAGCAGGCCCAGCAAGGCCAGCGCGCTACGACACCTGGACATTTTTCACCTCGCCGTTTTCCTGGACCAGCCAGGACTGGATGGCGTTGTTGTGATAGATCGAGCGCGTGCCGCGTACGTCCCGCAACTGCCGCGTGCTGGGTTGGACATACCCGGTCGAATCAGTGGCGCGGCTCTGGATGATCGCGGGCTTGCCGTCCCACATCCAGTCGAGGTTGAAACGCGAGAGGCACTTGTCCAGCACCGGCCCGGAAAACCGCGCGGCGCGCCAGTTGCGTCCGCCATCGACCGATACATCGACGCGCTTGACCTTGCCACGGCCCGACCATGCCAGCCCCGAGATGCTGTAGAAGCCCTTGTCCAGCAGCTGCTGCCCTCCCGAAGGCGTGGTGACTACGCTCTTGCACTCCTGGATGCTGGTGTATTGGCGATGCAAGCCATCGGGCATCAGGTCGATGTAGTGCGCGGCTTCGTCCTTGGCCGCGTAGGGCTTGTCACCCACCTCGATGCGGCGCAGGTACTTCACCCAGCTCACGCCCTGCACGCCCGGCACCACCAGCCGCAGCGGATAGCCATTCTCCGGCCTGAGCATTTCCCCGTTCTGCCCATACGCGACCAGCACCTCGCCCGACGTCACCAGGCTCGCAGGGATGGTGCGCGTCATCGACGAGCCGTCGGCACTTTCTGCCAGGATGAACTGCCCGCTCTTCAGGTCGGCGCCCGCCATTTCCAGCAGCGTTAGCAGCGGCACGCCAGTGAATTCGCTGCACGACAACATGCCATGCGTGTACTGGCAGGTGGGCACGGCGACATTGCCCCACTCCATGCCGGTGTTGGCTCCGCATTCAATGAAGTGAAAGCGCGACACCGACGGCAGCCGCATGATCTCGTCCATGGTGAACACCTTGGGCGCCTTCACCATGCCGTTGAGCATGAGCCGGTGCTTCGTCGGGTCGATGTCCCACCAGCCCTGGTGATGGCGCTCGAAGTGCAGGCCGCTTGGCGTGACGATGCCGAACAGCGACTGCAAGGGCGCGAACGATACCGACGATTGCGCTGTCTGCGTCAGCCCCGGGCTCTGGCGACGCTGCACGTTGTGCTCGAACTTCGACGGCTTGCCGTACCCGTCGGTGACCACGGGCAGGCCCAAGCCCTTCGAATGCTCGGGCAGCTGCAGGATGTTGGGGTCGCCTGCACTCTCGGCCAGTGCGGGGATCGAAGCCGCGCCTGCGGCTGCCGCTGCGAATGCACTGCGCAGGAAATCGCGCCGCCCGGCCTTGGCCTCGGAAAACACCCGGCGGACTCCGGCCGGGTCGATGAAGTTCTCCGGCGCCTTGACCAGCCTTCCGGTGCTGCCCTGGGGATTCACTGATGCTCCTTGCCTACCGCCTCGCTCGCTCGATAAATCATGAGGTGCATATATAAGGCATCACGAATGTAATGCGTCTTAGAGGCCCATGACCCTCGGACAAACCCGCACGCAGGAACTGCTGGGCAGATCAGGAAGCAATGGACCGATTCGCCGTATCGACACGGTCCTGCAAGTACGCACCATAGAAGTCGGGGATGGACATTCCAGCAAGGCGCGGCGCAACTTCGACACCGCCGCGCCCAAGGAACAGGACCGTGGGTGCCAGGCGCACACCGAAGGCGCGAATGATTGCTGCGTGCGTGGAACTGCGGCCCTGCGCATCGCTCACTTCCAGCGCGCTGCCCATGTCAAGCTGCACCGTCGGCTGGCCTGCCGCGCGCAGCGGCGCGAGGTACGACTGCCGGGCCAGCTGGCAAATGGGGCAACCGTCGAGGCTCACCATCACCACCAGCGCCTTGCCCTGCGCCGCCGCGCGCTGAATCTCGATCGCGAGGGAGCGCGCAAGGGACAGGCCTTGCTGCGCCGGCCCAGTCGCGCGAGCCGCGCCATGCCAGGCCGTCGCGCCGAGCGTGAGCGCGGCAGCGGCGAGGACGCGGCGCCGGGTGGTCACCGCGCCTGCCTTTCCATCAGCAGGTAGGTGTTGTAG
>JBKJOM010000153.1:0-11946 GCA_046595775.1 Ramlibacter sp. | reverse complement strand
CATGTCGCGCGTGACTTCGTAGGCCATCAACATCGCCAGCTCGTTGAGCAGCCGCCGGAAGCTGTTGGTCGAAGCTTCCTTCTTGCGCATCAGCGTGAGCTTGTGCTGGACCAGGGGGTGGTCGATCAGGTGAAGGTTGTTCATCGTGGAATTTTGTCAGAACACCGTGCCGTCCGAAGCCACCATCAGCGGCGGCAACCCATTGCGGTGCTTCTTGGCGAGTTCGCGTCCCGCGGCCCACGAACCGCCTTCCAGCATGCGTGCCAGCGGCATGTCAAGTTCCCTGGCCAGCTCGTCCATCAGCGCAATGGTGAGGGCGCGCCATTCCACGATGATCTCGTCGCCTGCCTGCCAGGTTTCGCGCGCGGCGGCCTCGTCGCGAAGTTTCAGCACACCGCTGTCGATGAGCAGGCCGCCATTGCGGTACTCTGCCAGCGCCGTCAGCGCGCCGATGCCCTTCACGGCGACGCCGGTCCATTCGAAGGGCTCCAGCAGCGAGTAAGTCATCCACTGGGACAGCTTGTGCAATGGCATCCAGCCGTCAGACAGGCCTTCGCCGCGAACGGCCGAGTGACGCCAGCAGTCACCAACCGGGACCCCGGCAATGCTGTTCGCAGCAGGCCAGATCCCAGAGAGCGACGCCAGCACCTGCGACAGGATGTCGTGCGCCGTGACTTCGGCAGTATGCGGTGTGTCAGGCCCCAGCGGGCTGACCAACATGTCCAGCAGGCCGCCGGGGCGGCCGTCTTCGCCGAAGACTTCGGGCTGTTCGGCGATGACTTCGCCCAGGCGCCGCAAGAGGATCGCACGCTCCTCGACGCCGACCAGCGGGTTGGTGGGCGTGACCTGGAAAGCCGCAGCCAGGTGGTCCGTGACCAGTGCGCGCAAGCCCACGGAGTCGGCCTGCAACGGATGGTTGCGGTCGCTGGAGAACAGCCCGCTGGTGAAGGCGTGATAGCTCGCCATCGCCAGACCTTCCGATCGCTCGAACGTCTTGCCGCTCGAAGCCTCGGTGTAGGTCCACTGCGGACCGGCGCCAGCATCGAGCAGCACGCTGATGACGGCGAGGTCGATGTAGGTGTGTCCGTGATTCGCATGAGGCGTGTTGCCGATCAGGCGGTCGAGCTGGGCCTTGCGGTCGATGCCGCCGGCTTCGAAGTGGCGCCAGCGGCTGTGGATGGGCACGGCATGCCGACCGTAGCGCGATTGCGTCGCCGCCCGGATATCGGAAGCCGCGCCACCGATGCAGCCATCGTCGACGGTGAACCAAGCCGACTCGCCCGCACGGGCGCGCGCCAGCAACTGGCCGGCTCGTTCCCGAATGGCCGCGGTGGTGCGCAGGAGGGCAGCGGCTGCCTCGGCCTGCGAATGCACCGCGCCGTGAAGTGTGTTGGTCATGTCAGAGTCCCCGTCCTTTGGCTTTCTTGAGTTCGTCGCTGTCAGGCACATGGCCGGTCGTGAAATAGCCCGCCGCCTTCTTCGCATCCATTTCGACCTGCGCATCGGCGGGGATCAGTCCCTCCGGAATGTTCACCCGCTCGCCGATCTCGATGCCCGAGTTCGTGATCGCGTCGAACTTCATGTTGCTCATCGAGACCAGGTGATGGATCTTCTTCACGCCCAGCCAGTGCAGCACGTCGGGCATCAACTCCTGGAAACGCATGTCCTGCACGCCGGCGACGCACTCGGTGCGCGCAAAGTACTGGTCGGCCGTGTCTCCGCCCACCTGGCGCTTGCGCGCGTTGTAGACGAGGAACTTGGTGACTTCACCGAGCGCACGGCCCTCCTTGCGCGAATAAGCGACCAGGCCCACGCCGCCGTGCTGCGCGCCACGGATGCACTCCTCGATTGCATGGGTGAGATACGGCCGGCAGGTGCAGATGTCCGAGCCGAACACATCCGAGCCGTTGCATTCGTCGTGCACGCGCGCGGTGAGCTCGACATCGGGGTTCGCCAGGTCATGCGGGTTGCCGAATATGTAGAGCGTCTGGCCGCCAATCGGCGGCAGGAAAACCTCGAGGTCGCTGCGCGTGACGAGTTCGGGGTACATGCCGCCCGTCTCCTCGAACAGCACGCGTCGCAAGTCGGCTTCGGAACAGCCGAAGCGCTTCGCGACACCGGGCAGCCACCACACGGGCTCGATGGCGGCTTTGGTGACCAGGGCCGCGCCTTGCGGCGTGAGGAATTTGTTGTCGGCCTTCAGCCGCCCCGACTGCAGCGCCTCGATCACCTCGGGCAGGATGACGTGCGCCTTGGTCACCGCGATGGTCGGGCGGATGTCGTAGCCGGCCGCCAGTTGCTCGCCGAACACGTCAGCCACGGTCGCGCCCCAGGGGTCGAGGCTGACGATGCGCTCGGCGTCAGTCCACTGCGGATGCGGCCCGATCACATCGGTCGGCGAGGTGTTGGTCAGGTCTGCGCGATGCTCGCGCTTGAGCGCCCCCGCGGCGACGGCCAGTGCGCGGTAGACGCTGTAGGAGCCGCTGTGCGTGCCGATGACGTTGCGATGCGCCCGCGTGGTGGTTGTGCCCACGACAGGCCCGCGCTCCTGCGCAGTCGCTGCGCCCCAGGCGATGGGCAGCGCGCCGAAGCCGCCACTGTGCGAAGTCAGCCTGATGTGGCGCGGGCTGGGAGGGTCAGTGGACATGGGACCACTTTACAGCGCAACCCGATGCCGTGCGGGGCCAGCACGACTCATGTTCGTCAGTTCGGCAGAGCGCTGGCAGCCTTGGCCAGACGATATATCCAGCATCCGCTTTCCCGCTGCAGCAGGCCAAGCTCGAATCTGCGGGCAACAGCTTCGCGCATAGCCGCACCACAGACGAGGGCGGTGTCGAACTCAGCTGAAACGGCTCCGCCCGGCGGCCGCACCTCGATTGTGTGGCCGGCCGCGCGAAGCGCCTCCGTGTAGAAGCGGGTCGGTCCCAGGTAATACGCATCGCCGGGGATGCCCTTTGGGACATAACTCTCCTGAAACACGAGCAACTTGCCGGGCAAGACCTGGCTTCGCAAATACGCATTGGTCAGGTTTCGCGGATCGGCAAGCATCCAGACATTCCGGCCCGACACGAAGAGGTCGCTCTGCTGGATCACGATGCCTCCCAGCATCGCGCTACCGGTCACCAGGACGGCGCCGACGGCTTTCCTTGTGGAGCCTCCCGGGACGCGCGACATGCCCCAGGCGATAACATCATCCAAAGCGATCGCGATGATCATCGCTGCCAGTGGCAACGCGGGCACGACATACCAACTTTGTTTGTTCGCGGACAGGGAAATGACGATGAGATAGAAAAGCAGCGCGATTCCGAGGAATGCATTGGCCTGCCGTGCGTCGCCTCTGCCCCAACGATGTTGCAGGGCTGACACCAGAAGTGCGACGACGAGCAAGAACTGCAGGTAGTAAAGACGTCCTACCGGACTGGCTTCGGTAACGTAGCGACCGACAATGTCATTGAACAGGGCCGACTGAACGTAGCCCGGGTCGAGCGCTTCGCGCAGGCCGTAGTATCCCGCGCAGGTGCCCGCGATGGCGAGCGCCGCGGCGACGACCGATGGCGAGCGAATCAACTGGGGCAGCCTTCGCTCCCACGCCGCATAGAGCAGGAGCGCCGGCAGGAAGATGAGCCCCTGAACGGTCTTGGTGAGGAAAGCCAGTGCGATGCACAGCGCCGTTACGCACAGCCAGAGTCTTTGCCGGGTGGAAGGCGCATGCAAGAACATCCAGGCCGCGAGCAGGTAACTGGTCGTCAGCAGGGTCAGGGTCGCATCGTAGTCGCCCGAACGCGCCGCATGGAATTGCACGTAGTCGTTGCCGAAGCCCCGCACGATGCCCTTCACATAGGTGCCGGGTGCCAGTAGCAGCAACACCGCAGCGAAGCCGGCAATGGGGCGCTTCAGGCGGAAAGCGCAGAACATGAAGATGATGGCCGTCGTCGCGAAGGCGGCGATGGCCGAAGGCAGGCGGATACCCCACTCATTGGCGCCCACCAGCCGGATCGACAGCGACATCAACCAGATCACGAGGGGCGGCTTGGTGTTCCAGTGATCGGGTAGCCCACCGTAGGTTGTCACCCACGAGAGGCCGGTGCGAGACATCTCCCAGGCGTTGATGGCAAGCCGAGCCTCGTCCCAGACTTCAATGGGCGTGGCGTCGAGCTTGAGAAAGAGGACCGACGCACTGAGAGCCAATGTCCCGGCGAACCAGGCCCAAGTCGTCCAGGGTGCCTGCCTGACGGTCACTGGTGCGAACAGCGACCAACGCCGTTGTCGTCTTTCTCTTCGTCTTGAGACATCATTCCTAACGCCGCTTGCTGCCCAGGATGCTGCCCAGCACGCCCCGGATGATTTCGCGGCCCACGCTGCTGCCGATGGTGCGCACGGCCGAGCGAGCCATCGATTCGGCCAGGCCCTCATGCTTGCCGCCGCGCGGTCCGGTCGAGCCGAACATCACGTCCTTGATGCTGTCGAGCATGCCGGGCTGCGCAGCCGCCGGCGCGCCGGGTGCAGCGGCCGGTGTGCCGCTGGGCGTTGCTGTCGCCGTCCGGCCCTTGAGCTTTTCATACGCAGACTCGCGGTCCACGACTTTTTCGTAGACGCCGGCCACCGCCGAACCGCTGATGAGCGCCTTGCGCTGCTCGGGCGTGATCGGGCCGATCTGGCTGCCTGGCGGGATGACAAAGACGCGCTCGGTCACGCTGGGGCGGCCCTTGGAATCGAGCAGCGACACCAGCGCCTCGCCCACTGCCAGTTCGGTGATGGCCGTCTCGATATCCAGGCCGGGCTTTTGCCGCATGGTCTCGGCCGTGGCTTTCACGGCCTTCTGGTCGCGCGGCGTGTAGGCGCGCAGTGCGTGCTGCACGCGGTTGCCCAGTTGCGCCAGCACCGAGTCGGGAATGTCCAGCGGGTTCTGCGTCACAAAGTACACGCCGATGCCCTTGGACCGCACCAGACGCACCACCAGCTCGATGCGCTCGATGAGGATTTTGGGTGCCTCGTCGAAGAGCAGGTGTGCCTCGTCGAAGAAGAACACCAGCTTGGGCTTGTCGGGGTCGCCAATCTCGGGCAATTGCTCGAACAGCTCCGAGAGCATCCACAGCAGGAACGTGGCGTACAGCCGCGGCGAGTTCAGCAACTTGTCGGCCGTCAGGATGTTGACGATGCCGCGGCCCTTCTCATCGGTCTGCAGGAAGTCCTGGATGTCGAGCATGGGCTCACCGAAGAACTTCTCGCCGCCCTGCGATTCGATCTGCAGCAGTCCGCGCTGGATGATGCCCACGCTGGCGGCGCTGATGTTCCCGTAGGTGGTGCGAAAGTCAGCCGCGTTGTCGCCCACATGCTGCAGCATCGCGCGCAGGTCCTTCATGTCGAGCAGCAGCAGGCCGTTGTCGTCGGCGATCTTGAAGACCAGGTTCAGCACGCCCGCCTGGGTTTCGTTCAACCCAAGCATGCGGCCCAGCAATAGCGGGCCCATGTCGGACACCGTCGCGCGCACCGGATGGCCCTGCTCGCCGAACACGTCCCAGAGCGTCGTGGGCGCCGCGTAGGGCGCGGGCGCGTCGAGGTTCCGCTCCTTCAGGATGCCGGCCAGCTTCGGCCCGATCGTTCCCGCCTGGCTGATGCCGGTCAGGTCGCCCTTCACATCGGCCATGAACACCGGCACGCCGAGCTTGGAGAAATTCTCGGCCAGGGTCTGCAGAGTCACGGTCTTGCCGGTGCCGGTGGCGCCGGTGATCAGGCCATGGCGGTTGGCCAGTGCCGGCAGCATTTCGCAGCTCACTTGGGCGTTCTTCGCGATCACGATGGGTTCGGCCATGGCTGAAAAGTAAAATGGAGGATTGGCGCAATATATCAACGCAACAACGCTTTAAGGGCTTCCAGTGGCAGGACACAGCAAATGGGCGAACATCCAACACCGAAAAGGGCGCCAGGATGAGAAGCGCGGCAAGGTCTGGACGCGCTGTATCCGCGAGATCATGGTCGCGGCGCGTCAGGGGGGCGGCGACCTGGCATTGAACCCGCGGCTGCGGCTGGCTGTGGAAAAGGCCAAGGCGGCCAACATGCCTGCCGACACCATCAAGCGCAACATCGACAAGGCGACGGGCAACCTCGAAGGCGTGAGTTACGAGGAAATCCGCTACGAGGGCTACGGCATTGGCGGCGCGGCGATCCTCCTGGACACGATGACCGACAACAAGGTCCGCACGGTGGCCGAAGTGCGCCATGCGTTCAGCAAATACGGCGGCAGCATGGGCACCGCTGGTTCGGTGGTCTTCCAGTTCAAGCACGTCGGCCAGTTGATTTTCGCGCCGGGCACGAGCGAGGACAAGGTGATGGAAGTGGCGCTGGACGCCGGCGCGCAGGATGTCATCACCGGCGACGACGGCGCGATCGAGGTGTTGACCGCGTATGCCGACTTCGAAGTCGTGAAAAACGCGCTGGAAGCCGCCGGGCTCAAACCCGAGATCGCCGAAGTCACGATGCGGCCTGAGAACTCGGTTGAACTGACCGGGGAGGACGCGGCGAAGATGCAGCGGCTGCTGGACATCCTGGAAGACCTCGACGACGTGCAGGACGTCTTCCATAACGCCGAGATCAACGAATAGGCCGGCATGAAAGTCCTTGTCATCGGCGGCGGCGGCCGTGAACACGCCCTTGCCTGGAAGATCGCGCAGTCGCCCAAGGTGCAGGCGGTCTACGTCGCGCCGGGCAATGGCGGCACGGCAATGGATTCGCGCCTGGAAAACGTTCCCATCACTGACATTGCGCAACTGCGCGACTGGGCGATCGCCAACAAGATCCAGCTGACGGTGGTTGGCCCCGAGGGTCCGCTTGCGGCCGGTGTGGTCGACGACTTCCAGGCCCATGGCCTGCGCGTGTTCGGGCCGACGCAGGCGGCGGCGCAGCTGGAAAGCTCCAAGGCCTTCTCCAAGGCCTTCATGAAGCGGCACAACATCCCGACGGCGGAATACGAGACCTTCTCCGACTCCGCGCAGGCGCACGCCTATGTGGACCGCAAGGGCGCACCGATCGTCGTCAAGGCCGACGGCCTCGCGGCTGGCAAGGGCGTGGTGGTTGCGATGACAGCCGCTGAGGCGCACGAAGCCATCGACTTCATGTTGCTGGACGACAAGCTGGGCCCATCACTTGGAATACAGCACAACGAGGGTGGCGCGCGCGTGGTGATCGAGGAGTTCCTGCAGGGCGAAGAAGCCAGTTTCATCGTCCTGTGCGACGGCAAGAACGTCACGGCACTGGCCACGTCGCAGGACCACAAGCGCTTGCTCGATGGCGACATGGGGCCAAACACCGGCGGCATGGGTGCCTATTCACCGGCACCGGTCGTCACACCCGAGATTCACGCCCGGGCGATGCGCGAGATCATCCTGCCCACGATCAAGGGAATGGAAAAGGACGGCATCCCGTTCACCGGCTTCCTCTATGCGGGCCTGATGATCGATGCGCAGGGCCAGCCGAAGACGCTCGAATTCAATTGCCGCATGGGCGACCCGGAGACGCAGCCGATCATGATGCGGCTCAAATCCGACCTGTACGACGTGATGATGGCCGCCACATCGCAAGGCCTGGACGCGATCGACCTGGAATGGGACCGCCGCACAGCATTGGGTGTGGTGATGGCCGCAGCCGGCTACCCGCTCAACCCGCGCAAGGGCGACCCGATCACCGGCCTGCCCAAGCCCACTGAGGACGCAGTGGTGTTCCATGCGGGCACCGTGGGCCGCGACGGCGACACCTTCACCAGCGGCGGCCGTGTGCTGTGCGTGACGGTGCTGGCCGACTCGGTGAAGGCAGCGCAACAGCACGCCTACCACTTGGCCCAGGGAATCCACTTCGACGGCGCCCAGTTCCGCAAGGACATCGGGCACCGCGCGGTCCGGTCCTAGTTGGCCACTGTCCGCGACTACCCCGAAACTTACCCGCTGCAATTCAAGGGCAGCGTGCTTGCGAGCGCCCTGTTGAAGCTGGGCGGCTGGAAGGTGAGCTTCAGCGGCCTGCCCGCACTGCAAGGCGTGATCGCCGTTTATCCGCACACCAGCAACTGGGACTTCATCGTGATGATGCTGGCCAAGTGGACGCTGGGCTTGCAGGTGCGCTTCTGGGGCAAGGACATGCTGTTCCGGATCCCGCTCTTCGGTCCCTGGCTGAGCTGGGTTGGCGGAGTGCCGGTGGACCGCACCGCGGCGACTGGCGCGACGCGGCAAGCACTGGACGTCTTTGCGGCCCACAAGGCCCGAGGTGAGTACTTCTGGCTGGGGCTCGCGCCCGAGGGGACGCGCAAGTTTCTGCCCGGCTTGCGCAGCGGTTTCTATCGCACGGCACTGGGCGCCGACGTGCCGCTGGCATTGATCCGGCTGGATTACGGCAAGCGCGAGGTCCGCGTGACCGACTTCATCCACCTCACGGGCGACGTGGAGGCCGACATGGCCCGCATCGCCAGCGTGTACGAGGGTGTGCAGGGCAGGGTGCCCCGCAACGCCGCGCCGCTGCGAATGCTCGACGCCGGGGCGTCGCGAGCCGATACCATTGGCCAATGAAGCCGCAAGTCCAACATGTCCGCGATTACCTGGTCGGCCTGCAGGCGCGCATCACGGACGCCATGGCAGCGATCGACGGCAAGCCGTTCCTGAAGGACCCGTGGAAGAAGGCGCCCGGCGAGCCACTGCAAGGCGAGGGCATCACCATGATCACGGAAGGGGGGCCGGTGCTCGAGCGCGCCGGTTGCGGCTTCTCGCACGTGACGGGGCCTAAACTGCCGCCGTCCGCCACGCAACACCGGCCCGAGTTGGCCGGTTGCGGCTTCGAGGCTCTGGGTGTCTCGCTGGTGTTCCATCCGCGCAACCCGGTCGCGCCGACGGTGCACATGAACGTGCGCATGTTGAGCGCCCAACCCGACAGCGGCGAGGCGGTGTTCTGGTTCGGCGGCGGCATGGACCTGACGCCGTTCTATGGCTTCGAGGAAGACGCGGTGCACTTCCACTCAGTCTGCAAGCGCGCGCTGGAACCCTTCGGCGCGGACAAGTACTCGCGTTTCAAGGCCTGGTGCGACGACTATTTCTTCCTGAAGCACCGCAACGAGCCGCGCGGCGTGGGCGGCATCTTCTTCGACGACTTCGTCGAAGGCGGCTTCGACACCGGCTTTGCGATGATGCAGTCGGTGGGGGATGCGTTCCTCTCGGCCTACCAGCCGATCCTGGAGCGCCGCAAGGACAGCCCATACAGCGAGCGGGAACGCGACTTCCAGCTCTACCGGCGCGGCCGGTATGTGGAGTTCAACCTCGTCTGGGACCGCGGCACGCACTTTGGCCTTCAGTCAGGCGGCCGGACCGAATCCATCCTGCTGTCGATGCCGCCGCTGGCGAGCTGGCGCTACCAGTCGCAGCCGGAACCCGGTTCGCGCGAAGCGCAGCTTTACTCGAAGTTCCTGGTCAAGAGGGATTGGGTTTGAATCCAGTTCATCGCCTTGGCGTGTACGGCGGAGCGTTCGACCCGCCGCACAACGCCCATGTCGCCCTGGCCCTGGCAGCCGTCGACCAGTTGCAGCTGGACGAGTTGCGTGTGTTTCCGACGGGCAACGCCTGGCACAAGTTGCACGGCCTGACCTCGGCCGACCACCGGTTGGCGATGGCGAACATTGCATTCGGCAGCCTGCCTCACACGGAAATCGACGACCGCGAGCTTTGGCGCGTGGGTCCGACCTACACCATCGACACCTTGCGCGAGTTACAGGATGACTACCCGGGCGTGCAACTTTTCCTGGTTCTGGGCGAAGACCAGGCCGTGTCCATCACCCGCTGGCGCGAGTGGGAAGCGGTGCTGAAACTGGCCGACTTGTGCGTGGCGCCGCGCCCGAACGCTGCGTCGCACAGCAACCTGGCGGCCGATGGCCTGCCACCCCAGGCGGTGGTGCGACACTTGCGGATGCCGCCCATGGACGACAACGCCACCGAGATCCGCGCACGCGTGGCGACCGCACAGGGCATTGCCCATCTGGTCCCGCCCGGCGTTGCAAGTTATATTGCCTCCAATCACCTCTACGAAGCTCACTGATGACCCAGGAAACCGCCGCGAAAAAAGATACCCAACGACTCCAGCGCGCCATCGTCGATGGCCTGGAAGACGTGAAGGCGCAGGACATCGCGGTCTTCAACACCGAACACCTGTCGCCGCTCTTCGAGCGCGTCATCGTGGCCTCGGGCACCTCCAACCGCCAGACCAAGGCACTGGCTGCCAGTGTGCGTGACGCTGTGCGTGAAGCAGGCTTTCCCAAGCCGCGCATCGAGGGCGAGGAAAACGGCGAGTGGATCATCGTGGACTGCGGCGCGGCCGTCGCGCACATCATGCAGCCGGCCATCCGCACCTACTACCACCTCGAAGAGATCTGGGGCGAGCGCCCGGTGCGCCTGAAATTCGGCGCGCCCAGGCCCGCGTTCGCACAAGCCGAGCAGCCGGCCGCAAAAAAAGCAAGCACGAAAAATCAAGGCACGGCAAAATCGCCGGCAAAGAAGGCAGCTCCCGCAAAGACGGGTGGCGCCAGGACGCAAGCAGCGGCAACTGCGAAGAAGAGCGGCGGAACTCCCGCCAAGGCAACGGGCGCGAGACACGCCCCAGTGAAGACGGCCTCCCAAAAGTCGGCCCCGAGAAAGACAGCCCCGATGACGACGGCAACCAAAGCGCCCGCAAAGAAGGCGCCCGCCAAGAAAAGCACCCCGGCCCGCAAACCTCGTTAGTGTTCCAGCCCGATGAAGCTGGCTTCATGAAGCTGATCGTCGTGGCTGTGGGCCAGCGGGTGCCGGACTGGGCACAGACGGCCTGGGACGATTACGCCAAGCGTTTCCCACCTGAACTTCGGGTGGAACTCAAGGCGGTGAAGACCGAACCACGCGCTTCCAAGACCCTCGAATCCATTTACGCCGCCGAGCGCCAGCGCATCGAGCACGCGATCCCCAAGGGCGCGCATGTCGTCGCGCTGGATGAACGAGGCACGCCGTTGACCACCGTAGCGCTTGCGCGTCGGGTGAAGGCCTGGCAACTGCAAGGCGGCGACGTGGCGCTGGTGATCGGTGGTCCGGACGGGCTTGACCCCGCATTCCGGAAGGCCGCCCACGAACGCATCCGCCTGTCGGACCTAACCCTTGCGCACGCGATGGTGCGCGTGCTGCTTGTCGAACAGTTGTACCGCGCGTGGTCGATCAACGCGGGACATCCGTACCATCGTGAGTGAGTTCATCTACCTGGCTTCGCAGAGCCCGCGCCGGCGGCAGTTGCTGGAACAGCTCGGGGTGCGGCATGAGTTGCTGCTGCCCGCCCCCGGCGAGGACACCGAATCGATCGAAGCGGTATTGCCGGGCGAAACACCTGCGCGTTACGTGCAGCGCGTCACGGGCCTGAAGCTCGATGCGGCACTGGGGCGACTGAAGGAGCGCGGGCTACCGCCGGCGCCCGTGTTGTGCTCCGACACCACCGTGGCGTTGGGTCGCATGATCTACGGCAAGCCAGCCGACGAGCGGGATGCGGCGCGCATGTTGCGCGAACTGTCTGGCGCCACGCATCGCGTACTGACCGCAGTCGCGATCCAGTCGGGCCGCAAGCGTGTCACTGCGTTGAGCGATTCGCGCGTCACGTTTTCCGAACTGACGCCCGCGCAAATCAGGAGGTATGTCGCTACCGGCGAGCCGATGGGCAAGGCGGGCGCCTACGCGGTGCAGGGGCGCGCGGCCGCCCACATTTCGCACATCAGCGGCAGCTACTCTGGCATCATGGGTTTGCCGATGCACGAGACCGCGCAACTCCTGCGCGCCCTCGGCTTCCTTCTCTAGTCAGTTGGGGACAGAGCCGAAGATCTGTCCCGCAAAGCCAAGAAAAAGCGCATGCAGCAGGACATCCTGATCAACTGGGCACCGCAGGAGACGCGGGTCGCCATCGTCGAAA
>JBKJOM010000052.1:0-16936 GCA_046595775.1 Ramlibacter sp. | reverse complement strand
CGTACGCCGTGATCGGCAAGAAGCTCACAGGCGTGCTGGGGCCCAAGCGAATCACGTCGCTGATCAACCTGTGGGGCTTCGTCCTCATCACGCCATGGGGTCTCTACATGGCGCTGCACTTCGACTTCACCGCGGTGAGACCAGGCATGTGGTTGCTGCTGGTTTTCTACTCGCTGGCGGCGAGCATCTGGACGGTCTGGCTGTGGATGACCGGCCTGAAAGTGGTGCCCGCCGCGCAAGGCGGCGTGTTTACGGTGATGCTGCCCGTGTCCGCCGCGCTGGTGGGGGTGTTCGTGCTTGGGGAGAGCCTGAGCACGCCACAGCTGCTGGCCTTCGCACTCGCGCTCGCGGGCGTCGTGCTCGCAACGCTGCCCGTCAGGTCAGCGGCAACGCACTGACGACGATGCCGTCCTCATCGGCGTAGAGCCACTCGCCGGGGCGCACCGTCACGCCCTGGATTTCGACGGCAACCTCGCTCTCGCCCTCATCGCGCTTGACCGAGCGCAACGGCATCAGCGCCAGCGCTTTGACGCCGATACCGGCTGCGGCCAATTCAGCCAGATCGCGCACCGCACCGTCGACCACGATCCCGGCCCAGCCGTTCTTCTTCGCGGCCGCCGCCAGATTGCCTCCGACTAACGCGCGCCGCATCGACCCGGCGCCGGCGACCACCAGAACTCGCCCCACCGGACCGTCAGGCGTATGCAGATACCCCGATGAGTTCACGGCCTCCTTGATCCGAGAGTTGTCTTCGATGGCCCGGACCGTGGATACCGGTCCGCTGAACCGGCCAACCTTCCCGAAGTCGCGAAAAACTGGAGGAAGGACGCGGAAGGCACCTGAGGTGTCTTCTTCATGCGCGTCGCACAAGTCGCAGGTGGCAAAGGATTGTTCTGTCATTTTCCGGTGACTTTCCTGATGGCGTGTTTGATGTTCTCGCGCCGCGCAGGCAGGACACACGCATGCTCGCGGGGCGCGTTGAGGACGATCGAGGTCGAGGTTTCAGTAAGGATACAAAACTTCGTGACCACCGCGTCCAGATGTTCGACATCGATCAGAGCGACTTCGAGGATCCAACTGTCCTCGCCGGTCACGTTCCAGGCGTTTACCACCTCCGGCGTCTGCTCGATCAGCTTGACGACGCGCGCATATTCCACTCGGCCAACTCGCACGATGGCACGGATGCCATAGCCCAGGCGCTGGTAATCCACCACGGCGCGGTAGCCCTTGATGACACCGTTGAGTTCGAGCTTGCGTACGCGCTCGGTCACGGCGGGCTGACTCAGGTGCACGCGGCGCCCCAGTTCCGCCATGGTGATGCGCGCATCGCGCTGGAGCTCGGCGAGGATGCGGCTGTCGTGAAGATCGAGATCGGAAACTTCGGTGAGCATGACATTCAGCCTTCGAAAATAAGGTGGAGCGCGAGAAAGACCATTGATCATCCATGGAAAACAGGCCAGCGGCAATCTACGATCACTTCATGACTACCGCAACCATCCATGCTCGCACCGCCAGCAGGGTTCCCCTGCTGATTCCCGCCCTCCTGGCCTGCTACCTCGTCTGGGGCTCGACCTACTTCGCGATCCGGCTGGCGCTCGTGAGCTTTCCGCCGTTCTTCCAGATGGGAACGCGATTTCTCTCGGCAGGCGTCCTGCTCATGGCCTGGCTTCTGTGGCGCCGCAAGGCAAGCGTGCAGCCGCTGCGCCTGCCCGCTGCACGCGAGTGGCGCAACGCCCTCCTCATCGGCACGTTGATGCTGGGCGGGGGCATGGGCCTCTGCGCGGCGGCCGAGCAACACATCGGCTCGGGTCTGGTCGCGGCGTTCATCGCAGTGGTGCCGATGCTGACGTGCGGTTGGGGATTGCTGTTTGGCCAGCGGCCGCGCCGGCTGGAGCTCGCCGGCATGGCGGTGGGCGTGTTCGGCGTGCTGCTGCTGCTGCGCGGGACGAGCTTCTCGGCTTCGCCGACCGGAATCGCGTGCATCACCGGCGCGACGCTGGCGTGGTCGCTGGGGTCCGTCCTCTCTACCGCCCGGTTTCCGCTGGCGCCCGGGGCAATGGGCTTCGCCAGCGAAATGTTGTGTGGTGGCGCGGTGTTGATGGTGATTTCTCTCGCGTTGGGTGAGCAGGCGACGTGGCCCGCGCAACCGCTGGCTGTTGCCGCGTGGCTCTACCTCGTGGTGTTCGGATCGCTCATTGCGTTCAGCGCGTATCTCTATTTGTTGGCCCACGCATCGCCCGCTGTGGCGACAAGCTATGCATTCGTGAACCCGTTGATCGCGCTGTTTCTCGGCGTTGCGTTCGGCGCGGAGACCGTCACCACGGGCGAGTGGACCGCGTGCGGCGTCGTGCTGTTGGGCGTTTTTCTGATCTTCAGAGGGAAAACAGCGGCAAAGCCCAAGTAAAAAAAAGCGACGCTACAGCGAAAAAAGCCATTTTTCGCTTGGAAACGCGTTTCTTCTCCAGTAGCATCCGCACTGCCATTGGGAGGAATGCAAATTCCGCTCGGTGGCAAATCAACTTCTAGAAGGAAAATCAATCATGGCAACTGCGAAAAAAGCTGCGAAGAAGGCGCCTGCAAAGAAGGCCCCCGCAAAGAAGACCGCTGCGAAAACCGCTGCGAAGAAGGCTCCGGCAAAGAAGGCTGCACCGGCGAAGAAGGCTGCTGCAAAGAAGGCTCCGGCGAAGAAGGCCGCACCGGCGAAGAAGGCTGCTGCAAAGAAGGCCCCCGCCAAGAAGCGCACTCCGAACGCTGCGTTCATGAAGGCTCTGACTCCCAGCCCGCAACTCGCGGCCGTGGTGGGTTCGGCTCCTCTGCCGCGCACCGAAGTGGTCAGCAAGCTGTGGGCCTACATCAAGAAGAACAAGCTGCAGGACAGCGTCAACAAGCGCATGGTCAACGCCGATGCCAAGCTGAAGGAAATCTTCGGTAAAGCCCAGGTCTCCATGTTCGAGATGGCCGGCCTGATCGGCAAGCACGTCAAGTAAGACGGCCGTTCTCCATCTTCAAAGGCCGGTGCGAACCGGCCTTTTTCAATTCCAGAATCTCATCTCATCTCATGCATTCATTCGAAGAGTTCGCGCGCCGGGCGGCGCCGGCGTCCGACTACTGGTCGGCGCGGCTGGTCAGGCAGACATCCGAGCAATTGACAGTGCGGCGCGACGTGGCCCAGGCGCCGTCACGCGACGGCGACACGGGCGTCATGGTGAGCGTGGTGCAAGGCGGCGCATTGGGCTACGCGGCCACCAGCGACGTGACAGAGACCGGCCTGCGCACGGCTTTTTCCCGTGCGTCGGAGCTCGCCCAGGCCAGCGCGGGCCGCAGTGTCTTCGATTACCGGCAGGTCGACATGCCTAAGTCCCGCGGCAGCTATCGCTCGCCGAACGAGCGACCGGTATCCGCCCTCTCGCTGGCCGAAAAATTTGGAATGCTGAGGGAGGTCTGCGCTTCAGCCGGCGTTGGCGACGAGATCGTCGACCGCACCGCATCGCTCTGGACCACGCATACCGAACAGTTGCATGTCACGCCCGACGGCGGACGCATTGAGCAGGTGTGGGACCTCGTCACGCCCGGCATCACTGCCGTTGCGAGCGCCGGCGGCGACACGCAGGTGCGCTCGTCGGCCGGTCAATACAACGGCTTTTGCCAACAAGGCGGTCTTGAGGTGTTGGAGCGCTCGCGCTTCGCGCACGATGGCCCACGGGTCGCTCGCGAGGCCATCGAGCTGGTCCACGCGGCCAACTGCCCCGAGGGCGTCATGGACGTGATCCTGATGCCCGATCAGATGATGCTGCAGATCCACGAGAGCATCGGCCACCCGCTCGAACTCGACCGCATCCTCGGCGACGAGCGCAACTACGCGGGCACCAGCTTCGTCTCGCTCGACATGTTCGGCAACTATCGCTATGGCAGCGACTTGCTCAACGTCAGCTTCGCGCCCAATGTACCTGTCGA
Organism: Ramlibacter sp.; assembly: GCA_046595775.1. Taxonomy (GTDB): domain Bacteria; phylum Pseudomonadota; class Gammaproteobacteria; order Burkholderiales; family Burkholderiaceae_C; genus Ramlibacter. The sequence goes on along the minus strand of JBKJOM010000052.1, from coordinate 12,982 downwards.
ATTCGCGACCTTCGCTTTCGACGACGATGGCGCCCCGGCGCAGCGCGAATGGATCATTCGGCAGGGCATCCTGCAGCGGCCGCTGGGAGGCACCGTTTCCCAGGCCCGCGCCGCCAGGCTGCGCGCTGACATCGCCGGGGTGTCGACGGCGCGCGCCTGCAGCTGGAACCGACCGCCGATCGATCGCATGAGCAATCTCAACATCGAACCCGGCGAATCGTCGCTCGAGGAAATGATCTCCGGCACGCAGCTGGGTGTGCTGATGCGCACCAACTCTTCCTGGAGCATCGACGACTCGCGCAACAAGTTTCAGTTCGGCTGCGAATACGGCCGCATGATCCGCGACGGACAGCTGGCGGAGGTGGTGAAGCGACCGAACTACCGCGGCATCTCGTCCAGCTTCTGGCGCTCGCTCGCGATGGTGGGCGACGCCAGTACGTTCGAGGTCATGGGCACCCCTTACTGCGGCAAGGGTGAACCGAACCAGATGATCCGCGTGGGCCACGCGGCGCCGGCCTGCAAGTTCACGCAGGTCGCGGTCTTCGGGGGTGCCCACTGATGCGCGCCCAGTTCAATGCATTGGCCGATGCCGTCTGCGCGGCGGTCCCGGGTATCGACCGCATCAGCCTCTACTTCGCGGCCGAGGACTCCGATTTCATCCGCTTCAACCACGCGGCCGTTCGTCAAGCGACGCATGTGTCCCAGTGCTACGGTACGGTGTCAGTAGTGCATGGCGCGCGGCAGGCCACCGGCAGGATCGCTCTGACTGGGAACGTCGAAGCCGACACGCTCGCCTTGCTCGCGGAGCGCGCCGTTCTCGTAGCGCAACTCCCCCTGGTTCCCGAAGACGCCTTTCTGATGCTGCCCGACGTGGTGGCCTCAACCGAGCGGCAAGCCAACGGCAAGCTGCCGGCCGCCAAGGAGGTGATCGAAGCAGTCGCCGCCCACGCAGCGCAAACCGATCTCGTCGGCTTCTATGCCGGCGGCCCGATGGTCCGGGCCTTCGCCGACAGCCGCGGCCAACGCAACTGGCATTCGGTGGAGAGCTTTCACTTTGAATGGTGCCTGTACCGCGGCGGCGATCAGGCCGTGAAGTCGACCTACGCCGGAACCGAGTGGGACACGTCCGCGTTCGCGGACAAGATGGTTCAGGCGCGGGAGCGCCTGGCCTTACTCGCGCGCCCGCAGAAGTCTTTGGACCCCGGCGAGTACCGCGTGTTTTTCAGTCCAGTGGCGGTTGCCGATCTCTTGTCGACGCTCAGCTGGGGCGGCTTTGGCCACAAGGACTTGCAGACCGGCGTCAGCACCCTCATCCGCGCGCACCGCGGCGAGGCGCAGTTTGCTCCTTCCGTCCGGCTGACAGAAGCTGTGTCCGATGGGATCGCGCCGCGCTTCCAGTCGGACGGCTTCGTCAAGCCCGACGCGGTGACGCTCATCGACAGCGGACGCGTCGCCTCGACGCTGGTCTCGCCGCGCACCTCGCGCGAGTACGGCGTGCCGGCCAACGGCGCCGGCAGCAACGAGTCGCCCGATTCGCTCGCCATGGCGGCAGGCACGCTCGGCGCCGCCGACGGGCTGGCGGCATTGGGCACCGGCGTCTACCTGAGCGACCTGCACTACCTCAACTACAGCGACCGGCAAGCTTGCCAGATCACAGGCATGACGCGCTTCGCCTGCTTCTGGGTGGAGGACGGCAAGCTGGCGGCCCCGATCAAAGTGATGCGCTTCGACGATTCGCTTCTGCGCATGTTCGGCACCGGCTTGGTGGGGCTCACGGCGCAGAGCGAATTGGTACCCAACTCCGGGACGTATGGCGAGCGGGCGTTGTGCAGCGTCACGGCGCCTGGTGCGATCGTCGAGGGGTTCCGATTCGTGCTGTAGGCGCCTAGAAAATTCAGCCGCCTTTTTGCGCCGCTTCGCGGATGGAACTCAACGTCCCGCGCGTGGTGATGACTTCCGGGTCCAGCATCACCTCGATCAGCGTTCCCTGATTTCGCTCCAACGCAGCGACCAGTTCGGGCTCGAACTCCGCGGTGCGCGTGATGCGCACGCCAGCGTAGCCATAGGCGCGCGCCAGCGCAGCGAAGTCGGGGTTGGCCAGCTGCGTGCCGCAGACGTGGGTCGGATAGTCGCGCTCCTGGTGCATGCGGATCGTGCCGAACATGCCGTTGTTCAGCAGCACGATGATGCTCTTGGCACCGTATTGCGCTGCCGTTGCCAGCTCTTGCCCATTCATCAGAAAGTCGCCGTCGCCGGCCATCGTCAGAACCACACGCCCGCTCACCAGATTGGCTGCAATGCCGGCCGGCACGCCATAGCCCATGGACCCCACGGTTGGCGCCAGCTGCGTCTTGAGGCCCTTCGCAAGGCCGTGGTGCTTGAAGAAGCGGTGGACCCAGCCTGCGAAGTTGCCGGCGCCGTTGGTGAGTACCGCGTCGTCGGGCAGATGTTTTTTCAGCACGCCGACGATAGCCGGCATGTCGATCTCGCCGGGCAGGGCCTGCGGCACGAAGTTGGCTTCGTAGTCGGCATGCGCGGCCTCCGTCCATGCCACCCAAGGCACTTCGGGCGGAGCCGTCAACACTTCCAGCGAACGGGCCGCGGCATTCATCGTTGCGTTGATGGCGAGATCGGCCTGGTACACCCGATTCAATTCCTCGGCGCTCGAATGGATGTGCACCAACTTCTGCTTGGGCTTGGGCACCTGCAAGAGCGTGTAGCCGCCGGTGGTCATCTCACCCAGGCGCGGTCCAATCGCGATGATCAGATCACTCTCCTTGATCCGCGCGGCCAGCTTTGGATTAATGCCGATGCCGACGTCACCCGCGTACAGCGGATGATGGTTGTCGAAGATGTCCTGGAATCGGAACGCGTTGCCCACAGGTAGGGTCCAGTTTTCCGCGAAGCGTTGCAAGGCCTGCGCGGCCTGGGGTGTCCAGCCCCCGCCGCCGGCAATGACAAAGGGCTGGCGAGACTGCAGCAGCAGTTCGCGCAAATCGCGGAGAGACCCGGGGTCGCTCCAGGCTTGCACCGGCTCGATCCGCGCCAGCGGCCGCGCCGGCGTCATGCGGGTGAGCATGTCTTCCGGCAGCACCAAGACCACCGGTCCTGGCCGGCCATTCATGGCGGTGGCAAAGGCGCGCGCCCCGTATTCGGGAATGCGGTCCGCTTCGTCGATGCGCTCTACGCGCTTGGCCATGCCCTTAGTGCTCGGCCCGAAGAAGCTCATGTAGTCGACTTCCTGGAACGCCTCGCGATCACGCTGGTCACCGGCGACGTCTCCGACAAAGAGCACCATCGGTGTCGAATCCTGGAAGGCGGTGTGCACACCGATGGACGCATTCGTGGCGCCGGGGCCGCGGGTTACGAAACACACCCCGGGGCGACCGGTCAGCTTGCCGTGGGCCTCGGCCATGTAAGCGGCCCCACCTTCTTGCCGGTTGATGATGAACCGGATCTGCTCGCGGTACGCGTGAAAGCCATCGAGGACAGCCAAGAAGCTCTCGCCCGGTACGCCGAACACATGCTGCACACCTTGGGCGATCAGACACTCGACGATCAAGTGGCCGGCGATCTGCGATGAGGAGGAGGTCATGGGCCTTCGACTTTATGAACTGTGCAGTGAGTGATCAAACGATGACCGGTCACACTGTGCCGATCATCGAAGCGCGCGCCGGGCATCATCTTATCCGCGCGCCGCGAAGCGGTAGAACTGACACAAATTTCAATTATCGCGGCAGCTCGGCACGGAACTCTTGGTTTACTGCCGAGGCGGATCGCTTGCGGGTCTGGGCGAAGTGAAAGGGCTGACCTCCACGACTGACAACGCGCAGCACCGCGCCTGGGCGCAAGCCCAGGGGTTCGGGTGATAGTGAAGGGGAATTGTTGCCGCCCGCGAACGGGCAGCAGGTTGCGCCGAGAAGCTGGCGCAAAGCCGGGCAGTTAGCCTGCGGCGTGGACGCGCAGTGGGGTGCCGCTGGTCCGAGTGCTGGTGCCGGCGCTGTTCGACGTGCCGAACTCGATCTCCCCAGACAGCTGACCGCCCTCTTCAACCACGAGTTTGCCGTAGCGCACGCGGCCGGTCACCTTGCCAGTGGCATAAATGACGAGCTTCTGGCGAACCGTGAGGTTGCCTTCAAACGAGCCGCGAATTTCCGCGATGTCGATCTCGGCGGAGCCCTTGAACGATCCGCGCTCGGAGATCTGGATCACGCGCGAATCCATTGTTGCTTCGACCGAACCCTCAACCACGAGCGTGTCACAGTCGGTGATCTCGACGCCCTTCAGCTTGATATTCGGGCCGACGGTGAGCTTGCTCTCGCCTTCCTGCACCGGAAGATTGGCTGCTGCGGTTGTGGGCGCAGCGGTCGCGGCGACGATCGTGCTGGCCCCCGCAGCGGCGGCGGCGTTCGGGTTGGTACCGCCGCGCTGGTTGTAAGCATCCGGTTCGCGCTTGTTGAAGAACGGGGATTGCATTGCCATGATGTACTTCCTCTGAGTGGCGTTGAATGAGTGCCCGATGCTACGGATGACATGCCTTGCATGAAAGCCGCGTTACGCAAGTTCGGTAACCAAATTCGTTGCGACGTACCGACGCGCGTCCACATCGGAGCGACTTATTTCTTGATTTGCGTAAACAGTTGTTGCGACTCCGCGCCCGCGCGAGCACCATGAAGCAAACAGCGAGGGGAAACACAAATGGCCTGCCGTGTCCATCGGGTGCTCACACTCTGCCTTGCGCTCGCGTCCGCAGCGCTGATCTCCCTGCCGGGCGCGGCGCAAAGCAGTGAGGTATTCGACACCAACGCGCGGAATCTGCTTGTGGTACTGCGCGAATCCCGTGGCGAGAACAAGCAGGACGAGGAGCTCAAGCCCTACGGGAAGGTGACGGCCATGCTGAGCGATGGCCGTCGCATCGATCTTGCAACGAGCTGGTACCAGTACCTGGGTGATATGCACATCCGCCTGGTGTTCGACGGCGGTCAGACGCTGCAGAGCGCGTCTCCCGATGATTTGGAACGGCTTCAGCTCACGCCGGAGGAAGCGCTGGATGTTGCGGTGGCCAATCTGCGGCGCGTTTATGGCGTGCCGGTCGCTCTACCCTGGAGCGGAGGCTTGATGCAAGTGCAAGGGCGCGCGCCCGATTTCGCAAGCAGCTACTTTTTGGACCGCGATTTCTGGAGCGGCACGCAAAGCCAGTATCCGGAAGGCCTTGTGGTGGCGGTGCCGCGCCGCGGAGGTCTCGTCTATGCGCCGGTGTCCAACTTGGCCGCGCTCGCCAGCCTTCGTTTCAGCGCAGCCGCCCTCTACGCAGGCGGGCACGGCACCCAAGTGTCTTCGGCTCTCTACCTGTACAAGGACGGCCGCTGGTCGGTGTTCGAGGCGCCGCACTGAACCGCTGACGCTCAGTAACCTACGGTGTAGCGCGCACCACGAAATCGCAACACCGCCGTCTTCGGAGTGATCGCTACCAGGGTCACCCCCGGGCCAATTTCGCTGCCTTCGTTGAACACCTGGCCGTTCACGATCAGCATGCGCTGGAGCGGGCTGCTGGAATAAACACCGCCGCTGATGGCGAGCTTGGGTGCGTCCGCGGGGAGGCCGATCACCGGGGCGGCGATCGGCGGTAGGGCTGGCGCCGGAGCCCCCTGCGGCCCCATGCCGGGGGACTGCGCGGGCGGTACTTGCACTGCCCGGCTTTGAGTCAGGCCCGAGCGTCCGGGCGGCGGGGGACCCATGACCGGCCCGCTGATCGGCGCAGGTACAGGACCCGGCTGTGTCAACGTCGCCGGCGCATTCGCATTCGGCATCGCCGGAGTGCCCACCACGGGCTGCGGCCCTCCGCGCATCGTCGGCAACGAAGTGTTGGTCGGGTCGCGCGGGGGGATCACGCGTGCGCCTGCTGGCGGCGGAGGCTGGACGGTCGCCGCAGCCGGCGGTGGCACGAACACGTTGGAAACGGGCGCGGGCGCAGGTGCGGGTGCGGGCGCCGTCACGACGCGAGTGGCCGATGGCGCGGGCGCGTTCGGCCTGTCGTGGTACAGGTACCAGCCCGCCCATAGCAGCACCGCGAGGCCCGCACCGGCGGCCGGCCACAGCCAGCCCGCCAATGGGCTGCGCGAATGACCGAAGCCGTTCGCACCGGCCAGCGGCTGTGCATGGATGCCGCGCGCCGGATCGCGTTCACGTTGGGCGTCGGCTTTGCGCAATGCGTCAAGAATGTAGGACATGGGTCAGGGTGAGGTTGCGAGGCGGGGCTCGGCGACGCCGGCCACGCGATTGAGTTGCATGAAGGTCATGGGCCCGGGCTGGCCATCGGCCGGCAAGCCATGCGCGAGCTGAAAGGTTCGCAGTTGCGACTTCAACGGGCCATCCAGGGTGGCCGGCTCAACTGAAGTGGGTGAGCCGTTGGCGGCCGCGAGCTGCTTCGCGATCCAGTCGACAGTTTCGCCTCGTGTTTCGGCGCGGCCGGCGTACCCGGGTGGCGCGCGCCACAACGTGGCGAAGTCGCCCTGCCAGCGTGCGGCGAGGGCAGACAGCTTCACGGTCTGCTCGGTGCCGGCGGCGCGCAGCGTCGCGCTGTCGCGGGTCAACCCGGTCAATAGCGCGTAGGTGGGCGAACCACTTTGGACGTCCAGGGTGACGATGCCAGGTCGTCCCAGGTCACGAATCAAACCGAGGTTCAGATTCCGGCTGAAGCAGTACAACTGGTCTCTTTGCAGCGCCTTGCAAGGCTCGCCGTCCCCCGGGCTCGCCTGCCACGCCTGCGCGAGCTCGCGCCACGCCTGGTCGGAGTCGCGCAACAACGCGGGCGGGATGGTCGGGGGTTGTGCAACCACGGCGGCCGACCCGGCAGCGCTCGCAGGAAGCGCGGCAGAAGCAGGCGCAGCGGTTCGCGCAACCGCCGCCACCTGCGTCGGCGCGCCCAGAGGCGCGCGTGCAGCGCCGTCTTGCACCACGTGCGTCACAGCCGCGAGCAGACCCGCGCCCGCCGCGAGGCCCAATCCCAGCACGGCGGCCGTGCGGCGCCGCACTGGCGCTACCGGGGGCAAAGGACCGAAGACTTCGATTGCCGCCTTGTCCACGGTGACCTTGTCCACAATGGCGCGCGAATTCCCGAACGCGCCTAGCAGCGCCCGATCGCACAACAGGTTGATGCGCCGCGGCACCCCACGCGCGAGTTGGTGGATGCGCTGCATCGCCTTGCGGTCGAAAGGCAGCGCACGATCGAGGCCCGCGACATCGAGCCGATGCCGGATGTATTGCTCCGTCTCCGCCGGCGTCAATGCGTCAAGGTGAAATCGTGCGATCACTCGTTGCGCCAGTTGCTCGAGTTCCGGACGGGCCAGCATGCTGCGCAATTCGGGCTGGCCGATCAGGATGATCTGCAGCAATTTGCGCTCGCGCGTTTCCAGATTTGTGAGGAGTCGCAGTTGCTCCAGCACTTCGGCCGAGAGGTTTTGCGCCTCATCGATGATGAGCACGTTGTTGCGGCCTGCGGCATGGGCCTGCAGCAGAAACTCGTTGAGCGGATCGAGGTAACCCTTGACCGTGGACGGCAGCGGGTCCTTCTGTGGAACGAGGATATGGAACTCATCGCAGACTGACTGCAAGAGCTCGGTCACCGTGAGTTTGGGATTGAAGATGTAGGCGACGTTGCAGTTGCGCGGGATCTGCTCGAGAAACAGCCGGCACACGGTTGTCTTGCCGGTGCCGATCTCACCGGTGAGCAGCACGAAGCCTCCGCCCCCGCTCAAACCGTACAGCAAGTGCGCCAGCGCCTCGCGATGGCGCTCGCTCATGAAGAGGTAGCCCGGGTCGGGCGCAATGGAAAACGGCTCGTGCTTCAGGCCGAAGTAGGAGGCGTACATGAGATGGAAGGATACCCCTTCGCGCAAGCGCCCCCTGCTCAGCCGGGACAGGGTCGGTCAGGAAGCGGCCAGCGCTGTCCGACGGACCCGCCGCACGTTGAACGCGCTGGTGATCAGCACTGCCTGCATAAACACCAGGCCCAGCCACACGCCCTGGTATTGCTGGTGGTCCATCAGCGCTCCGAAGAACAACGGCGCGATCGCCTGGCCAATGTCCAGGCCCGAATACACGACGCCGTAGACACGGCCGGTGGCGTTCTCTGGCGTTGACTTCTTGACCAGCAGGTCACGCGACGGCCCTGCGCCGCCGCACACGAAGCCCATGACGCCGAACAGTGCCGGCACGGCCAACGCCGGAACCGGCGCAAACCCGATCAGCAATGCCACAACAGCTGCGAGGCCGAATCCGATACCGACAATGCGCTCGCACCGCTCCGGGTTGACCGCCAGAAAACCGCCCAGGACCATCCCGCCCGCGCTGCACACCATGTAGACGGTGAGGCACATCGCCGAAAGCGCCACGGGCACGCCGTGCAACTGGCGGGCGGCTTCGGGCGCGAAAGCCTGGATCACGCTCAGCACCACGGCGTAGAAAAAGAAGAAGGCAAAGCACATCCACACGGCCGGAATCCGCAGAAAGTCGAAGTTGCCCTCGACATGCACGCTGGCGTTGGCCGCCGGGTTGGTCGCAACCGCAGGCAAGGCAATCCGTTCGCGATTTAGCCAGAGCACGGCCAGAACGACAAACGTGACCGTGCCTGCGCCCATGAGCGCAACGCGCCAGGAAAACGCGATCGCGAGCGGAACCAGGAGCACAGGCGCGAGTGCCCAGCCCAAGCTGCCGGTGATGCCGTGAAAACTGTAGGCGTGGCCCAGGCGCGGTGCGCTCACTTTGCGGTTCAGCAAGGTGTAGTCGACTGGATGGAACACGCCATTCCCGACACCGGCGACGATGGAGCACAGCGCCATCGCCCAGTAACTCGGGCTAAGGGCGAACCCGAAAGCTGCGAGGCCGAGCAGTGCGAGACCGCCGAAGAGTATCGGTCGGGGTCCGTAACGGTCCACCAGAAACCCTGAGGCAGCCTGCACACCGCACGAGACCACGAAGAACACCGTCATTAGAAACCCGAGCTCGGTGTAGCTCGCGTTGAAGGCGTCTTTGAGCCAGGGAAAGAGCGGCGCCAGAAGCAACTGGCTGAAGTGGCTGATCATGTGCGCCAAGCCGACCAGGCCAATCACGCCCGCATCCTCGCGCAGGCTGACAGTGGGAAAGGCGTCGGCGGCCATCGTACTCATGCGGAGATGGTAGCTGGGGGGAGCCCTTCTGAAATGCGACAGAAGGTCAGCATTCTGCGAAAATCAGCCAATGGCTCGTCGCCCCTCCCTTCGCCTCACGCCCGTCGGCGACACCGATCCTTTTCGCCCCAGTCGGCAGCGGCCGGTGCGCGTACGCGCGCGCACGATGCCGGCGGATACGCACTTCGAGCCGCACAGCCACGCCTGGGCGCAGCTGGCCTATTGCGCCAGCGGCATCATGGAGGTCACTGCGGAACAGGACGCCGCGACCGGCGACGAAGTGACCTATATCGTCCCGTCTTCGCGCGCTGTGTGGATCGCGCCAGGCGCCCGCCACGCCATCCATGTTCTGGAGGACGCGAAGTTTCGCACGCTCTACATCGATGCCTGCGTCACCCCGGCGGGCTGGAGTGGCTGCCGCGTGATCATGGTGTCTCCGTTGTTGCGCGAACTGGTGCAGGCACTGGATGCTGCGCACACCGCACCACTTGCAGGGGAGCGTGAGGAACGCTTGTGCGATTTGGTGCTCGACGAGATCACACACGCCGACATCCAGTCGCTCGGTGTGCCAATGCCCCATGCGCAGAACAGCGACAAGCGGCTGCGCGCGCTGTGCGAAGCCGTGCTGCGCTCGCCGGCGCAGCGCGCCACGCTGGCCGACTGGGCGGCCGAGGTCGGCGCCAGCGAGCGGACGATGGCGCGCCTCTTTCGCGAAGAACTGGGTACAAGCTACCAGCAATGGCGCCAGCAGGCGATCCTTGCGCATGCGCTGCCGATGCTCGCGCGCGGCGTCCCGGTGAGCCATGTGGCCGCCTCCAGTGGCTACGCCAGCGACAGTGCCTTCAGCGCAATGTTTAAAGCGGCGATGGGCCAGCCGCCGAGCCAGTTCCAGGGCCGCCCTTGATCTCTTCCGCCTGAGGCCCTCCGGCGCACGCTGACGGCAAATATTGGACGCTTCCTACAAGTGCCTCCGCCGTAAACCGACCGTTATGCCTGGGCCAATTCGAAAGAATCCAGTCTTCAAAGCCGCCATTGGGGCGGGCTAACAAGCGGAGGTTGGAAGTTATGAGAAAAGCGGGGCCCAGCGATACGAAGGATGAGCAAAGCTCGCAAGAGCACGGTAAGCGTCCGGCCATCCCCTTCTTGAAGCCGGCCGTCTAAGCTGCAAGGATGGTGTCCACCAAGGAAGTTAGGTGGACACCATGAAAGACTCCAAGAAGATCGTGCGGCGGCGCCATAGCGCCGAGCTCAAGGCGCAGGTACTGAGCGAATGTACGCAGCCCGGGGCGTCGGTGGCGAGCGTGGCGATGTCGCATGGCATCAACGCCAACATCGTGCACAAGTGGCGCCGCCTCGCAGGCGCTGCACCCTTGCCGGTTGCCTCGTTCGTTCCTGTGGCATTGCCCGCACCGACATGCGCGGCGCCAGTGGACATCCGCATGGAACTGCGCCGGGGAGCAACAAGCATGACCATCACCTGGCCGGCCGCGGCGGCTGCGGACTGTGCGGCCTGGATGCGCGAGCTGCTGCGGTGATCCGGGTAGAAGCCGTGTGGCTAGCCATCGACCCGCTGGACATGCGCTCGGGCAGCGAAGCGGCACTGGCCCGCGTCGTCCACGTCTTTGGCTCGGCCCGCCCGCATCATGCATACCTGTTCGCCAACCGGCGAGCCAACCGGATGAAGGTGCTGGTGCACGACGGCATTGGTGTGTGGCTGGCCGCGCGGCGGCTGAACCAGGGCAAGTTCGTCTGGCCCAAGGATGCTGCCGGCACACTGGCGCTCACCCGCGCGCAGCTTGACGCCCTCGTGCTGGGTCTGCCCTGGCAGCGCATCGGCGAGGCGGGCGTCATCACGGTGCTGTAGCCAACACCGCGCAATTGGAGAAAGTGCCAATGCATCTTGACGCGTAGATGGGCATCATCACCCTTCGTGATCGACGCCACGCACCTGGAACAGCTGAGCGCACTGCAACTGCGCGAGACGGTGCTCTGTCTGGCCGGCAAGATGGCAAGTCAGGCGGGCGAGATCGAGCGCAAGGATCGCGAGATCGCCTTCAAGCAGGCCTTCATCGACAAGCTCACCCACGAGATGGCGGTGTTGAAGCGGCTGAAGTTCGCGGCCCAGTCCGAGGCCTACAACGCCGAACAAAAAAGCCTGCTGGAAGAAACCATCGATACCGATCTGGCCGCCCTGGCCGCCGAGATCGAGCAGGCCGAGCCGCCGCCACCGGCCCAGAACGACAAACAAAAGCCCAAGCGCCAGCCGTTGCCAGAGAACTTGCCGCGCCGGGAGATCCACCACGAACCCGAGAGCACCACCTGCGCCTGTGGCTGCCAGTTGAAGCGCATCGGCCAGGACGTGGCCGAGAAGCTGGACTACCAGCCTGGCGTGTTCAGCGTGGAGCGGCACATCCGCGGCAAGTGGGTCTGCGCCCAGTGCGAAACGCTGGTGCAGGCCCCGGTGCCGGCGCACATCATCGACAAAGGCATCCCCACCTGCGGCCTGTTGGCCCAGGTGCTGGTGGCCAAGTACGCCGATCACCTGCCGCTGTACCGCCAGGAAGGCATCTTCGCTCGCGCCGGACTGGCGATTGCGCGCTCGACGCTGGCGCAGTGGGTCGGGCAATGCGGCGTACAGCTGCAGCCGCTGGTGGATGCGCTTCGCACCGAGCTGCTCAGGCACAGCGTGCTGCACGCCGATGAGACGCCGGTGGCGATGCTCAAGCCGGGTAACGGCAAGACCCATCGCGCCTACCTGTGGAGCTACTGCACAACGACCTACAACGAAACGAAGGCGGTGGTGTTCGACTTCGCCGACAGCCGCGCCGGCCAGCATGCGCGGTACTTCCTCGGGCTGCCCGGTGACCATGGCTGGCACGGCAGTCTGGTGTGCGACGACTTCAGCGGCTACAAGGCGTGCTTCGAGATGGGCGTGACCGAGGCCGGATGCCTGGCACATGCCCGACGCAAGTTCCACGAGCTGTGGATTCATCATCAAAGCACCATCGGCGAGCGGGCGCTGAAGTTCTTCATACAGCTGTATGAGGTTGAGCGCGAGGTCCGCGAATTGGACACCGCCCTCCGAAAACGTATAAGACATGAGCGATCCCGGCCGGTGGCCGATGCGTTGCACCTGTGGTTAATCGAGCAGCGCAAGAAGGTGCCCGAGGGTTCGGCCACGATCAAGGCCATCGACTACAGCCTGGGCAGATGGCAGGCGCTGACGCGCTACATCGACGACGGGGAGCTGCCCGCCGATAACAACTGGGTGGAGAACCAGATCCGTCCGATCGCCATCGGTCGCAACAACTGGCTGTTTGCTGGATCGCTGCGTGCCGGCAAACGCGCTGCGGCGGTGATGAGTCTGGTGCACTCGGCGCGGCTCAATGGGCACGATCCGTATGCGTACCTGAAGGATGTCCTCGAGCGGCTGCCCACGCAGCCGGCCAGCCGTGTCGAAGAATTGCTGCCGCACCGCTGGGCGAATACAGCTGTATAGACTTCCCGTCAGTCAAGACGGGATTGCCGCGCGCTTACCTTACGCTTGCCAAGACGTGTGTCAAGCTGCCGGCGAAGGATCCGGGCCGGGCGAATTGCGAAAGCGTTTTCTCGCCGGGAGCGGTCGCTTCCTGACCTTGCGCGAGCTAAGGAAAGGCGCTCCACAAAGACAAACGCCCCACCAAAGGTGGGGCGTTTGCGGCTGTAAGAGCCTGACGATGTCCTACTTTCACACGGGAACCCGCACTATCATCGGCGCTGAGTCGTTTCACTGTCCTGTTCGGGATGGGAAGGAGTGGTACCAACTCGCTATGGTC
>JBKJOM010000280.1:0-5573 GCA_046595775.1 Ramlibacter sp. | reverse complement strand
GCCATCGAGCTCGACCCGGCTGCGCATGCGCCCCACGCGCACCTCGGCCAGTTGTTGATTGCCGCCGGCCGCCTCGACGAAGCGCTGCCGGTTTCCGAACTCGAACTGCGCCTGCATCCCCACTCCGCTGAAGCGCACAGCCGCCGCAGCGCGCTCGCCTGGATGCGCAAGGACATGCCGCAGGCCGAGGCATCGGCGCGCGAAGCGCTGCGACTGGACGCGGCCAGCCCGAGCGCGCACACCAACCTGGGCGCAGTGTTGCAGACTGCCGGCCGCATGGACGAGGCGATCGAGCAGTTTCGCGAAGCGATCCGGCTCGATCCGCATGAAGCCAACTCGATGAACAACCTTGGTTCGATCCTGTCGGACCGGCGCGAGGACGAGGAAGCCGAAGCGCTGTTTCGCCGCGCGATCGATGCCGACCCGCAATTCTTGCCCGCGCGCACCAACTATTCGACGTTGCTGCTGCGCCTCGGCCGGCGCGAGGAGGCCAAGCACTGGTTGCGCGAGGCGCTGCGCCTGGATCCTGCCAACACGGACGTGCTCAACAACCTCGGTGCTGAGTTGCAGACCGAAGGCCGACTCGATGAAGCACTGCCGTTGTTGCTGCGCGCGATGTCGCTTCGAACGAATTTCGAGATCGCCGGGCTCAATCTCGGTTCGCTCTACCTGGCACAAGGCGATTTCGAGCGCGGCTGGCCGATCTACGAGATGCGGCGCAGCCAATCGTTCAAGACCAACCGGCTCGACGTTCCGACCTACCTGCCTTTCCCCGAGTGGCAGGGCGAGTCGCTCAAGGGCAAGTCGATCGTGATCTGGCCCGAGCAGGGCTATGGCGATGAGATCCAGTTCGTGCGTTACGCCACCCTGCTCAAGGCACGGGGAGCGCGCGAAGTTGTGGTCGTCTGCAAGAAGGCCTTGCACTACCTGATGCGCAACGCGAAGGACGTCGACCGCGTCGCAACCTGGCGCAAACCCGTGCCGCGCTGCGACTACTGGACCATGGCGCTCACCTTGCCGATGCGCTTTGGAACAACGGTGGACACCATCCCCGCCCACATCCCTTACCTGCGGCCCGCCGAGGCCCGCATCGCCAAGTGGCGCAAACGCCTGCCGGCCGGCACCAACGTCGGCCTCGTCTGGAAAGGCGCCAAGGTGCACGGCAATGACGCGCAGCGTTCGCTCGCTTCGGTGACGATGCTGGCCTCCTTGTGGGAGGTTCCGGGCGTGAACTTCATCAGCCTGCAGAAGGGCCAGGGCGAGGACGAGTCGGCAGCGTCGCCTGCCGGCCAACCCCTGACGCCGCTAGGCGCCGAAATGGAAGACTTCGCCGATGCCGCCGGGATCGTGTCGCAGCTTGATCTCGTGATCTGCGTCGATACGGCGATCGCTCACCTGGCCGGCGCGATGGGCAAGCCGGTGTGGGTGCTGGTGCCGTCGATGGGCACCGATTGGCGCTGGCTGTTCGGTCGCGACGACTCGCCCTGGTACCCCGGCGTGATGCGCCTGTTCCGCCAGAAGCCGGGCGACGGCTGGACGCCGGTGATCGACCAGCTCGCCGTTGCGCTTCGCGAGTTCATGCGGGGGCGCTGAGTCCCGCCACGAATTGCCCGAGGTCCGCCGGAGGCAGGCTCTCGAGGGCCATCTCTTCCCCGGTCGCGGGATGCGCGAACCGCAGGCGCCAGGCGTGCAGGAACATGCGCTTGAGCCCTTGCTTTTGCAACGCCTTGTTCAACTCGAAGTCGCCATACTTGTCGTCGCCGGCGATCGGATGGCCTGCCGAAGCAAGGTGCACCCGGATCTGGTGGGTGCGGCCCGTCTTGATCGTGACCTCCAGCAACGTGAAGTCCTTGAACCGCTGCGCCACTTTCACCAGTGTCACTGACCGCATGCCGTCCGGGTCGTCCTGGCCCACGACTTTCACGCGCCGCTCTCCATCGGCCTGCAGGTATTTGTGCAAGGGCTGGTCGAGCACTTTCTTGCTGGCGGGCCATTCGCCCACTGCAAGGGCCAGATAGGTCTTGCCGGTCTCGCGATCGCGAAACTGGTCCTGCAGCTTCGTCAACGCCGATCGCTTCTTGGCAACCAGCAAGATGCCCGATGTCTCGCGGTCGAGCCTGTGCACGAGTTCCAGCAACTTCGCCGAAGGCCGCGCACGCCTCAATTGCTCGATCACGCCAAAGCTCACCCCGCTGCCGCCATGGACGGCCACGCCGGCGGGTTTGTCGATGGCGATCAGGTGCTCATCCTCAAAGAGGATCGGGAATTCACGCGCCGGCGCGGGCCGGGCATCCGGGTCCTTTTCCGCCACGCGTACCGGCGGCAGGCGGATCACATCGCCCGTTGCCACCCGGGTGTCGGCAGCCGCGCGGCCCTTGTTCACCCGCACCTCGCCACTGCGGATGATCCGGTACACGTGGGTCTTCGGGACGCCCTTGAGCTCGCGTATGAGGAAGTTGTCCAGCCGCTGGCCGGCCGACCCTTCATCGACCTCGACCAGCGTTGCCTTCGGGATTGTCGGCAGACTCATGCGTCCCCGCCCGCTCGCTCGCCAGCGAAAGCATTTAGCGCGAGGCGCACCTCCTCGATCACCGAGGACCAGTCACCCAGGCGCTGCTGCCGGAACAGCCTCATCACACCGGGATACCAGGGCGAATCGTTGCGCCTGACTCCCCAGCGCCAATCCAGCCCCTGGACAGGCAACATCACCCAGGTCGGCTTGGCCAAGGCCCCGGACAGGTGAGCCACTGCGGTGTCGACCGAAATGACCAGATCGAGTTGCGCGATGACAGCAGCGGTATCGGCAAAGTCACGCAGCGCCGATCCGGCCGGCACCAGGGGCCGGGCCGCTGCAGGCGCCATCGCTTCGTCCTCGCCGGCGCCCTTCTGCAAGCTGATGAACTGCACTTGCGGTACCGACCAGAACGGCGCCAGGCTGTCCAGGTGATGCAGGGACCGGTTCGCATCGTTTCGATTGGCTGGTGTGCCTTTCCAGGCCAGGCCGACGCGCAATCCTTTGGGCTTGCGGGGCCCCAGGAGCGCTTGAGTCCACTCGACGCTGTCCCGCCTCACGGACAGATACGGCAAGGCTGCCGGGATCGTCGATCGCTCCGTTCCAAGGAGGCGGGGAACACTCATTGCGAAGCACCAGAAATCGAATTGCGCGGGCGCCTCAGTCACCAATTCGTCGATGCCCGGAAAATCCTGCAGCAGCGGCCTGAGCGGCACGGGGCACTCAAACGTCAATCTCGACAGCCCCCTCTCGCGGAGTATGGGCACATAGCGGACGAGCTGGATCATGTCGCCAAATCCCTGCTCGGCGACCAGGTGCAGCGATTGACCGGCAAGCGGTTCGCCGGACCAGGGCTGGCCGTGCGGTAACGGCTTCCGGCGGATCTCGGCGTTCCTGCTCGATGCATGGCGAGCCTCATACAAAGGCCAGCCTTCCCCGTATCTCCCGGCTGCCAGCAGCACCAGGCCAAGGTTCAGGCGCAAATCGGCCGAGTCGGGCCACTGCGCCAAAGCGCACCTGGCGACCTGTTCGGCCTCGTCGAGCCGCTGTGCGCAGTGAAGAAGTGCAGCCAGTCCTTGGTGGGCATCCTTGAGTCCGTCGTCCAGGTCGATTGCCCGGCGAAACAAGATCTCGGCCTCGTCCAGATTGCCTATCTGGAACAGCGTAGTGGCCAGGTTGCTGGTCGCCGCGGGAAAACCCGGCCTTGCCTCGAGCGCGCGCCTGAACAGGCTTTCCGAAGCATTCCACTCACCCGTGAGCTGAAGCACGACGCCGAGTCCGTTGAGCGCCTCTGGATAGTCCGGCCGCAGCGCGACCGCGCATTCGAACGAAGTCCGTGCCTCATGCCATTGACCGCGCCGATGGTGCTCGCGTGCAACCTGGAAGTGTGCAGCTGCCGACTCCGGAGCCACCTCGACGGCACGCAAAAAACTGGCCTGCGCCTGGTCATGCGCACCGGCACGTGCGGCATTGCGTCCAGCCGAGATCCATACCGCCGGGTCGGCACAAATCGCGCTGTTGCTTGCAGGGGGCTGGATGCCCCCTATAATGCGTTTCACTAGCGTCATGCCGTAAGTGGTTGATTGCCTTGGAGTTTAGCTCCACGCGCTGCCACCGGGCCCGCTGGAAGGTCGATGCCACCGGAGCCGAGGCTGCGGGATGGACCGACGATTTGAAACACTGATACGGAATACAAGTCCGCGAGCAGCAAGCTGGCGGGCGGATCAAGCGAGAACCAAGTGCTGTTGGCGTACTTCCTGGCCTGCTGGCGGTGGCTCATGAGCCCCCCGCAGGCCACGGCATTCGCGCCCGCCTTCCCCCTGACGCATCTTTCGCTCGCCGCAATCCCTGCGGCGCGGCCGCGTCACGTCCTTCTCGCCACCATCCACGTGCCCTGGCACTCCAGTTCGAGTCACCTGCTCGGCTGAAGCGCGCTCTGGCAATTCCCCTCGTTTCAAAGCGTTCGTCTTAGGCATCGTTGACCCGTCATGGGTCGGTAATGTTTGACAAATAAGATAGGTGACGCGATGAAGCGCATGCTGATCAACGCCACGCAGGCGGAAGAACGCCGTCTGGCGATCGTCGATGGACAAAAACTCCTCGACTACGAAATCGAAATCGAAGGGCGCGAACAGCGCAAGGGCAACATCTACAAGGCCGTCGTCACGCGCGTCGAGCCGTCGCTGGAAGCCTGCTTCGTCGACTACGGCGAAGACCGCCACGGCTTCCTGCCGTTCAAGGAAATCTCCAAGAGCTACTTCGCCGCCGGCGTCTCGGCCTCGCAGGCCCGTATCAGCGACGCGATCCGGGAGGGCCAGGAACTTCTGGTCCAGGTCGAAAAGGAAGAACGGGGCAACAAGGGCGCGGCCCTCACCACGTTCATCTCGCTGGCCGGCCGCTACGTCGTACTGATGCCCAACAACCCGCGCGGCGGGGGCGTCTCGCGCCGCATCGAGGGCGAAGACCGGGCCGAGCTCAAGGAGAACATGGACCAGCTGGAGTATCCCAACGGCATGTCCATCATCGCGCGCACCGCCGGCATCGGCCGCGCCGCGCCGGAACTCCAGTGGGACCTGAACTACCTGCTCAAGCTGTGGAACGCCATCGACGGCGCCACCAAGGGTGCCAAGGGCGCCTTCCTGATCTACCAGGAGTCATCGCTGGTGATTCGCGCGATCCGTGACTACTTCAACCACGACATCGGCGACATCCTGATCGACACCGACGACATCTACGACCAGGCGCAGCAGTTCATGGCGCACGTGATGCCCGAACATGCGGCCCGGGTGAAGCGCTACCGCGACGATGCGCCGCTCTTTGCGCGCTTCCAGATCGAGCACCAGATCGAGTCGGCCTACGCGCGTGAGGTGAAACTGCCGTCCGGCGGCGTGGTCGTGATCGACCACACCGAAGCCCTCGTGTCCATCGACGTCAACTCGGCTCGCGCCATCAAAGGCGGTGACATCGAGGAGACTGCGACCCGCACCAATCTGGAAGCCGCCGACGAAGTCGCGCGCCAGATGCGTTTGCGCGATCTGGGTGGCCTGATCGTCATCGACTT
>JBKJOM010000164.1:0-19893 GCA_046595775.1 Ramlibacter sp. | reverse complement strand
CGGTCATTGGACAGGTGCTTGTTCAGGTCCGCTTCGCGCATGCGCAGGCCATTGATGCCGTCGCCGTCTTCGTTTTCATCGACCAGGAAGTCGGGCACGATGCCCTTGGCCTGGATCGACTTGCCGCTGGGCGTGTAATAACGGGCAGTGGTGAGCTTCAGGCCGGTATCGGGCCCCAACTGGCGCACGGTTTGCACCGAGCCCTTGCCGAAGGTCTGGCTGCCCAGGACGGTTGCGCGCTTGTGGTCCTGCAGGGCGCCGGCCACGATCTCGCTGGCGGAGGCGGAGCCTTCGTTGACCAGCACGACCAGCGGCACGTTCTTCATCCCGGCGGGCAGGCGGCGCAACGGGTCGGCGCCGGCACGGCGCTGGTAGTACTCCGGCGCGGCCTTGTACGTGAACTTGCTCTCGGCCAGCTGGCCGTTGGTCGAAACCACCGTCACATTCTCGGGCAGGAAGGCGGCGGAGACGGCAACGGCCGCGTCGAGCAGGCCGCCCGGGTCGTTGCGCAGATCCAGCACCAGGCCCTTCAGGTTGGGGTCCTGCTTGTAGATCTCTTCCATCTTGCGCACGAAGTCGTCGACCGTGCGTTCCTGGAACTGGGTGAGGCGGATCCACGCGTAGCCGGGCTCCATGACCTTGCCCTTGACCGACTGGGTCTTGATCTCTTCGCGCATGATCGTGACCGGGAAGCTGCGGTTCTCGTCCTTGCGGAAGATGGTCAGCATCACTTTCGTGTTGGGCTCGCCACGCATTTTCTTCACGGCGTCGTTCAGCGTCAGGCCCTTCACGAGCGTGTCATCGATCTTGGTGATCAGGTCGTTGGGCTTGAGGCCCGCACGGAAGGCGGGCGAGCCTTCGATCGGCGAGACGATCTTGACCAGGCCGTCTTCCTGCGAAATCTCAATGCCGACGCCGACAAAGCGGCCAGTGGTGCCTTCGCGGAATTCCCTGAAGCTCTTCTTGTCAAAGTACTGCGAATGCGGATCGAGGCTGGAGACCATGCCGCCGATCGCGTCCTGGATGAGCTTTTTCTCGTCCACCGGCTCGACATAGTCGGTCTTGACCATGCCAAACACGGCAGCGAGCTGCTGCAATTCCTCGAGCGGAAGCGGCGCGAGCGCACCGCGCGCCACTGTCTGCAACGATACCGTCGTGAGCGCGCCGGCCAATGCGCCCACGGAAATCCAACCGGCGATCTTCAGTTTGTGGCTCATGTTCCTAGGGATCCAGTCCTCTGATGTGCTTGAAAATATACACCCGCAAGCTGGTTTCGAGCCAATTGTTAACCGGGGGTTCCCCCCTTGTTGTGTCGCCGGCGTGTAAAAGTCCCGGCCTTTGCCGCCTTCAGGGTTTCCTAAGCCTTCGATTTTCCCTGATTGGCCACTGCCGCCACTGCGTGCGCCAGCGCCTTTTCGTCGCCCAGGTAGTAGTGCTTCAGGGGCCTGAGTTCGGCGTCGAGTTCGTACACCAGCGGAATGCCGTTGGGGATATTCAGCCCCACGATGCCCGCGTCGGACACGTTGTCCAGGTACTTCACCAGCGCCCGGATCGAGTTGCCGTGTGCGGAGACCAGCACACGGCGACCGTGGCGAAGGGCCGGCGCCATCGTGTCGTTCCAGAAGGGCAGCACGCGCGCCACCGTGTCCTTGAGGCATTCAGTGAGGGGCACTTGCTCCACGGCAAGGTTCTTGTAGCGAATGTCGCCACGTTCGCTGCGGGTATCTGTCGCGTCCATCGGCGGCGGCGGCACGTCGTAGCTACGGCGCCAGAGCAGGACCTGGTCGTCGCCGAATTTCTTGGCAGTCTCGGCCTTGTTTAGGCCCTGCAATGCACCGTAGTGGCGCTCGTTCAGCCGCCACGAGTGCATTACCGGCAGCCAGGTGCGGTCCATCTCGTCCAGACAGTGCCACAGCGTATGGGTGGCGCGCTTGAGGACGCTGGTGTAGCAGAGGTCGAAATCCCAGCCTCCATCGCGCAGGACGCGGCCGGAGCTGCGGGCCTGCTCCACGCCGGTGGCGGTGAGCGGGACGTCAGTCCAGCCGGTGAAGCGGTTTTCGAGGTTCCAGGTCGATTCGCCGTGGCGGATCAGCACGAGCTTGTACATAGGGGCTTGATTGTGGCGAGAAGTCGGGACGGACGCCTCATTTTAGAATCATGGGTTGCCCGCATAGGGGCCCAACAAGGAACACGATGAAATTCGTAATCGACAACTGGATGCTGATCTCGGTGGCCGTGGCTTCCGGCGGGATGCTTCTGTGGCCCGCAGTTCAGGGCGCCACCGCCAGTGGCTTGTCCACTGCGATGGCCGTGCAGCAGATCAACCGCGAGCGGGCCGTGGTGGTGGACGTTTGCGAAGCCGATGAGTTCGCCACCGGCCACGTCGGGGGAGCCAAACACATTCCGCTCGGCCAGCTCGAGCAGCGCCTGGGCGACATGGTCAAGAACAAGACAGTTCCGCTCATCCTGGTGTGCGGCACCGGCTCCCGCGCCGCGCGGGCTGCAGGAATTGCACGGAAATTGGGTTACGAGAAGGCCCAACCCCTGGCCGGCGGGCTGAAGGCCTGGAAAGAAGCCAACCTTCCCATCGAGAAGGCCTGATTTCATCCGCCCATGCAGTCTGTCAAGATGTACACCACGGCCGTTTGCCCTTATTGCATCCGCGCCAAGCAGATCCTCAAGGCCCGGGGCGTCGACGCGATCGACGAAGTCCGGGTCGACATGCAGCCCGCAGAGCGCATGAAGATGATGGAAATCACCGGCCGGCGCACCGTGCCGCAGATCTTCATCGGCGACACCCATGTCGGTGGCTGCGATGAGCTGATGGCCCTGGACGCCCGCGGCGGCCTTGATCCCCTCCTTAACGGATAATCGCAGACCAAGCCGAAAATCCCGGCCCGCTCCCGAACGACCCGGGGCGGGCTTTGCATGAAAGAAAACCATGGCCGAGCAGCAAGAACCCGTCTTCAACATCCAGCGCGTGTACCTGAAGGAAGCGTCCCTGGAGCAACCCAATTCGCCCGCCATCCTGCTGGAACAGGAGCAACCGAGCGTCGACATCCAGCTGGGTGTCGAGGCTTCCAATGCCGCTGAAGGCGTGTTCGAGGTGTGCGTTACCGCCACTGTCACGACCAAGCTCAAGGACAAGACGGTGTTCCTGGTCGAGGCCAAGCAGGCCGGCATCTTCGAAGTGCGCAACCTGCCGCAGGACCAGATGAATCCGATCCTGGGCATCGCCTGCCCGCAGATTGTCTACCCCTACCTGCGCGCCAACGTGGCCGACATCGTCCAGCGCGCGGGCTTCCCGCCGGTGCACCTGACCGAGATCAACTTCCAGGCAATGTACGACCAGCAGCAGGCGCAGCTCGCTGCCCAGCCGGCCAACACTGCTGACTCGGCCGACTCGACCGAGCCTTCGCGCATCATCACCACCGCCTGATACGGCGGCACGCCCGGCCAAACGCACCATGCGGATCGCGGTGTTCGGTGCGGGCGCCTGGGGCACGGCCCTCGCCGCCTGCGCGTCCGCTCGGCACGAGGTCGTGCTGTGGGCGCGTGATACGTCTCAGGCCCAGGCGATTTCCAGTCACCGCGAAAACCGGCGCTACCTGCCGGGTATCGTGTTGCCCGCCAACCTTGCGGTGGAACACGGCGACGTCGCGGCGCGGGCCTCGCACTGCGACCTGGCAGTCATCGCCACGCCCATGGCGGGCCTGCGCGACATGCTGTCGTTTCTGTCGAAGGTGCCTATCCCTGTCGTCTGGCTGTGCAAGGGCTTCGAGCCTGCCGCCGAGCACGGCGAGGGCCTGCTCGGCCACGAAGTGCAGGCGCAGGCCGCCCCGGGAATCGCCGCGGGGGTGCTGAGCGGCCCCAGCTTCGCGCTCGAAGTGGCGCTCGGCCAGCCGACGGCGCTGGTCGCGGCCAGTGCGGTGCCTGCGGTGCGCGAGGCGCTGGTGGCGGCGTTCCATGGCGGCAACCTTCGTGTCTATGCCAACGACGACATCACGGGTGTCGAAGTGGGGGGAGCGGTGAAGAACGTGCTGGCGATCGCCACCGGCCTGTGCGACGGCCTGGCGCTGGGGCTCAATGCGCGCGCCGCGCTGATCACGCGGGGCCTCGCTGAGATGACCCGGCTGGGTGTGGCGCTCGGTGCGCGCGCCGACACCTTCATGGGGCTGTCGGGCTTGGGCGACCTGGTGCTGACGGCCACAGGCGACTTGAGCCGCAACCGCCAGGTCGGGCTGCAACTGGCCAAGGGCCTGAGCGTGGGGCAGGCGGTCGCGTCACTGGGGCACGTGGCCGAAGGCGTTCAGTGCGCGCAGGCAGTCGTCGCGCGCGGCCGCCGGCTCGGGATCGACATGCCGATCTCCAGCGCGGTGGTCGGCCTCCTGTCCGGGCGGCTGCAGCCCGCGGCGGCCGTCGCCGACCTGATGGCGCGCGAGCCTGTACCCGAAAAGCTTTAGGTATTTCGCCGGCCATCTTGAGCGCTTAAGCGGTGGTAGCCTCCGCGTTCAACCATTAGGAGACTGGCCCATGCGCAAGAGCGCCCTCACCCTCATTACCGCCACTGTCGCATTGGTCGCCGCCTGCGCCACCGTGCCGGACACTTCGATGAGTTTCTTCATCACCAGTGCGAACCCGGGCAAGGGAGCGGACCTGGGTGGGCTGGCCGGTGCCGATGCCTATTGCAAGCAACTGGCGACCGCCGCGGGGCAGGGCAACAAGAACTGGCGCGCCTACCTGAGCACCGCCGCCGCGGGCAACCAGGCAGCGGTCAATGCGCGCGACCGCATCGGCAAGGGTCCCTGGTACAACTCGAAGAACATGCAGATCGCCGCCAACCTCGATGAGCTCCACAAGGGAAACAAGCTCACCAAGGAAACCAACATCACCGAGAAGGGCGGCATCGTCAACGGAAACGGCGACACGCCGAACATGCACGACATGCTCACCGGATCCAATGCCGACGGTACGCTGGCGGTGGGCACCGGTGACACCACGTGCCGCAACTGGACCAGCAGCACCGATGGCTCGGCCATGGTCGGCCACCATGACGGCAAGGGCACCAACCCGGACCCGGTGAAGAACGCATCCTGGAATTCGTCGCACGGCACCCGCGGCTGCAGCGTGCCAGGGCTGGCGGCAAGCGGCAGCGCCGGGCTGTTCTACTGCTTCGCGGCAAACTAGGCGAGTTGCGAGAGCGCGGCCTGCAGGGCCGCGCCGTCGGCAGGGCGCGTCACCCGCGCGACTTCCTGCCCGTCCTTGAGGAACACGAGCGTCGGCCAGAGCTTCACGCGATAGTGGCGCCCCAGCGGCCGGCCGGGGCCGTCTTCCACCTTCACGTGGCGCACGTTGGGGCAGTCTTTCAGGGCCGAACCGATCAGGGGCTGCGCGCCCCGGCACCAACCGCACCATGCCGTCCCGAATTCGAGGACGGCCGCGCCCTGCCACGCCTGCACTTCATCGATGCGTGGCTCGCTGGTGACTTTGCTCGTGATGTCATCCATGGCGACATTGTCCTGCTGGCCGTTTGACCGTGCGTCGGCCGGGGTCGCCGCCGGCCGTCGGCCCTGCCAGACTCCGCGCGCGCTATGCTCACCGCATGGGTACATCCATGCATGAGACAAGCCTCGCGGCGATAGCCAAATTGGCGATGGCCGACGCCAGGCGTGCGCTGGCCGAAGACGTCGGCGCCGGTGACCTCACTGCCGCCTTGGTGCCGCAGGGCCGCCGCGCACTCGCCCGCATCCTTGCGCGCGAATCGGCCGTGATCTGTGGCGGGCCGTGGGCCGAAGCCGCGCTGCGACAGGTCGAACCCGGCGTGCAGATCCATTGGCTGGTGCCCGAGGGCAGCCGATGCGAGGCGGACCAGGTGATTGTTGAGATCGAGGGCGCCGCGCGCGGCCTGCTCACTGCCGAACGCACAGCGCTGAACTTCCTGCAGCTGCTCAGTGCGGTGGCCACCAAGACTGCCACTTACGTGCAGGCGGTGCAAGGCACACGCGCGAAGATTGTCGACACCCGCAAGACGCTGCCGGGCCTGCGGCTGGCGCAGAAATACGCTGTGCGTGTGGGAGGCGGCACCAACCACCGCATCGGCCTTTTCGACGCGGTGCTGATCAAGGAAAACCACATCGCCGCGGCCGGTGGCGTGAGTGCGGTCTTGCGAGAAGCGGCGCGCGTTGCGGCACAGGCTTCGTTCATCGAGATCGAGGTCGAAACGCTGGAGCAGTTGCACGAGGCGCTGGATGCAGGTGTCGCGATGGTGCTGCTCGACAACATGGACTTGAAGACCTTGAACGAAGCGGTGCGAATCAACGCGGGCCGCGCGATTTTGGAGATCTCCGGTGGCGTCACGCTGGACAGCGTGCGTGCGCTTGCCGAAACCGGCGTCGACCGCATCTCTATCGGCGCGCTCACCAAGGACGTGAAGGCGACCGACTTCTCCATGCGCCTGAAGGACATCTGAACATGGCTGCAGTCATTCCCCTGAAGGAAGTCGAGTACGAACACCCGCTGCCGGGCAACACCTGCGACACCAAGTTCGCATGGGCTCGTGTGCCGGTCGAGCCGACGCCCACTGAGCGTGCGGCCCTGAAGGACAAGATTCGCCGCTTGCTGAAGGAGCGCAATGCGGTGATGGTGTCGCACTATTACGTGCACCCGGACCTGCAAGACCTGGCCGAGGAAACCGGTGGCCTCGTGAGCGACTCGCTGGAAATGGCGCGCTTCGGCCGCGACCATCCGGCGACCACGCTGGTCGTCTCCGGCGTGCGGTTCATGGGTGAGACCTCCAAGATCCTGTCGCCGCACAAGCGCGTGCTGATGCCCGACCTTGACGCGACCTGTTCACTCGACCTCGGTTGTCCCGAGGACGAGTTCAGTGCGTTCTGCAACGCGAATTCCGACCGCACGGTGGTGGTGTATGCCAACACCAGCGCGGCGGTGAAGGCACGCTCGGACTGGCTGGTCACTTCGAGCTGCGCGGTGGACATCGTGCGGGCTCTGGCCGAGAAGGGCCACAAGATCCTGTGGGCGCCCGACAAGCATCTGGGCAGCTACATCCAGCGCGAGACCGGCGCCGACATGGTGTTCTGGAATGGTGCCTGCATCGTGCACGACGAGTTCAAGGCTTTCGAGCTCGAGGCGCTGAAGAAAGAGCACCCGGGCGCGAAGATCCTGGTGCATCCGGAGTCGCCGGCCGACGTGGTGGCACTGGCCGACGCGGTGGGGTCGACCTCGGGCATCCTGAAGGCCGCGCGCGACATGGATGCAAAGGAGTTCATCGTCGCCACCGACAACGGCATGATGCACAAGCTGCGCACGCTCAACCCTGGCAAGGTGTTCTACGAAGCACCGACGGCGGGCAACAGCGCGACCTGCAAGAGCTGCGCGCACTGCCCGTGGATGGCGATGAACGGCCTCGCGGGCCTGGCCCATGTTCTCGAAACCGGCACCAACGAAGTCTTCATCGACACGAAGATCATCGACCGCGCCCGAGTGCCGATCGACCGCATGCTGGCATTCACGGCGGCGCTGCGAAGCGGCCAGCCCGCCGGGGGCTTGGTGCCGAACATCGGCGCGGCGTAAGGGCCCGCCTGTCGCAACCCCATTTGGGGGCGGGCAAAGTGGGCCTGCCACAGGCGAGTCTCCGACGCTCGCCCCAACAATGGGGATGCGTCTGCTGGCCTTTTGTGCTGCAATCGCCTCCTGACTGTTGAGGAGGGGAACCATGGCAGTTGTGGACATGCGCCGCATAGCGGGCGCGTTGTTGTCCTGCGGGATGTTGCTCGCTGGTTGCGGCGGCGGTAAACCGGAGGCGCCAGCGGGAACGTCGGCCTCCAGCGGCCAGGTGCGAGCGGTATCCGCAGGCGGCATGTCGCGCTTCGCGGCGGCCCGGGCGGCCGATCAAGTGAGTTTCGGGGCCACCCCCGCGCTGGTCAATACTCTGGCGCAACAAGGGCTGGATGCGTGGATCACCGCGCAGTTCGCGCTGCCGGTCACGCAAATGTCTGTGCCGTCGTATGTCATTGACTTCGACTTGAACGGGGCGGAACAGGCGCGGCTCGCCTACGAGTATCCGCCCAACGCGCTGATCAACTTTGCGCTGGCCAACCCAGATCAGCTGCGCATGCGCGTCAGCTGGTCGCTGATGCAGTTCATCCCGGTCAACGGCAAGGTCCAGCCGTACGGCCACGCGGAGCACTTCAACCTGCTGCAGCGGCACGCTTTCGGCAACTACGGCAACTTCCTGCGCGAACTGACGCTCTCTCCCGCGATGGGCTGGTTCCTGGACAACGGCCAGAACCGCCCCACCTCCACCGACTGCCCGAACTGCGCGCCCAATGAAAACTATGCGCGTGAGCTGATGCAGCTGTTCACCCTTGGCGTGGTCAAGCTCAACACCGATGGCACCTTGGTGCGCGCGCCAAACGGCAAGCCGATCGAGACTTACAGCCAGGAAGACGTGGAGGAACTCGCCGGAGCCCTTACCGGCTGGCGTTTCGCGCCGAGTGACACGCCGCTGGCGAGATCCAACGGCTTCAACTACGGTGTGCCCATGGTCGCCGAAACCTGGGCGCCGCTGCATGATTCGAGTGCGAAGACCATCCTCGGCCGCAGCTTTCCCGCGGGCCGCAACGCGTCACAGGAACTTGACACGGTCGTCGACACGCTCATGTCGCATCCGAACATCGCGCCATTCGTGAGCCTGCGGCTGATCCAGAACCTGGTCACCAGCAGTCCGTCCCCAGCCTATCTCGGTCGGGTCGCCTCGGTGTTCCGCAACGACGGCCAGGGCGTCATCGGTGACATGAAGGCCGTCATCCGCGCCATCCTGACCGATGCGGAAGCACGCCAGGGCGACTTGAGCGGCGCCAACCCACCACGGTTTGGCAAATTCCGCGAGCCCTTCCTTTGGTATACCGGCGCGCTGCGCGGCCTGGGCTGCACCGCCAACCTGCGCGAGCCGAACCGGGGCGGGCCGCTGGGTCCCTATTCGCAGGCGCCGTTCAGCGCGGCCAGCGTCTTCAGTTTCTACCTGCCGACGGACAGGGCGCCGGGCAGCAACCTGCTTGCGCCTGAACAAAAACTGATGAGCGCCAGCGAATTCACCACGCGCCTCGGCACACTGCGCTATGTGCTGACCAGCACTATCGACAACAGCGCCGCCGGCTGTCAGGTCGACGCGCTGGCACAAGCCTTCGAACTTTCCCCCGCCACGTTGGCCGACGAGATCAGCCGGCGCTGGTTCAAGGGCGCTATGCCGCCCACGTTGCGCAGCACGCTGATCAGCCTGGCCACTGGCGAGCGCAACTGGGCATCGTCCCGGGAAGCCGCCTTGGTGCTGACCCAGTTCGCATTGACTTCGCCCTTCTACGGGATCATCAAATGAAGCGCAGATCGTTCCTCGCCGCGGCCGCCGCAGCCGGCGCATTGGGCAGTACCTTCACGACCCGAAGCACCGCCGCCGCCGGTGACTACAAAGCGCTCGTCTGCGTCTTCCTTACAGGCGGCAATGACGGCCATAACGTGCTGGTACCCACCGACGGGGCCTACGCCGACTACAGCGCAGCGCGGTTCGACCTGGCCTTGTCCAAGGCCAGCCTGGCCGCGCTCGATGGGACCAGCGCGGGGCACACCTTCGGGCTGCATCCATCATTGACACCACTGGCGTCGCTGTACAACCAACACAGGCTCGCGTTCATCGCCAATGCCGGCCCGCTGATCCAGCCTGTGACGGCGCAGCAGTTCCTCGCCCACACGGCAGTCGTCCCTCCGTATCTCTTGTCGCACAGCGACCAGGTCGCGATGCAGCAGGGCTGGGGCGGCGACATCGATGCCAGCGGCTGGGCCGGTCGCAGCCTGGAGGCCCTGCCGACAGATCTGCAGAACCGGCTGAATGCCATCTCGTTGGACAGCAACCGGACCCTGGTGCTCGGGCGCCAGTCCCGTACAACTTTCATGAGCCCGAACCCGAACGGCATGCGCTACTGGGGACAGGCGGACCTCGCGACGCCCTCTTCTTACTGGTCCCAGGCGGTCAACCGCATGGCGCAATGGCAGTTCGCCAACGAGTACGAAGAGGAATATTCCAACACCTTCGGCGGCTCGGTCTCGGACTCCACGCTGATCACGCAGGCGCAGCTGATCGTGCAGGCGCCGCAGGGCAACTTCGAATCCGACGACCTCGCGCAACGGCTGCGTTCGATTGCGTCGTTGATGCCGGTGTTCAAGTCACAGGGCTATCGGCGCCAGGTGTTTCTGGTGAGCTGGGGCAGTTTCGACACCCACACCGGCCAGCGTGGCTCCGGCACGATTTCGCAGGACACGCAACTGCTCGCGTTGGGCAAGGCGCTGTCCGCCTTCGACCAGTCCAACATCGCCTCGGGACTGGGGGCGCAGGTCACGACGCTGATGATGAGCGACTTCGGCCGCAGCTTGAAGCCCGCCTCCGGCGGGGGCAGCGACCATGCCTGGGGCAACCATTGGATGGTGATGGGCGGGTCGGTCAGTGGCGGCCAGGTGGTGGGGCAGCTGCCTTCCCTGGTGCTGGGCGGCGTGGACGACCTCGACCGCGCGGGCGAAGGCCGATTCGCGCCGACCATCGCGACCGACCAGGTCGGCGCCACGCTGATGCAGTGGATGGGAGCGCCTTCCGCGGCCCTTCCGGGCCTCTTCCCCAACCTCTCCAACTTCACCCAGTCGAACCTGGGCTTCATGCAGGGCTGATGCGATGGCAGACATCAACGGCACCGAGCAGGCGGACACCTACGAGCAACCGTCCGACGCGACGGTCTACGTCACCTATTTCGGGCACGGCGGCAACGACATCATTCGCATGCGCTTCGGCACGGCAGTGGGACAGGGCGGCAATGACCGCATCGAAAAGTTGCCGTCCTCAAAGTGGTGGGAACGGCTGGCCGCGGCCTACTGGGACTCACCCGCCGGTGTTGTGGTCGACCTCGCCGCCGGTACCGCGCAGGATGGCTGGGGCGGCATCGACACGCTGATCGAGGTCAATGACGTGTACGGCAGCTGGAATGCCGACCAGCTCTACGGCGACGGAAGCGACAACCTCTTCGTCCAGAACAACGGCAACGACACGATCGACGGGCGGGGCGGCACCGACTCGGTGATCGTCAGCCGCGCCAACAACAACACGTTGCTCACTCTGGCCAACGCCATCATCGACGTGGCGATCGACGGACGCAGCGCTACCGTCAAGACCGCCTCGGTGCCCGGCTTCGTCGTCACGCTGCGCGACGTCGAGCGCATCGCATTCGACTGGAACACGCCGTTCTACGCGCTGGCCGATTTCATCGACCCGCTCAAGATGGCCACGCAGGGCCTGGTGGGCGCCGACGCGCAGCGCTGGAACGCCGGCGCGGCCCTGGGCACGCCGGTGCTGGTCAGCTTCAGCTTCGTCGAAAGCGCCAGCAGCGTTGCGGGCTTTCGCGCCTTCAGCGTGTCCGAGCGCGCCGCAGTGCGCAGCATCTTCCAGAGTCTCGCGCAGCTGACTGGCCTCACCTTCAACGAAGTGAGCGACACGGGCGCGGGCGGCCAGATACGTTTCGGCGTGAGCCAGCAGTTGACGACCAAGGGACAGTCGGCGATGCCGGGCACCACGGCCGCGGCGGGCGACGTCTGGATGGATGTTGATTCGATGCTCTCGCTCACCGCCGGCACTGAGGGTTACCAAGCGCTGCTGCACGAGATCGGGCATGCGCTCGGGTTGCGCCACCCTCGCAACGTGGATGTGGGCGACGCATGGTCGCAGCAATGGCGCGCCGCCGATGACACGACAACGCTCACGGCCATGTCCGGCACCGCGTCGGGCGATGGCTTGTTCCGCGCCGATTTCAGCGCGATCGACATCGCGGCGCTGCGCTATCTGTATGGCGCCAGGGGCACGCACGCCGGCAACGACACCTACACCGTGGGCGGCGCCGACGCGAAAGCGGAGCGCAGCCTGATCGACGACGGCGGAACCGACACGCTGGACGCATCGGGGTCGCCGGTGGGCGTGCGGCTCGATTTGGCGCCCGGCCACCGCAGCAGCGTCGGCGTCACCAACGAAGGCCTCCTGGGCGTCGACAACCTCGTCCTCGGGCTGGACACCTGGATCGAGAATGCTGTGGGCTCGGCGTCCGACGACGTGCTGCTGGGCAATCTTCTCGACAACCGCCTGACGGGTGGGCTGGGCAACGACTGGATCGACGGTGGGGCAGGCCGGGACTTTGCGATCTACGCAGGCACGCCGTCTGCGTACACGATCAGCCATGCGTTTGGGTACTTCTACGTCACTGCCAACGATGGCACAAGCGGCTTCGACACGCTGGTCAACGTCGAGCGCTTGAAGTTCGACGCCAACACCTACATAGCCCTGGATATCGATGGCAACGGCGGCCAGGCCTATCGGCTGTACCGGGCGGCATTGGACCGGGCTCCGGACATTCCCGGCCTCGGCTTTCAAATCAATGCGCTGGACATTGGCTTCGGCATCACTGACATCTCGGCCAACTTCATCGAGAGCCCGGAGTTCCAAGCGAAGTATGGTGCGCTGAACAATTCGCAGTTCGTCACGCAGCTTTACCTAAACGTGCTTGACCGCGACCCCGATGCCGGCGGCCTTGCCTTTCACGTGCACAACCTCGAACTTGGACTTCCTCGTAATTACCTCCTCGCGCAGTTTTCCGAGTCGCCGGAGAACAAGGCCAACGTGATCGGTGCGATCGAGAACGGGATGCTGTACCAGCTTTGAGGGGCGTTCTGAGTGCAGCTGCGCCAGCGGACGAGCGACTTCAGGGCGGAGCCAGGATTGTGGGGTTCGCGACATCGCCCATCTGCGGGTAGTCGCGGCTGAAGTGCAGGCCGCGGCTTTCGTGGCGGGCTTGCGCCGATTTCACGATAAGGTCCGCCACAGTTACCAGGTTGCGCAGCTCGAGCAGGTCGCGGCTGATGTGGAAGTTGGCGTAGAACTCCTGGATCTCTTCCTGCAGCAGGCGGATGCGGTGCGCCGCGCGCTCCAGGCGCTTGTTGGTCCGCACTATGCCCACGTAGTCCCACATGAAGCGGCGTAGCTCGTCCCAGTTGTGCGAGATCACCACCGATTCGTCGGCGTCGGTCACGCGGCTCTCGTCCCACGCGGGCAGCTCGTGCGGCATCGAGCGCGGGTGGGCGATGATGTCGCCCGAGGCCGAGCGCGCGAACACCATGCACTCGACCAGCGAGTTGCTCGCCAAACGATTGGCACCGTGCAGCCCGGTATAGGCGGTCTCGCCGATGGCATGCAGGCCGGCGAGATCCGTTCGCCCCGCCAGGTCGGTATGGATGCCGCCGCAGGTGTAGTGCGCCGCCGGCACCACCGGGATCGGCTCCTTTGCGATGTCGATGCCCAGCTCCAGGCAGCGGGCGTAGATGTTGGGGAAGTGTTCCTTGATGAACGCCGCTGGCTGGTGCGAGATGTCGAGGTACACGCAATCGAGGCCATGCTTCTTCATCTCGAAGTCGATGGCGCGGGCCACCACATCACGCGGCGCCAGCTCGGCGCGCTGGTCGTGCTGCGGCATGAAGCGGGTTCCGTCGGGCAGGAGCAGGCGTCCGCCTTCGCCGCGCACGGCTTCAGTGATCAGGAAGGACTTGACCAGCGGGTGGTACAGGCAGGTCGGGTGGAACTGGATGAACTCCATGTTCGTTACCCGGCAGCCCGCACGCCACGCGGCGGCGATGCCGTCGCCGGTGGCGGTGTCGGGGTTGGTGGTGTACAGGTACACCTTCCCCGCGCCGCCGGTGGCCAGGAGGGTCTGCGGCGCTCGAAAGGTGAGCACCTCGTCACTTTCCTCGTCGAGGGCATACAGGCCCAGGCAGCTCGCCCTGTCGCCTTCGTCGGGCAGTCCGAGCTTGCGACTGGTGATCAGGTCGACCAGGGTGTGGTGCTCGAACAGCGTAATGTTCGGCGTGCGGCGCACATGTTCGATCAGCGTCTGCTGCACGGCCGCGCCGGTGGCATCGGTCACGTGCACGATGCGGCGCGCACTGTGGCCGCCTTCGCGCGTGAGATGCAAGTGGCCGTCTTCCTGCGAGAACGGCACACCCAGCTTCTCCAGCCACGCGATGGATTCCGGCGCGTGCTCGACGACGAAGCGCGTGGCATCGAGTTGCGACAGGCCCGCGCCGGCCACCAGCGTGTCGTCGACGTGCGAATCGAAGGTGTCGCCTTTGCCCAGCACTGCGGCAATGCCGCCCTGTGCCCAGGCGCTGGAGCCGTCTTTCATCGAACGCTTGGTGAGGATGGCGACCCGGTGGGTGGCCGCCAGGTGCATCGCGGCCGAGAGGCCGGCGAGCCCGCTGCCGACGATCAGGACGTCGAAGTCGTGGGTGGTCATTCGGGGGGTCATGCGGCCGTCAAGCGGCCTGATAGGCCAGGCGGACATAGATGGGAGCGAAGGCCTCGGCCTGCGTCACTTCAACCAGTGCCTCCTTGGCCAGTTCCAGCATCGCGATGAAGGTGACGATCAGCACCGGCATGCCGCGCGTGGGGTCGAACAGGTGCTCGAACTCGACGAACTTGCGGCCCTGCAGCTTACGCAGGACGATCGACATGTGCTCGCGCACCGAGAGCTCTTCACGGGTGATCTTGTGATGCTGGATCAGCTTGGCGCGCTTGACGATGTCGCGCCAGGCTTCCTGCAGGTCCACCACGTTCACGTCCGGGAAGCGCGGCTGCAGCGACTGCTCGATGTAGACCTGCGCGCGCAGCACGTCGCGGCCCATCTGCGGCACCGCGTTCAGGCGGGCAGCGGCCAGCTTCATCTGCTCGTACCCGAGCAGGCGGCGCACCAGCTCGGCCCGCGGGTCCTCGGGCTCCTGTCCCTCGGCCACTTTCCGGGGCGGCAGCAACATGCGCGACTTGATCTCGATCAGCATCGCGGCCATCAACAGGTATTCGGCCGCCAGCTCGAGGTTGCGCGTGCGGATCTCGTCGACGTACACGAGGTACTGGCGAGTCACCGCCGCCATCGGGATGTCGAGGATGTTGAAGTTCTGCTTGCGGATCAAATACAACAGCAGGTCGAGCGGGCCTTCAAAAGCCTCAAGGAAGATCTCCAGCGCATCCGGCGGGATGTACAGGTCCGTCGGCATGGCAAAGAGCGGCTCACCGTAGAGCCGGGCCAGGGCGACCTGGTCGACCACATCGGGCATGGCTGCCAGCACCGGCGCCGGCGCTTCCGGCAGCGTCGCTTCGCCGGAGACGTCGCTCATTTCACGTTGTTCTGGTAGACGTAGGGCTTCTGGCGGATTTGCGCGGCACGGAATTCGTCCGATGCCTCACTGCTGACGTGCTTGTCCCAAAGCAGGGCGCGTCCGGCACGTTGCCGGGCTTCCAGGTCGGGCTGGGCCGTCCGCAGCTCCTCGATGAAATTCGTCACATCGGAGGTGTAGTCGGGACGGCGGAAGATGCGCTGGAAGAGGGACATACTGGACCTTTCGTGCCGATTTTACCGCCCGTCCCATGATGCACTCCCGCAACCTCTTTCCTGCGC
The DNA here is from genome assembly GCA_046595775.1 of Ramlibacter sp. Classification (GTDB taxonomy): domain Bacteria; phylum Pseudomonadota; class Gammaproteobacteria; order Burkholderiales; family Burkholderiaceae_C; genus Ramlibacter. The sequence continues at coordinate 4,348 of JBKJOM010000164.1, read as the reverse complement.
TCGCCGTCATTGCGGCTCTGGCTGCCTGCGACAGCCAGAGAATTGCCGAACTGGAGGAAGGCGTTGCCACCGAAGCGGACGTCCGCGCGAAGTTCGGTGCTCCGGAAAACGTGTGGAACGGGCCTGGCGGCGATCGCATCTTCGAGTACAACCGCCAGCCGGCCGGGCAGAAGAACTACATGATCAGCATTGGCCCCGACGGCCGCATGACAGCGCTGCGGCAGGTGCTGCATCCTGCGAACTTCGCCAAGGTCAAGCCCGGCATGGCGATGGAGGACGTTCGCCGGCTCCTGGGAAAACCGATGAAGGTCACGCCCTACGCCCTGAGCCGGGAAACCGCCTGGGACTGGCGCTACCTGGAGCCGCCGAGCACATCGATGGTCTTTTCGACATGGTTCGACGCCGACATGCGGGTGGCGCGGACCGGCACGCAGCGGGACGTCGAGAGCTTCGAGAACTCGAAGTAAACCCGCTGCGGCACGGCTGCCTACGCCGCCACTTCTGGAGAAGCCCGGTTGGCCGCGAGCTCGGCACCGAAACCGGAGCGGTCGATGACTTCACGCGGCTGTTCATGCAGGTTCTCGATGTGCAGCGTGCCGCCCCTCAGCAGAACGGCCTTGTGCAACTGGCGCAGCGAATCCAGCCCCGAAGTGTCGAGGTGCACCAGTTGTACTGCGTCCAGGATCACTACCGGCTGCTCGGGGCCTGACTCCGCCGCCTGGACCACTTGGTCGATCTTCGCCACCGCGCCGAAGAACAGCGAGCCATACAGCTTGAACTCGATCACCGCACCCTCCCGGGGAATTCGCTCCACCGAGAACAGTGAACTCATCTTGCGCACGAAGAGGCCGCACGCGGTGACCAGCCCCACTTGCACCGCCACCGTAAGGTCGAAGACGACGGTGAGGAAGAAGGTGCCGAGCATCAGGATCTGGTAGTGCCGGCTGTACTTCTTCAGGTGGGCGAATTCGCGCCACTCGCCCATGTTCCAGGCCACGAAGAGAAGGATGCCCGCGAGCACCGGCAGCGGTACCAGCAGCGCCAGCGGCCCCGCCACCAGCACGATGACGCCCAGGGTGATCGAGTGGACGATGCCCGCGATGGGCGTTGTGGCGCCCGCGCGGATGTTGGTCACGGTGCGCGCGATGGTGCCGGTCGCCGGCATGCCGCCGAAGAAAGGCACGATGAAATTCGCGATGCCCTGCGCCATCAGCTCCTGGTTCGGGTCATGGCGCGGCAGCGGCGCGAGCTGGTCGGCAACGCGCGCGCAGAGCAGCGACTCAATGGCACCGAGCAGCGCAATCGTGATGGTGGGAGTCACCAGCAGCTTCACGGTTGCCCAGGTGAACTCGGGCAGCACGAAAGCAGGCAGGCCCTGGGGAATGCTGCCGAAGCGCGAGCCTATGGTTTCGACCGGAAAGTGGAAGTACCAGGCCAGCGCGGTGAGCGTGACCAGCGCCACCACCGGCGCGGGCACCTGCCGGTTCAGCCGGATCGCGCTTTGCACGCCGGGCAACTCGATCGCGGACTGGATGGGGGAGTGCTCGGACCACAACCGGGGCCAGAGGAACATTCCCAGCACACAGGCAGCACCGAGCCCCAGTGCATAAGGATTGAAGGTGGCGATGTTGCCGCCGATCGCCTGCAATTGCGCGAAGAAATCCGCGGGCATCTTCGCGATCGACAGGCCCAGCAGGTCCTTCAGCTGCGAAGCCGCAATCAATACCGCGATGCCGTTGGTGAAGCCGATGACGATGCTCACCGGGACGTAGCGCACCAGCCGCCCCAGCCGAAGCAGCCCCAGCACGAACAGGATGACGCCTGCGCACGCGGTGGCGATCATCAGGTTCGCGAGGCCGTAGTGCTCGAGGATGCCGTACACGATCACGATGAACGCGCCAGCTGGCCCGCCGATCTGGACGTTGGAGCCGCCGAGCGTGGCAATGATCAGGCCCGCAATGATCGCGGTCCACAAGCCCGCCTCGGGCTTCAGGCCCGAGGCGATGGCGAAGGCCATCGCCAGCGGCAGCGCCACGATGCCGACGGTGATGCCGGCGCCCAGGTCACGCAGAAAGTTGTCACGCCCATAGCCGCGCAGGGCGTCGACAAGGCGGGGTCGGAAAACGAAGGGAAAGGTCAATCAGGGCTCCGGAAGTTGAACTGGACGCAGGGATGCGTTGGGTTCAATTCCGGCGACCCGGTGTGGCGCAGGCGCGTAATGAAGCGCTTGCGGCGCGACAGGGGCAAGGGGGGCGGCACGCGGGCCATGGGCGCAGTGTACGCCCGGTGGCGCGTCTATTTGGCTGGTTCGCCCGGCAGCACGGTGCTGATCCCAGCGCCCACGACCTTTGCGGTGCCCACGGCAGCATCGACGGCCAGGCTGGCGCCGGTGGCTAGCACGCCCACTGCCGCGCCGGCAACGGTGACCACGGCGCAACCTGGGAGGGCAACGCACAGCAAAAGGGTGAGGCCAGCGGCAATGGCCTTTCGGTGCGCGCCTGTGGAGGGACTGCGGATCATGGTGCGACTGTAGCCGTACACGCGCCCCTGCGCTCGGTCAGCGAACCCGCATCCCCGGCTGCGCGCCGGGCCAGGGGGTGAGCACATAGATGCCCGGCTGGGCCTTGTCGTCGGCGTGGCTGGCGGCGAGCACCATGCCTTCGCTCACGCCAAACTTCATCTTGCGTGGCGCCAGGTTGGCCACCATTACCGTGAGCTTGCCCACCAGGTCCTCTGGCTTGTACGCTGAGGCGATGCCCGAGAAGACGTTGCGCATGCGGCCTTCGCCGACGTCGAGCGTGAGCTGCAGCAGCTTGTTGGAGCCTTCCACCGCCTTGCACTCCACGATCCTGGCGATGCGCAGGTCGATCTTCGCGAAGTCGTCGATCGTGATTTCGGGCGCAAGTGCCTCGCCTCCCGGCAGTCCACTCCCTCCCCCCCCGGGGGAGGGCGGGGGTGGGGGCGCCTCGGCGCCAGCGGGAGCCTCGAACAGCGCATCCAGCTGCTTCACATCCACCCGCTGCATCAGGTGCTTGTATTCGCCCACCTGGTGGCCTTGCGGCAGCGGCGCGGCGGCGTTGCTCCAGTCGAGCACGCCCGACATCAGGAACGTTTCGGCCTGCGCCGCCAGTTCAGGCATCACCGGCTTCAGGCACGCAGTCATCACCTTGAAGGCCTGCAGGCATTCCGAACACACGATCGCGGCTTCGCCGGCCTGGCCCTCCTTCACCAGTTTCCACGGCGCGGCGGTGTCGAAGCGCGTGTTCACCTTGTCCGCGAAAGCCATCACTTCGCGCAGCGCGCGTGCATAGTCGCGCGATTCGTAGAGCGACTGCACGTTGGCGGCAAGGGCTGCCGCTTCCGGGTCGGGCCGCGAGGCCACTAACTTGCCCTCGGGGATAAACTTTACGGCGCGGCTGGCGATGTTGACGTACTTGCCCACCAAGTCCGAATTGACGCGGGCCATGAAATCTTCGGGGTTGAAGTCGATGTCTTCGTTGCGGCCATTGAGCTTGGCGGCCAGGTAGTAGCGCAGCCACTCGGGGTTCATGCCCAGCGACAGGTATTTCAGAGGATCAAGGCCGGTGCCGCGGCTCTTGCTCATCTTCTCGCCGTTGTTCACGGTGAGGAAGCCGTGCACGAACACCTTGTTCGGCACCTTGCGCCCCGAGAAGTGCAGCATCGCCGGCCAGAAGAGCGTGTGGAAGGTGATGATGTCCTTCCCGATGAAGTGGACCTGCTCCACCTGCGGGTCGGCGATGAACTTGTCGTAATCCACGCCAATCCTGCCCAGGTAGTTCTTCAGCGAGGCCAGGTAACCCACCGGCGCATCGAGCCACACATAGAAGTACTTGCCCGGCGCGTCGGGTATCTCGATGCCGAAGTAAGGCGCGTCGCGGCTGATGTCCCAGTCGCCCATCGCCGTCTTGCCGTCGGCGTCCGGCACGAGCCACTCGGTGATCTTGTTCAACACCTCGGGCTGCACCGCGCCGCTGGTCGTCCACTTCGAGAGGAACTCCAGGCAGCGCGGGTCCGAGAGCTTGAAGAAGAAGTGCTCGGATGACTTGAGCACCGGCGTGGCGCCCGACAGTGCCGAATACGGGTTGATCAGGTCGGTCGGGCTGTAGACCTTGCTGCACACCTCGCAGTTGTCGCCGTACTGGTCCTTCGCGTGGCAGTTGGGGCACTCGCCCTTGATGAACCGGTCGGGCAGGAACATGTTCTTCTCAGGGTCGAAGAACTGCTCGATGACCTTGCTGGAGACGAGGCCGTTGCCCTTCAAGTCGCGATAAATCTGCTGCGCAAGCTCGTGGTTCTCCGGCGCGTCGGTCGAGTGCCAGTTGTCGAA
>JBKJOM010000152.1:0-11633 GCA_046595775.1 Ramlibacter sp. | reverse complement strand
AGGGCAGCCCGTACGGCCTCAGGACCGACGCAATGATCCCGGCAAAAGACATCACGCTGCCGACGACCTGCAAGATGCAGCGTCCGAAATAGCAGCGTTGTCGCGGTGTGCTCCACGAAACCCGCAAGTCGCGCGGCGTCGGCGCTCAAGACCTCGCGCGTAACGCCGTCGAAGTAGCGGGCGCAGCAGCACATCCCGTCTGTCGATCAACGAATCAGAAATAGAGGTGGCTCGCGTGGAGTTCGTCTTATTTTCCCTGCTGAACGGCATCTCCTACGGGTTGCTGCTCTTCCTGCTCTCGGTGGGCCTTACGCTGATTTTCGGGATGATGGGTGTATTGAACTTCGCCCACGCCAGCTTCTACATGTTGGGCGCCTACTTTGCCTACCAGATCAGCACCAAGATCGGTTTCTGGCCAGCCCTCGTGCTCGCACCATTGCTGGTTGGTGTCGTCGGAGCCGTCGTGGAACGCTATGGCTTGCGTGCGGTGCACAAGTTCGGCCATGTGGCCGAGTTGCTGTTCACCTTTGGGCTGGCCTTCCTCCTTGGTGAGGCAGTGCAACTGATCTGGGGCCGGTCTGCCGTGGACTACAAAGTTCCGGCAGAGCTCGACGTGCCGCTGTTCACGCTGTTCTCGACGGCGTTCCCGACCTACCGAGGTTTCATGATGCTGATCTCGTTGAGCATGCTGTTGGCCATGTACCTCGGATTGACCAAGACCCGTATCGGACTCATCATCCAGGCCGCCCTTACTCACCCGCAAATGGTCGAGGCGCTGGGCCATAACGTACCTCGGATCTTCATGCTGGTGTTTGGCGGCGGCTGCGCGCTGGCCGGTCTGGCAGGGGTCATAGGCGGCAACGCGTTCGTGACCGAGCCCGGCATGGCCGCGGCAGTGGGCAGCATCATCTTCGTCGTCGTCGTCGTCGGCGGCATGGGTTCGCTGGCGGGCGCTTTCATTGCCTCGCTGATCATCGGTGTGATGCAGACCTTCTCAGTCGGACTTGATCTTCAGCCGTTGAGTTTTTTGGGAGCGCTGGCAGGCGGCCCCGTCCTGTCGCAGATCTCTTCGCTGAAGATATCGCAAGTCGCGCCAATCCTGCCGTATCTTCTGCTGGTGTTGATGCTGATCGTCCGGCCGAAGGGCCTGATGGGCAACCGGGAGGGCTGACATGGGACAGCAACTCACCGGTCGTTTGATGGCTTGGGGCGGCTTCGCAGCCGCGCTCATCGTGCTTCCGCTCATCTTTTCCAGCGACTTCAGCCTGTCGCTGTTGTCGCGCATGGGCATTTCGATCATCTTCGCCCTGTCGTTCAACATGTTGCTGGGCCAGGGAGGGATGCTCTCGTTCGGCCATGCGGTGTATTCGGGCCTCGGCGCGTACTTTGCGATCCACGCGCTCAACGCCGTCGGCAGTGGCTCGTTCCACTTCCCGGTCACGCTGTTGCCGCTCATCGGTGGCATCGCCGGCTTGTTCTTCAGCCTGCTGTTCGGTTGGGTCACGACCAAGCGTTCAGGCACGCCCTTCGCCATGATCTCGCTCGGCATCGGCGAGCTGGTGACGGCCTGTGTGCTGTTGATCCCCGCGTTCTTCGGCGGCGAGGCTGGCGTGTCGAGCAATCGCGCCACGGGCGAAGGCTGGTTCGGAATCACCTATGGTTCGCAGCGGCAGGTCTACTACTTGATCGCGGCCTGGACCCTGGTCTGCGCGCTCGGCATGTACTACATCACCTGCACGCCGTTGGGGAGAATGTCGAATGCGGTGCGAGACAACCCGGAGCGGGTCCAGTTCATCGGCTACGACACACACCTGGTGCGCTTCATGACCTTGTCGGTGGCGGGCTTCTTCGCCGGCATTTCCGGCGGCCTGGCGGCGATCAACTTCGAGATCGTCACGGTCGAGACAGTCACAGCGCACACCTCAGGCGCTGTCTTGTTGATGGCATTCATCGGCGGTGTGGGGCAGTTCTTTGGCCCGATCATCGGGGCCGTCGTTGTCACGCTGCTGGAGACTGTGCTGTCCGGTATCACGAAAGCATGGGTGTTTTATTTCGGCTTGTTGTTCCTCGTGATGGTGATGTTTGCGCCGGGCGGGATCTCCAGCCTCATCGTGCTTCATGCACCGTTGCTCCAGCGCAAACGCCTGTTCAAGACCCTGTTGCCCAGTTACTTGTTCGCCGGCGTGGCGGCCGGCGTCATGCTGCTGGGTGCCATCGGGTTGATCGAGATGAGCTACCACCTGTCTGAATCAGCGGCGTCGCCGACCATGTCGGTGATCGGTATCGCGTTCGATCCGCGAAGTGCGCCACCCTGGATCGCCGCAGCGCTGCTGGTCGCGGTGGGCGCCTGGCTCATGCGTCTGGCTGCGACACGGGTATCCGATGCGTGGTCGACGGTGGCCGCAGCGCTGCACGTGTCGCCTGTGGACAGCGAGGACGAAGCCATGGAAAGCATGCCATTGCTGGACGCGCCCGAGGAGGCAAAGCCATGACCGCACTGGCGATCGAAATCAAGGGCTTGCGCAAGCACTTCGGCAAGACCGAAATCATCCGAGGCGTCGAGCTGCAAATCAAGAAGGGCGAGCGGCACGCCTTGATCGGGCCCAACGGAGCGGGCAAGTCGACCTTGTTCCACCTCATCAGCGGGCGCATTCCGGTCACTTCGGGCGAGATTCTGTTGAATGGCGAAAGCGTCGTTGGGCTGGAGCCCTACCAGATCAACCGCAAGGGCCTGTCGCGCAGCTTCCAGGTCACCAACGTCTTTGCGCGCCTTTCGGTGTTTGAAAATATCCGTTGTTCGCTGCTCTGGTCCGCCGGCTACAAATATTCGCTCTGGCAGCGGCTTTCGCAACTCAAGGACGTGAACGAGCGGGCTGACAAGGTGGTCGAGGAGATCGGGCTGGAGAAGCGTCGCGACTTTCTCGCAGGCGTCCTTTCCTATGCGGAACTGCGGGCGCTCGAGATCGGCATCACGGTGGCGAGCGGTGCGGGCGTGATTCTGCTTGACGAACCGACCGCCGGCATGAGCCATTCCGAGACCGATGAAGCCATGGCGCTGATCCGCAAGATGACCGAGGGCCGCACACTGGTCATGGTGGAGCACGACATGGGCGTGGTGTTCAATCTGGCCGACCGCATTTCGGTGCTGGTCTATGGGCAAGTCATCGCCAGCGACGTGCCGGCCAACGTCCGGGGCAACCAGGCGGTGCAGGAAGCCTATCTGGGGACGGGACATGCTTGAGATCAAGGATTTGCACGCCTACTACGGCAAGAGCCACATCCTGCACGGCGTGACCCTGCAGGTGGGGAAGGGCGAAATTGTCAGCCTCCTCGGGCGCAACGGCGTGGGCCGCTCGACCACGCTCAAGGCGGTGATGGGGCAAGTGCACGCCCGCGGCTCGATCCGTTTCAATGGTCAGGACCTGCTCGCAATGAAGCCGCACGAGATCCCTCACTGCGGCGTGGGCTACGTGCCGGAACATCGCGATATCTTTCCGACGCTCACCGTCCGGCAGAACCTGCTGCTGGGCGAGAAGCGAAGCGGCGGCAAGAGCCGCTGGTCGACGGAGGACACTTTCAACATCTTCCCGCGCATGCGCGAGCGTGCCGACACACCGGCCGGTGTCATGTCGGGCGGCGAGCAGCAAATGCTCACCTTGTGCCGCACTCTGATGGGCGATCCCGAATTCGTGATGATCGACGAGCCAACCGAAGGTCTCGCTCCGAAGATCGTGCAGCAGGTGGGCAATCTGCTCGATGAAATCGCCAAGCGGGGCATTGCCATTTTGCTGGTGGAACAGAAGCTCGACATTGCAATGCGCATTTCACAGCGGCTGTATGTCATGGGTCACGGCAAGATCGTGTACGAAGGCACCCCGGAAGGGCTCAAGCAGAACGAGAAGGTGCGCAAGGAGTGGCTGGAGGTGTAGCGGCAGCCGCACTCACTTGGATCATGAAATATCGAAAACAAGCAGGAGCATGGTCATGGCAGTGATTCCATCGCTGGATCCCCTCTCATTCTGGCGCGACATGGTGTCGCAGGTGGAAAAGAGCGTCAACGAGTTCGCCAGCGAAGGCATGAAGTCGGATGAGGTCGCCGGGGGGATGAACAAGGCCATGAACGCTACCCTGGTCACGAAGAAGATCACGAAGGAGCTGATGCAACGCTACTTCGAAGCGCTGAACCTGCCGACCCGCCCCGACATCCAGGCGCTGAGCGAGCGGCTGCAAACGATTGAGGATCGCCTGATCGGGATCTCAGCCAGCCTCGACCGTCTCGGGGGTGGGCAGCCTCTTGGCCGTGCAGGGCGATCTTCGCCAGTACCGTCGAGGACCAGGAAGCCCCCGGTGCACAAGCCGGTCGCGGTGGCCCCGGCGCCCGTGGTCCCGCGCAAGCGCGGGAAGGCCGCGCGATGAATGCTGACACCGCATCGACGCGAAGCCGCATTCAGGCGGAGATCGACCATGCCATGCAACGCGGCATCAAAGGGGTCGAATACCTCGCGGCGTCTGGCCCCACCGTAGGTGCCACTCCCAGGGACGTGATTCATCAGCGCGGGACTTTGGCGCTGTACCACTACCGACCGCTGGTGGACGAAATCTACCGCGTGCCGCTGCTGCTGGTGATGGCGGTCACCAACCGCGGCTACATCCTGGACCTGGCGCCCGGCCAAAGCCTGGTCGAGTTTCTGCTCACGCAAGGTTACGACGTATTCGTGATCGACTGGAACCCACCCCGGCCTGACGAGAAACGGTTGCGCCTGGAGGACTACACGCTCGATTTCATCCCCGATTGCATCGCCCGTGTGCAGCAGGCCTGTGGCGAAGAAGACGTGACCCTGGTGGGCTACTGCATGGGCGGCGTGCTTTCGACAATCTACACCGCCCTGCACCCGAGGGGCCCGGTGAAGAATCTCGCCTTGTTCACCACCCCTATCGACTTCAGCGAGATGAAATTGTTCAGCAAGTGGAGCGACAAGCGCCACTTCGACGTCGACCGGCTCGTCGACACGATGGGCAACACACCCCCTGAAATGATCTTTGCGTCGTTTGACATGTTGCGTCCAGCGGACCGCAGCGCCGGCATGGTGAAGCTCTGGGACAACATCTGGAACGACGAATTCGTCAAGTCGTATCGCATGTTCGACCGCTGGGCGACCGACGTCTTGCCGCTGCCGGGCGAGTTCTTCCGGCAGGTCACCAAGGAATTCATGTGGCAGAACAGTTTGCACAAGAGTGAGCTGGTGCTGGGCGGAAGGCGCGTGGACCTCGGCAACATCAAGGTGCCGGTGCTGCATGCCATCGCGGAGCACGACCACATCGTGCCGTACGACGCGGCCAAGCCGCTGATCGCGAAAGTCGGCTCCAAGGACAAGGAAGAAATCGTCATGAAGGGCGGGCACGTCAGCCTCGTGGCCGGCGGCAACGCAATCAAGCGGTTGTGGCCGAAACTTGACGCATGGTTACAGGAGCGTTCCACATGACCCAACAATTCAGTCGGTCCTATCCGCGCACGATGGCTTGTGACGGCGGCGATCTCGAATTGCGGCTGTTGGCACCAGGGGACGAGACGGCGGTTCTCGCGTTGGCGCAAAAGCTGTCTGTGCATGACTTGCTATTTCTGCGGCGCGACATCAGCCAGCCCAAGGTTGTCGATGCCTGGGTGCAAGCGTCTCAAGTCGGCACCATCGTCACAGTGCTCGCGACAAGAAGCGGAACAGTGCTCGGTTGCGCCAACGTCGTGCGGGACCCGCTGTCGTGGTCACGCCATGTGGGTGAGTTGCGCGTGATTGTCGATCCGGACATGCGGGGCAAGGGGCTCGGGCAAAGGTTGACCCAGGAAAGCTTTGCCATCGCGCTTGAAATGGGCCTGGAAAAGCTCATGGCCCAGATGACCGTGGATCAGCGCGGCGCGATCGCGGTCTTCGAAGGCCTGGGTTTTCGTGCCGAGGCGCTGCTGCACGACCATGTCAAGGATCGGGATGGGAACAAGCACGACATCGTGATCCTGGGTCACGACGTCGCCAGGTTCCAGGCGCAGATGGAAGCCTACGGGCTTACCGCCCCGGGCTGATCGGCAATGCCAATTGGAGCAACTCGTGGCACAAAATCTCATCGATCGCACACCATCGGCTCACGCCTACCCATTGCTCGTCAAGCAACTGCTGCTCACCCCGCTGGCCCACGCTCCGCTGCAGGAGATCGTCTACCGAGAGCTCAAGCGCTATAACTACCGCACCTTGAATGAACGGATCGGCCGCTTGGCAAGCGGGCTGGCCTCGCTGGGCGTGCAGTTCGGCGATACGGTGGCGGTGATGGACTGGGACAGCCATCGCTATCTGGAATGCTTCTTTGCCGTGCCGATGATGGGCGCCGTGTTGCAAACGGTGAACGTTCGACTGAATCCGGAACAGGTGCTGTACACGCTTAACCACGCCGGGCCCAAGGTGGTGCTGGTCAACGCCGAGTTCCTGCCGATGCTGGAAGGTTTCAAGGACAAGCTGGAAACAGTGCAGAAGTTCGTGCTGATCAACGACAGTGCCGAGACCCCTGCCGCATCGATTTCGTTTGCTTCGGAGTACGAGCAGCTGGTCGCGTCCAGTTCGCCCGACTACGCCTTTGCGGACTTCGACGAAAACACACGTGCGACGACTTTTTACACCACCGGAACCACCGGACTGCCCAAGGGGGTTTATTTCAGCCATCGGCAACTGGTGCTGCACACACTGGTGGACGTCGCGACGTTTGGCATGTCGAGCAGTCAGGGGCGCTTCCACCAGGGCGACGTCTACATGCCGATCACGCCGATGTTCCACGTCCATGCCTGGGGGCTGCCCTATGCTGCGACGCTGATGGGCGTCAAGCAGGTGTACCCGGGTCGCTATACGCCGGAGACATTGCTGGCGTTGAAGCACAAAGAGGGCGCAACGTTTTCTCATTGCGTCCCGACGATCCTGCACATGATGCTGACCCATCCTGCGGGCAAGGACGTGGACATGACCGGGTGGAAGATCGTGATCGGCGGTTCGGCGCTGCCCAAGAGCCTGGCCAAGGCAGCCATGGAACGCGGCATCGACATCTTCTGCGGTTACGGCATGTCGGAGACCTGCCCGTTGCTCACGAGCTCCCACCTCACGGCCTCAACGCTGACCGGCAACGTGGATGAAGAGATCGATGTCCGCACGACAGCAGGTCGCCCGGTTCCGCTGGTCGATCTGCGCATCGTCGATCCGGAGATGAACGACGTGCCCCACGATGGCAAGTCGGCCGGCGAAGTGGTGGTTCGGGCGCCGTGGCTGACGCAGGGCTACCTCAAGAACCCGGAGGCGTCGGAGGCGCTCTGGGCGGGCGGCTATCTGCACACCAATGACATCGGCAACATCGATGCCGGGGGCTATCTGCGCATCACCGACCGGATCAAGGACGTGATCAAGACCGGCGGTGAATGGGTCTCCTCGCTCGAAGTAGAGGACGTGATCTCGCAACTCCGCGCCGTGAGCGAGGTCGCGGTGATTGGTGTCAAGGACGCGAAATGGGGCGAGCGGCCAATGGCACTGGTCGTGCTCAAGCCGGACGCAGCGGGCAAGGTCGGCGCGGAAGAAATCAAGGCCCACATGAAAGGCTACGCCGACAGGGGAATCATCTCCAAGTTCGGCATTCCGGAAAAGATCCTTTTTCTCGATGCGTTGCCGAAAACCAGCGTCGGCAAGTTCGACAAGAAGTTGATGCGGGAGAAATACGCCGATAGTTGAGAGGCACCTGGTCCGCAATCTTCGATCTTCAGCGGAGTAACCGATGGTCAAACATGTCTCGGCGCCCACCGCCAACGCGAGCAAGGGCAGGGCTACCGCTCGCAAGCCTGCCGCTGCGGCTGTAGCGACAACGCCCGCGAAATCGGACAGTTTGATCCACTCATCAGTCTTGTCGCTGGCCCGCCAACTTCATGCCTGGGCCGAGTCAGCGCTGGGGGTGGCTGGAACGGCGACCGATCTTTCCTTCTTTGTTGTCAAATCGAAGGTGAAAAAGCCCGCCCAGAAGGCCGCCATCGAGAGGGCAGGCTCCTTGATGGCCGAGTTGCGCCGGGAAGCGGGGCTTTCGCTGGATGAACTGGGCGCAGCGCTCGATCTGAAAGACCCGTCGTTCCTCGGCCTGGTGGAAAGCGGCAAGGCCGTCTTGCCGTTCGAGATGATCCTGCGCTTGACGTCGATTGTCGGACGCAACGATCCGCTCGGCTTCATGCTGCAACTGACGCGCAGCTATAACCCGGACTTGTGGGTGACGCTGGAGAGCCTGGGGATTGGCAAGCTCATTGTCCAAGCGGGGCGCGAGCGAGAGTTCGCTAATGTCTACCGCATGCATGACGCCGCACGCGACCTGAATGATCAGCAGTTCGCTGCCAGCCTCGCCTTCGTGACCGCGGCCTTTCAAAGTGCGATTGTTTTTCAGAACGCGAGCAACAAGTAACCCGAGGACGCCGCATGCCACTTGACCGACGCACGCCGCCCGCGATGGCCCGAGCCAACGGCATCGAGCTGTGCCACGACACGTTTGGCGACCCTCAGGCGCCGCCGCTGTTGCTGATCATGGGCCTGGCGGCGCAGATGATTGCTTGGGACGATGAGTTCTGCGCCCAGCTTGCGGCGCGCGGCTACCACGTCATCCGCTTCGACAACCGCGATATGGGTCTGTCGACTCGTTTCACCGAAGCCGGGGTGCCGGACGTAGCAGCCGCATTTGCGGCAGCGATGCAGGGCAAGCCGGTTTCCGCCCCGTACATGTTGAGCGACATGGCCGACGATGCGGTCGGTCTGCTCGACACCCTGGGCATCGACAAAGCCCATGTGGTGGGCCTTTCGATGGGGGGGGCCATCGGGCAGACGCTCGCGATCCAGCATGCGCAGCGACTGCGCACGTTGACCTCGATCATGGCGACCACCGGCGACCCCGGACTGCCGCCGCCAACACCCGAGGCCCTGGCCATGCTGTTCAAGCCGACGCCAACTGACCAGGCCGGCTACTTCGAAAGCTATCGGCAGACATGGAAGATGCTGCGGGTCGGCAGCTTTCCGCTCGACGAAGCCCGCGATCTGGCACGCGCCGGCCAGAACTTCGCCCGAGGCCTGAACCCGGCCGGCGTCGCGCGGCAGCTGACCGCGATCCTCGCCTCGGGCAGCCGCAAGGAGGCACTCGCTGCGGTCAAGGTGCCGACGCTGGTGATGCACGGCGATATCGATCCTCTGGTGCCGCTGGCCTGCGGCATCGACACCGCCAAGAGCGTGCCCGGTGCCAAGCTGCTGATCATCGAAGGGATGGGCCACGCGCTGCCGATCTCGATGTGGCCGCAAATCATCGACGCCATTGCCGCACATGCGGTGTGAAGGGGTTGCCGCCGTGAGGTCTTCTGCCGACCCGACCGCTGCGCCGTCGCGCGAGCTGCTGCTCCTCGAAGTGCGGGCGATCTGGGAGCTCGGCGCGTTCTTCACTTCTTATCCGCTGTTGCGACTTGCCCCCCGGGGCGATGGTCACCCGGTCCTGGTGCTTCCCGGTCTCGCGGCGAGCGATGTTTCGACGCGGCCGCTGCGCAGGTTCCTGAAGGATCAGGGTTGGGCGGCGCACGGCTGGAAGCTAGGCCCCAACCGCGGCCCGCGGCCAGGCGCCGAAGCCAAGATGCAGGCCCGCGTCGACGAGCTGGCCAACCGCTACCAGCGCAAGGTGAGCCTCGTCGGATGGAGCCTCGGCGGCATTCTTGCGCGCGAGCTGGCGCGCCGGTCGAGCGCCAACGTGCGTCAAGTGATCACGCTTGGCAGCCCGTTTGCCGGCGCACCGAAAGCCAGCCACGCGTGGCAGCTGTACGAGCGACAAAGCGGGCGCAAGGTGGAGGACTGGCCGCAGCGCGCCGACATGGGGCTGCCGCCGCCGGTGCCCAGCACCGCCATCTTCAGCCGCAGCGATGGCATCGTCGCCTGGCAGGGCTGCCTGGAACAAGAGGGCCCGACGTCCGAGAACATCGAGGTCGAGGGCAGCCACTGCGGTCTCGGCCACAACCCGTCGGTGCTGTTCGCGATCGCCGACCGGCTGTCGCAGCCCGAAGGGCAATGGAAGCACTTTGACCGCAGCGGCATCAAGGGGCTGATCTATCGCGACCCCCGCCGCGGTGCCCCAAGGGGCACCGCTGGCGGCGCCAATCCGATGCCGACCTGAGACGCGCAGTCCGTCGCCGCGCAACCCGGAGCACACCCATGAAAAAGCTTGGCGGCATGGATGCGAGTTTCCTGTACATGGAAACGCCGCAGACCCCGATGCACGTGGCGAGCCTGAGCATCGTCGAATTGCCCGCCGGGTTCAAAGGCAGCTTTTACGACGATTACAAGGCGCATCTGGCCCGGCGACTTCATCTGGTGCCGGTCCTCTTGAAAAAACTCGTTCAGGTGCCCTGGGACATCGACCACCCGGTCTGGGTCGACGACGAGGACATGGATCTGGCGTACCACATTCGTCACCTCGGGCTGCCCCGGCCGGGAACGGTGCAGCAGCTTGAGGAGCTCGTCGGGCGCCTGCATTCCAACTTCCTTGACCGCAGCCGTCCGCTCTGGGAGTTCTATGTCATCGACGGGCTCGCGGGCAACCGGACCGCGATCTACATCAAGATCCATCATGCGGCGGTGGACGGTGGCGCCGGGATGGCGCTGATGCACATGATGTACGACGCCTCGCCGGTGCCGCGCCAGGTCGATCCGCCGCCGCCAAAGTCCGAGGGCAAAGGGGGTTCGCCCGAAGGGCTGGCGCTGCTCGGCGCGGCCTACAAGAACATGCTCAGCCAGCAGGTCAACGCGATCACCAAGATTCCCGATGTGCTGAAGGCGATCGCCAGTCTCGTGACGCCGGCGATCAGGACGCGCAGCCTGCAACTGAAGGGCCTGCCGACTTTGAGCGCGCCCAAGACGATGCTCAACACCTCGATCACCAGCCAGCGGGCGTTCACCGCACGTTCGGTGTCGCTGGCCGAAGCGAAGGCGATCGCGAAGAAGTCCGAGACCAAGCTCAATGACGTGGTGATGGCGATCTGCGCCGGCGCCCTGCGCCGCTACTTGCTGGAAAAGAACAGCCTGCCGAACGAGCCGCTCATCGCCTTCGTTCCGGTGTCCCTGCGCGAAGCGGGGAATGCCGACTTCAACAACCAGGTGTCGGGCATGCTGGTCAGCCTGGCGACCGACGTCGTCGATCCGATCGAGCGGCTGAAAGCCATCCATGCCTCGTCGGTGGCAGCCAAGGAATTCACCGGCAGGATCAAGGATGCGACACCGCGCGACTTCTCGCTGTTGGGTTCGCCGCTGCTGCTGCAGGGCGCAATCGGGCTGTTCAACCGTTCCGGTCTTGCCGACCATCTGCGGCCGCCGGCCAATGTCGTGATCTCCAATGTTCCCGGTCCGCAGGCGCCTTTCTACGTCGCCGGGGCGAAAGTCCTGACGCTGTATCCCGTATCGATTCCGGCACACGGCATGGCGCTGAACATGACCGTACAGAGCTACCTGGGCGCGCTCGACTTTGGCTTGACCGCCTGCCGGCGCACAGTGCCCGGGTTGAACCTGATGGCCGACTACCTTGTCGAATCGCTGGAGGAATTGCGCGCCGCG
>JBKJOM010000137.1:0-3607 GCA_046595775.1 Ramlibacter sp. | reverse complement strand
GTGAAGGCAGCGCTGGCGAAGGGCCTCGACGTCGATGAGTTTGCCGGGCGCCTGAGCTTCTTCTGGGCCATCGGCATGAACTTCTACCTCGAGGTGGCGAAGATGCGCGCGGCGCGGCTGCTGTGGTGGAAGATCATGAAAGGCTTCGACGCGAAGAACCCGAAGAGCCTGATGCTGCGCACGCACTGCCAGACCTCGGGCTGGTCGCTGACCGAGCAGGACCCGTACAACAACGTCGTGCGCACCACCATCGAGGCGATGGCAGCCGTCTTCGGCGGCACACAGTCGCTGCACACTAATTCGTTCGACGAAGCCATCGCACTGCCGTCGGCCTTCTCGTCACGTATCGCGCGCAACACGCAGTTGATCATCCAGGAAGAGACGCACATCACCAACGTGATCGACCCGTGGGCCGGCAGCTACATGATGGAGAAGCTGACGCAGGACATGGCCGATGCGGCCTGGACGATCATCGAGGAAGTCGAGGCCATGGGTGGCATGGTGCGGGCGGTGGACTCGGGCTGGGCCAAGCTGAAGATCGAGGCCGCCGCCGCCGAGAAGCAGGCGCGCATCGACTCGGGCAAGGACGTGATCGTCGGTGTCAACAAGTACCGGTTGGCGAAGGAAGACGCGCTGGAGATTCGCGACGTCGACAACATGAAGGTGCGGGCGGGGCAGATTGCACGGCTGGAGAAAATCCGGGCCGCGCGCGATGCAGCGAAGGTGCAGGCGGCGCTGGATGCGATGACGACAGCCGCGCACGCCGGCACGGGCAACCTGCTGGAGCTGTGCATCCAGGCCGTGCGGCTGCGCGCCACGGTCGGTGAGGTGTCGGATGCTCTGGAGAAAGTCTTTGGGCGCCATCGCGCCGATACGCAAAAGGTGACCGGTGTGTATGCAGCCGCTTATGACTCGGCCGAGGGCTGGGACAAACTCAAATCGGAAATCGATGACTTCGCCACGGCGCAAGGCAGACGGCCGCGCGTGATGATCTCCAAGCTCGGTCAGGACGGCCATGACCGTGGCGCCAAGGTGGTGGCCACTGCATTTGCCGACCTGGGTTTTGACGTGGACATGGGGCCGCTGTTCCAGACCCCGGAGGAATGCGCCCGCCAGGCGATCGAGAACGATGTGCATGCGGTCGGCGTATCGACACTTGCCGCCGGCCACAAGACACTGGTGCCGGCCATCATCGATGAATTGAAGCAGCAGGGCGGGGGTGACATCATCGTTTTCGTCGGTGGCGTCGTGCCGCAGCAGGACTACGAGTTCCTTTACAACGCGGGCGTGAAGGGCATCTACGGACCCGGGACGCCGATCCCGGCGAGCGCCAAAGACGTGCTCGAACAGATTCGCAAGGCGATCGCATGAGAGGGGGGCATCTCCCCCTTCCCCTCAGGGGGAGGGCAGGGGTGGGGGCACTGGGTGCTCGTCTGGCCTCGCATGCCCCCATCCCGGCTTTCCCCCAGCGGGGGAGGGAGTAAAACCATGCCGGCTGGTCTTCTCGCGACCCAGATCCTCGCGGGCCCGGGCCCCGCACAGCGCCGCGCCATCGCCAAGGCGATTACGCTGCTCGAGTCGACGCGCGACGATCACCACGCGCAAGCCGACACGTTGCTCGCCGCCGTCCTGCCTCACAGCGGCCGTTCGTTCAGGCTCGGGATCAGCGGTGTTCCAGGAGTTGGCAAGAGCACCTTCATCGAGACGCTCGGCTTGTACCTGATCGGCGAGGGCCACCGTGTGGCAGTGCTGGCCGTGGACCCCTCGTCCAGCATTTCCGGTGGCTCGATCCTGGGCGACAAGACGCGCATGGAGCTGCTGTCGGTGAACGACGCGGCGTACATCCGGCCCAGTCCGGCGAGCGGCACGCTCGGCGGCGTGGCGGAGAAGACGCGGGAATCGATGCTCGTGTGCGAAGCCGCGGGTTACGACATCGTCATCGTCGAGACGGTGGGCGTCGGCCAGAGCGAGACGGCGGTGGCGGGCATGACGGACATGTTCGTTCTCATGCAACTGCCCAATGCGGGCGACGACCTTCAGGCCATCAAGAAGGGCGTGATGGAATTGGCCGACCTGGTGGTCATTAACAAGGCCGATATCGACCCTGATGCGGCGACACGTGCACAGGCGCAGATCACGAGCGCTCTGCGGCTCCTTTCGCAGCACGGGCGTGCCGGCCATGGGATGGCGAAGGTGATGCGGCTAAGCGCACTGAAAGGCGATGGCCTCGTTGCCTTCTGGCAGGCAGTGTCGGAGTTTCGCGATTCGCAGGTGGCCAGTGGCCAGCTCGGCGCGCGTCGCAAGCACCAGGCACTGGCCTGGATGTGGGAGCGAATCGAGGCGGCGCTGAAGCACGACTTTCGCCAAAACGCGGCAGTGCGCGAGTTGCTGCCACGCTTGACGGCCCAGGTGGAGGCGGGACAGGTGCCGGCGTCAATCGCCGCCCGGCAGCTATTGAATGCAAAAGACAAGGATGCCGGATCAAGTCCGGCATGACAAGGAGCTAAGAACCATGCACGACATCCTCGAACAACTCGAGAAAAAGCGCGCGGCTGCGCGGGCCGGAGGCGGCGAGAAGCGCATCGCCTCGCAACACGCGAAGGGCAAGCTCACGGCCCGCGAGCGGCTGGAGCTTCTGCTGGACGAAGGCACCTTCGAAGAGTGGGACATGTTCGTAGAACACCGCTCGGTGGACTTCGGCATGGCCGACAACAAGATCCCCGGTGACGGCGTCGTGACCGGCTACGGGATGATCAATGGCCGCCTGGTGTTCGTCTTCAGCCAGGACTTCACGGTGTTCGGCGGGGCGCTGTCGGAAGCGCACGCGGAGAAGATCTGCAAGGTGATGGATCAGGCGATGAAGGTCGGTGCGCCGGTGATCGGCCTGAACGACTCCGGTGGCGCGCGCATCCAGGAAGGCGTTGCGTCCCTGGGCGGCTATGCCGACGTCTTCCAGCGCAATGTGCTGGCATCAGGCGTGATCCCGCAGATCAGCATGATCATGGGACCTTGCGCGGGAGGCGCAGTGTATTCACCCGCGATGACCGACTTCATCTTCATGGTCAAGGACAGCAGCTACATGTTCGTCACCGGCCCCGAGGTGGTGAAGACCGTGACGCACGAGGAAGTGACGGCCGAGGAGCTGGGTGGCGCCACCACGCACACCACGCGCAGCGGCGTGGCCGACCTGGCCTTCGATAACGATGTCGAGGCACTGCTGATGCTGCGACGCCTGTACAACTACCTGCCGCTGAACAACCGCGAGAAGCCGCCAGTGCGGCCCAGCAACGACCCGGCCGACCGGCTGGACCTGTCGCTCGACACGCTGGTGCCCGACAACGCGAACAAGCCCTACGACATGAAGGAGCTGATCGCCAAGACGGTGGACGACGGCGACTTCTTCGAGCTGCAAGCCGACTACGCAAAGAACATCATCGTGGGCTTCGGGCGCATGGAAGGGCAGACCGTGGGCATCGTCGCCAACCAGCCGCTGGTGCTGGCCGGTTGCCTGGACATCAAGAGCTCGATCAAGGCCGCGCGCTTCGTGCGCTTCTGCGATGCCTTCAACATTCCGGTGGTCACCTTCGTCGACGTGCCGGGCTTCATG
>JBKJOM010000002.1:0-4665 GCA_046595775.1 Ramlibacter sp. | reverse complement strand
CGACGCGTTCGCGCAGCTCAAGGCGAGCGGCGTCACCATCCTTCTCGTCGAGCAGAACATCAACTTCGCCAAGCGGCTGGGCGACTCGGTTGCGGTGATGGACAACGGCCTTGTCGTGCACGCGGGCTCGATGCAGGCGCTGGCGCAAGACGAGGCACTGCAGCACGCCTTGCTGGGGCTGGCGATATGAGCGATGTCACTGGTTCAGGCAGCATGAAAAAGGACTTCGACTGGAAGCCGATGGCGCTCGTGCCCATCCTGGCAATTGTGGTGTTTCCTTTCGTCGGCTCAGGCTCGACCTGGGTCACGCTGACGGTCGCGGGTCTTGCGATGGGGATGATCATCTTCATCATTGCATCAGGCCTCACGCTGGTGTTCGGTTTGATGGACGTGCTCAATTTCGGGCACGGTGTGTTCATCGCACTCGGCGCGTTCGTGGCCACCAGCGTGCTGGGCGCGATGGGCGACTACACGTCGTCGGCCAGCCTGCTGGTCAACCTGATGGCGGTGCTGCCGGCGATGATCATTGCAATGCTCGTGGCCGCAGCCGTGGGCCTTGCCTTTGAGCGCTTCATCGTGCGACCGGTGTACGGCAACCACCTGAAGCAGATCCTGATCACGATGGGCGGCATGATCATCGGCGAGGAATTGATCAAGGTGATCTGGGGCCCGCTGCAGATCCCGCTGCCGTTGCCCGAAGGCATGCGCGGCAGCATCTTCTTTGGCGATGCCGGCATCGAGAAGTACCGCCTCATCGCGGTGGTGGTCGGCTTGCTGGTGTTCGGAATACTGCTGTGGGTGCTGACGCGCACGAAGATCGGCTTGCTGATTCGCGCCGGGGTGCAAGACCGCGAGATGGTCGAGTCGCTGGGCTACCGCATCAAGGTGCTGTTCATTGGCGTGTTCGTCGTCGGCAGCGCGCTCGCTGGACTGGGCGGCGTGATGTGGGGCCTGTACCAGCAGAGCGTGACGCCGCAGATGGGCGCGCAGGTCAACGTGCTGATCTTCATCGTGCTGATCATCGGCGGGCTGGGCTCTACCACGGGAGCACTGATCGGCGCGCTGCTGGTGGGCCTCATGGCCAACTACACCGGTTTCCTGGTGCCCAAGGCCGCACTGTTCCCCAACATCGCGCTGATGATGGCCATCCTGCTGTGGCGCCCGCAGGGCGTCTACGCCTTCACGAAGTAAGGAGCCGACGATGCTGACCCGACTCCTTTCCAACGACTTCCCGCGCAGCCGTGTCCTGACGGTACTGTTGATCGCGCTGGTGCTCACGCTGGCCTTGACGCCGTTCCTGGTGCCCGGCGTCAAGGCCCTGAACGTGGCGGCCAAGGTGATGATCTTCATCGTGCTCGTCGCCAGCTTCGACCTGCTCCTGGGCTACACCGGCATCGTGAGCTTTGCCCACACCATGTTCTTCGGCATCGGCGCTTACGGCATCGCGGTGGCCTCCACCCGCATAGGGCCGGGCTGGTCATCGATCTTCCTGGGCCTTGTGGTGTCGCTGGCGATCTCGTTCGTGCTGGCGCTCTTGGTGGGCCTGTTTTCGCTGCGGGTGCGCGCGATCTTTTTCTCGATGATCACCCTGGCCGTGGCGGCGGCCTTCCAGACGCTGGCTTCGCAGCTCTCCGACATCACGGGGGGCGAAGACGGCCTGACGTTCAAGATGCCCGAGATGCTGTCACCAAGCTGGCAGCTGATGGAGTCGCCGATCCTCGGTGTGACTGTCGATGGCCGCATCGTCAGCTACTACCTGTTGTTTGTCGTGTCGATGGTGCTCGTGCTTGCGATGTTGCGCATCGTCAATTCGCCTTTCGGCCGCGTGCTGCAAGCGATCCGCGAGAACGAGTTCCGCGCCGAGGCCATCGGCTACCGCGTGGTTTTCTTTCGCACGATGTCCAGCATCCTCTCGGCGTTGTTCGCCACACTGGCTGGCGCGCTGCTCGCAATCTGGCTGCGCTACAACGGGCCCGACACTTCGCTCTCGTTCGAAGTGATGCTCGACGTGCTGCTGATCGTCGTGATCGGCGGCATGGGAACGATCTACGGCGCGGCCATTGGTTCGGGCATCTTCGTCGTGGCCCAGAGCTACCTGCAGGATGTGCTCAAGCAGGGCAGCGACGCTGCTTCCGGCCTGCCCTGGCTCGCTGCACTGCTCTCGCCCGACCGCTGGCTGCTCTGGCTGGGTGTGCTGTTCGTGCTCTCTGTCTACTACTTCCCCACCGGCATCGTGGGGCGTCTGCGCGCCGCCCGGGCCGCGCCATGAATTTTTTCCCAGCGACCAACCCAGAGGAGATTGAAGCGATGAAGAGAACTTCCAGATCATGGACCCGGCATGCCTTGCATGCGACCCTGTTGAGTATTCCGCTGATACTCGCGGCATGCGGGGGCGGCTCGACCGATCCCGACCCGTTGCTCGCCAAGACCCACCTGGGCGATGTGCTTGGCGCCGAGAACACGACGTCGTCCACGATTTCGTGGAAGGGCATTCCCTTCGCCGCGCCGCCCACAGGCACGCTGCGCTGGCAGGCACCGCAGGACGCGCCGGCATGGACCACCACGAAGGTGACCACGTCGTTCGGTAACGCGTGTTCGCAATACGGTCGCATCTACGGGCCCGGCAGCAACAACAAGTACGACGAGACCATCGGCACCACGCTTAACACGGCCGTGGGCAGCGAGGATTGCCTTTACCTGAACGTCTGGCGTCCCAACACACGGGAAACCAACCTGCCGGTGATCGTGTTCTTCCATGGTGGCAGCAACGTCTCGGGCTACACCGCCGATCCCATGTATGACGGCGCAGCGCTGGCCAAGACCGCCAACGCGATCGTGGTCACGCCCAACTTCCGCGTGGGCATCATGGGCTTCCTGAATGTGCCCCAGCTCAAGACGGGCGACGCCGACACGAACTCGGGCAACTTCACGATGCTTGACAGCATCAAGGCGCTGCAGTTCGTGAACCGCAACGCCGCCGCCTTCGGTGGCAACGCCGGCAACGTGACCATCGTGGGCCAGTCCGCCGGTGCCATCAACGTCTGGGCGCTGCAGACTTCGCCGAAGATGGTGGCGGCCACTACCAAGTTGTTCCACAAGGTAATGCCCCTGTCCGGTGGCATTTCCCTGGCGACCAACCTGCCGGCCGGCAGCATCCCGACCCTGAGCCCCGCATCGACATACCTGGCGCAAGGCAATGCGCTGGTCCAGCAGCTGGTGATCGCTGACGGACTCGCGGTCGACACCGCTTCTGCCAACGCGTACATCGCGGGCCGCACCAGTGCGCAGATCGCGGACTATGTGCGAAGCAAGACGCCGGCACAGCTGTATACGACCTTGCTCACCAAGCTCGCGCTACTGGGCCTTGCCGGTTCCGGGCCGATCCCCGAGGGCACGGTGGTCGCCGCTGACCCGATCGCCGCCATCAACGCAGGCAACTACATGAAGGTGCCAGTGCTCGCGGGCAATGCGCGCGACGAAGGCAAGCTGTTCCCGTCGTTCCTCTTCCTGGTTGGTGGTACCGGCAATGCGCGCATTCCGACGGACTCGCAGTTGTTCAGCAACCACTTCAGCTACAACGCCAACGCTGCCGCCCAGACCACCGTCGACCAGTGGATCACGGCCTCGTACCTGCCTGTGAACGCGCCTACCACCGGCTTCACCGCCAGGGCCGAAACCCTCAACCGCTTCTTCTTCCTCAACAGCCGAGACAACGTGCTGAATGCCCTGAAGACGCAGCAGGAGGACGTGTACTACTACCGCTTCGACTGGGACAAGCAGCCGGCGCCGTGGAACGACATCTATGGGGCGGTCCACGTCGTCGACCTGCCTTTCCTGTTCGGCAACTTCGGGCCTTCGCTGTTCGGCAATGTGTGGTTCAGCACTGCCAACCAGGCCGGCCGCGTCGAACTCTCCAGCGCGTTGATGCAAAGCGTGTCTAGCTTCGCACGCACGGGTAACCCGAACAACGCCGCACTCGGCGTGACCTGGAGCACCTGGCCGCACAAGGTCATGTTCAACGCCACGAACGCCGCAAAGGCGATCACTGCTGACTGACCCCCAGAAGCCGGGCCGCGCAGCGGTCCGGCAATTTGTTTCACTACAACGGGGAGAGCAGGAATGACATCGTTGGCGAAAAGAACAGTGGGTGCGTTGATGCTGGCAGCTGCCGGCATGGCGCATTCCGCCCAGGACATCATGATCGCGCAAGTCGCCCCGCTGTCGGGCGTCCTTGCAACCACCGGCGCGCAGATGGTGCTCGGTGGCAAGCTGTACTTCGACCAGGTGAACGCCAAAGGCGGCATCAACGGCCAGAAGATCAAAGTGCTGGTGGCCGATGACGGCTACAAGGTCGACGAGACAGTTCGGCTGACCAGGGAAATGCTGGCCAAGCCCGAGGTGGTGGCGTTGTTCGGCTTTGCCGGCACTGCCAACATCGGCAAGTTATTGAGTGACAAGGTGCTGGAGCAAGGCGCCGCGGCCCTGGTCGCTCCCTACAGTGGCGGTGAGCCGCTACGGAGCCCCCACAACCCCTGGATCTTCCACGTGCGCGCGGGCTACGCCGACGAGGCGGAACACATGGTGCAGCAACTGACCACGCTGGGCATGAGCCGCATCGCGGTGATGTACCAGAACGACGGCTTCGGCCAGGCAGGGCTCACTGGC
>JBKJOM010000001.1:0-2655 GCA_046595775.1 Ramlibacter sp. | reverse complement strand
ACCGACCCTTACCAATACTACGGTCGACTTCAGGCCGAGATGTGGCGCGCCATTCGCCTGGTAGTGGACACCGGCATCCACAGCAAGGGCTGGACCCGTCAGCAGGTGCTGGACTATTTGTACGCCAACTCCACCACCAGTCAGACCACAGCCATCTCGGAAGCCGAGCGCTTCATGGCCATCCCGGGCCAGGCGCTGGCTTATAAAACCGGCGAGATGCAGATTCGGTTACTCCGCACACGCGCCGAGAAAGCGCTTGGCGACAAGTTCGACATTCGCGCTTTCCATGCTGAAGTGCTGAAGGATGGCGCCGTGCCGTTGAACGTGCTGGAGCAAAAGGTTGATCGCTGGATTGCCGTGCAGAAAAAATGACGATGGGGAAGTGACTGTTTCCGTCGTTCGCGGCGCGCAAGACCGCGCGACGACGAACTGATTGCAGTCACTCGCCAGACAGCTGGTATCCCGTCAGCTGCAGCACGCTGTCCTCGCTGACCCAGACGCGCAGCTCGACGTCCTGCGCATCGGCGGGAATCAACACGATCGCATCCCTGACGAGGGTGCTGCCGAGCGGCTGTAACGGGAATTTCGCGAGAATGCGGGTGCCCTTGTCGACCGCGACGTCGGCGTACGCGCCGCCCGGTGCCTGCGCCATGCCGAACACTTTCAGCCGATAGCGACCCGCATCGAGCGCAGCATACGGCCCATACGACAGGAACCCCGCGTTGTCGTTGGTGCGTTTGCTGCTGCCCTGGCCCACGACCCCGACCTGCGAGGGCAGGGCCATGAACCGAGCGCCCTGGTAGTGCAGTCCTTGCCGTGCCTGGCCGAGCCGGAATTCGATCAGGTCTTGGCGCAGGGGAATCGGATCGGCGATCGAAACGGGCCCGGCGATCGAGGCGATCTGGCGGCTGCACTCCTCGAGCGTTTCGCGCAGACACAGGGCCCTTACGCGGCCATCGCGGCGAATGCTTCGGCGGACGTAGTCGCGGACGGCGGCACGGTTGACTTCGCCACGCAGCGCCAGGCCATACGCCTCGTGCCCCTCGATCATGTCCCGAAGTACTGCAGGCCAGACCAGCCAGTAATCGCCCGCATACAAGTGGATGTCCGTCCGGGAATTCGCCCGGGCTTCGCGGAAGACCTTGTAGTCCTCGAACGGCACGGGCGGCGACAACAACACCGCCGTCGACATGGCGGCCGCCAGGATCGCCGCCGCGTAGCCCGCACGTGCGCCCATTGCGTCAACCAGCTGCGCGATCCAGATGGCCCCGCAGAACAGCGCGGCGAAGATCGTGAAGATGAAGTATCGCCAGTAGAAACCGTTCGCCTCCACCCAGCGGTTACCGGCAAACAGAAGGAACCAGCCGGCCACGAAGATGATCGCGCAGCAGAACACGAAGCCCGCGACGCGGGGTTTCTCCAGCGAGGCGCCCGCACCCGCGCGAAGCAAGGTGATGCCCCGGGCCAGCGCCAGCGTGCCAGCGATCGGGAGGAAATACTCCAGCTTCATGGCCCCGACCATCCCGGTGACGATCTTCCCGATGCTGGTCGGCAGGAGGCCCAGGTCGAAGCCCGTATAGTCGGAACCGCCGTGCCTGCGGGCGATGAGGCTCCAGGCCACGAACGCCGCCACGCTGGCGATCGCGAGCACGATCTCGCCCCGTCCCAACCGACGCTTGTAGACCGAGGCGGCGGCGGCGATGAAAACTGCCGGGATCACCGTGGACGGATTCACCCCATTCGCCACGAACACGAGCGCCGCCGCGGCGGCTAGTGCGCGCCAGGACTTGTTCGATCCGAGCACTGAAAGATGCAACGCGGCCACCAGGAGAAGCGCCGGGAGCGAGTACTCGAAATGGGCGATCGTGATCTCGTAGATCGCGCCCGGCTTGAAGACCAGGCAGAAGACTGCCGAGACGATCATGAAAGTCTTGAGCGATGCGGACTCCACGTCTATCGCGCGCACCGACACCACCGCGAGCCGGGCCAGGGACAGTAGCAGCGAATAGAAGAACATCGCCGGCAACACCAGCACCGCAGCGAGGTTCGCGCCGGGGTTCGTGATCCAGGCGACGGCCAGGGGCAGGACGTTGGCGATGCGGTTCTGGCCCCACATGAACAGCGTCAGCTTCTGCAGGGACATCACCACCTGGATGACCTGGTCCGCCGTCAGGAACTGCGGCGGGAGCGCAATCGCAGTCAGGATCGACAAGGCGGCCGCCCAGGCGATGGATAGCAGCACAAGCTTTCGTGGTTTGCTGACGGTCATGGCATCCGGTGGCGGTGGCAGGCTCGGCGCGTGCGAGCCGACAACAGGATGCAGGATGGTGGCCGAGGACGGAATTGAACCGCCGACACGGGGATTTTCAATCCCCTGCTCTACCAACTGAGCTACTCGGCCACATGTAAAGGTCGCGCGGCCGGACCGGTGCGAGCTGCGAATGATACTGGCCGGGCAGGGGTGAAGGCAAGCTGGGGCGCCTGCCTGGGGTCAGGATTCGGGCGCTACAAAGCCCGCTGGAGCGGCGGTTCCGCCGTCAAACAGGAACTTTTCCATCTCCACTTCCAGCAACGCCCGGTGCTTGGGGTCAAGCGGGGACAGCCGGTTTTCGTTGATGACCATGGTCTGGTGCGCCAGCCATTCCTGCCAGGCGG
>JBKJOM010000235.1:0-10688 GCA_046595775.1 Ramlibacter sp. | reverse complement strand
CGAAGACTTCCACCGGCAGATCCTCGTGCTGGCCGGCCATCCCCATGCATGGAATGCATTGCGTCTGGCCCGCACGGGCATGAACCGCATTCGGCACCTGGCCATCCCGACGGTGGGTAGCAACCGAATCGCGATCGACCACCATCGCGCTATCGTGGAGGCGATCCTGTCAGGGGATGCGCGCAAGGCTGCCGAGGCGATGCGGGTGCACGTGCATTCGCCACTTGATTTTCTTGATGCGATCCACGCGGAGCACCCGGAATACTTCACAGGCTGACGCGCTGAACAGCCACTGGATGGCGAGTCAGTTCCGCCATGACAGCAGCACCCTCGCTGTGCCAGCGCTTCAGGTCCTTTTGGCCACCAGCGTCAGGATGTCGTAGCTGGCGACCAGATCGCCATCCTGGTTGGTCACCTCCACGTCCCAGGCCACGACGCCCTGCCCCTGCCCCTTGGCATCCTTGCGATTGCGGTCGATCTTGCGCTTGGCAGTGAGGCGCGCCTGGATGGTGTCGCCGATGCCCACGGGCTTGATGAAGCGCAGCGTGTCCAGGCCGTAGTTGGCCAGCACCGGCCCCGGCGCCGGCGACACGAACAAACCCGCTGCTGCCGACAGCACGAAGTAGCCGTGCGCAATGCGCTTGCCGAATGGACTCTCCTTTGCGGCAATGTCGTCGAAGTGCATGTAGAAATAGTCGCCCGAGATGCCGCCGAAGTTGACGATGTCCGCTTCGGTGACGGTGCGGCGGTGCGTGAGGAGCGAGTCGCCGATGGCAAGGTCCTCGAAGTGTTTGCGAAAGGGATGGGTGCCGTCTTCATGCACCTTCGCCCCGCGCACATGTTCGCCGGTCACTGCCGCCAACATGGTCGGCGAGCCCTGCACCGCGGCGCGCTGCAGGTAGTGCTTCACTGCGCGCACGCCGCCCAACTCTTCGCCGCCGCCGGCACGCCCGGGGCCGCCGTGCTTGAGCATGGGCAGTGGCGAGCCGTGGCCGGTGGACTCGGCTGCGGCTTCACGGTCCAGCACGAGGATGCGGCCGTGCATCGCGGCCGCGGCCGGGACGAAGCGTGCCACTGTTGCCGGCTCCTTCGTGACCAGCGTGCAGACCAGGCTGCCCTTGCCCTTGGCGGCAAGTGCCAGCGCTTCATCGAGTCCGTCATAGGCCATGAGCGTGCTGACCGGGCCGAAGGCCTCGATGTCGTGGACGCTGTCGTCGCCCATCGGGTTGCGCGCCAGCAGCAGCGTCGGCGCGAAGAAGGCGCCTTCGGCCACGCCCTCGCCCTTCGGCGCGAAACCGTCTTTCTCACCGAACACCAGCTCGGCGCTCTTCAGCAGCGCCGCTACGCGAGCGGCCACGTCGACCTGCTGGTCGTGCGAGGCCAGTGCTCCCATGCGGACGTCTTCCAGCGCCGGGTCGCCCACGGTCACCTTGGCCAGCCGCGCGCGCAGGCGCTTGGCCACTTCATCGACATACTGCTGCGGGACGATGGCGCGGCGAATCGCCGTGCACTTCTGCCCGGCCTTCACCGTCATTTCGCGAGCAACCTCCTTCACGAACAGGTCGAACTCTTCGTCGTCGGGGGTGACATCGGGCGCCAGCACCGCGCAGTTGAGCGAGTCAGCCTCCGCATTGAACGGGATCGAATTGCGCACGATGTTCGGATGCGCGCGCAGTTTCGCGGCCGTATCGGCCGAGCCGGTGAAGGTGACCACATCGGCGCCGTCGAGACGGTCCAGCAGGTCGCCGGTGCTGCCAATCACCAGTTGCAGGCTGCCTTCGGGCAGGATGCCCGACTCGACCACCAGCCGCACCATCGCTTCGGTCAGGTAGCTGGTCGATGTCGCAGGCTTGCCAATGCAGGGCACGCCCGCGAGGAAGCTGGGCGCGAACTTCTCGAGCATGCCCCAGATCGGAAAGTTGAACGCATTGATGTGCACGGCCACACCACCACGTGGCACCGGGATGTGCGTGCCCGCGAAGCCGCCCTTCTTGCCCAGCGGCATGGCCGGGCCCTCATGGACGACGTTGCCCGAAGGCAGCTCGTTGGCGCCAATGCCCGCGTAGGCGAACAAGGTGCCACTGCCACCTTCGATGTCGATCCAGCTGTCGGTGCGCGTGGCGCCCGTATGCGCGGAGATGGCGTAGAGCTCCTCCTTGCGTTCACCCAGGAATTTCGCCAGCGCCTTCAGCCGTTCGGCGCGCTGCTGGAAGTCCAGCGCCAGCAGGCTGGGCACGCCTACCCGGCGCGCGTGCTCCACCGCCTGCGCGAAGTCGAGCTTGTCGGCATGAGCGCTTGCCACCGGCTTGCCATTGACGGCGCTGCGCAGCATCTGCCCACTGACGCTGCCGACCCAGCGGCCGGCGATGTAACTCTGAAGCACTTGCATCATCACGTTCCTTATTGCCCCCTCCCCCTGTGGGGGAGGGCTGGGGTGGGGGCATTGCAAGCCCCCCTCAGACACTACC
Source organism: Ramlibacter sp. (assembly GCA_046595775.1). Classification (GTDB taxonomy): domain Bacteria; phylum Pseudomonadota; class Gammaproteobacteria; order Burkholderiales; family Burkholderiaceae_C; genus Ramlibacter. The sequence goes on along the minus strand of JBKJOM010000235.1, from coordinate 8,220 downwards.
GCTCGTCGAATGACAGCACCACCCGATCGGTCATCGGGTGCGCCTGGCAGGTGAGCACGAAGCCCGCGGCAACTTCGTTCTTGTCGAGCGCGAAGTTGCGCTCCATCCGCACTTCGCCTTCGATCAGCTTCGCGCGGCAGGTTCCGCACACGCCCGAGGTGCAAGAGAAAGGCACTTCCAGCCCCGCCGCGGAAGCGCAGTCGAGGATGCTCGGCTGGTCCTTGTAGAACTGGATCTCGCGCTTCAAGCCGTCGCGAATGATGGTGATCTTCGACTGCTCGGCGTCGCCGGGCTTCGCCTCGTGAATCACCGCGCCGACGGCGGGCGCCTGCGCGATGCCGAAGCGCTCGATGTGGATACGGTCCTCGGGCACGCCCGCCGACAGCAGTGCAGCCTCGGCTTCGTCGTTCATCTGGAACGGGCCGCAGATGAAGGCATGGTCGATCGAAGCCCCGGGCACCAGCATGGACAGGAACTCGCCGATCTTGTCGCGATTCATGATTCCCATGTTGATCGGCGCATCGGTATGCTCGTCGGAGAAGACATGGTGCAGCACCAGCCGCGTCATGTACTTGTCCTTCAGATCCTCGATCTCCTCCTTGAACATGGTGGAGCGCAGGCTGCGGTTGCCGTACACCAGCGTGAAGCGGCTGCCCGGTTCGCGTGCCAGCACCGTCTTCATGATCGAGAGGATCGGCGTGATGCCGCTGCCGCCGGCGATGCCGACATGGTGGCGATGCGCGCCCGAATCGATCGGCACGAAGAAGCGGCCCTGCGGCGCCATCACGTTGATCGTGTCGCCGGGTTGCAGGTGCTCGTTGATCCAGTTGGAGAAAAGTCCGCCCTTGACCTTGCGCACGCCCACACGCAACTCGCCGTCATCGAGGCCGGCGCAGATCGAGTACGAGCGCCGCAGGTCCTGGCCGTCGATGTCCTTGCGCAGCGTGAGGTACTGGCCTTGCGTGAAACCGAAGACCGATTGCAGCTCGGGCGGGACCTCGAAGGAGACGACGACGGCCTCTTGCGTATCAGGCGTGACGGCCCGGACGCGCAGCGGATGGAACAAGGTGCTCATATCGGTTTGAAATGCTCGAACGGCTCGCGGCAGGACAGGCACCGGTACATTGCCTTGCAGGCCGTCGAGCCGAATGCGGAAAGACGCTCGGTGTGTTTGCTGGCGCAACGCGGACACGCCACGTCGGCCTGCGCGCGGCGGCCGAAGATGCGGATGGGGACGCCGCCCTCGGGCATCGTGGGGCCGGGAGGTGCAATGCCGTACTCATTGAGCTTGCGTTTGCCGTCCTCGCTGATCCAGTCGCTGGTCCAGGCAGGCGCGCGGCGCAAGGTGGCGCGCGATGGGCCTAGCCCTTCGGCATCGATGGCAGCCAGGCAGTTCTGCTCGATCACTTCCGTAGCGGGGCAACCGGAGTAGGTCGGCGTCAGCACGACCTCGAGCTCGCCGCCGTGGTCGATCACCTCGCGCACGATGCCCAGGTCGCAGACCGACAGCGCCGGCACTTCCGGATCGAGCACGTTACCGAGCACGGCCCAGGCGCGCGTCACACGCGACGTGGCGAATGTCACCACACGCCCCCTGGATACGCGCGCTGCAGGTGCTGCAACTCCGTGAGGATGAATCCCATGTGCTCGCTGTGCACGCCGCTCTTGCCGGTGGAGAGGAACTTCACTTCGGCAGGCATCGCAAGACCGGCCTCGTCAAACACTTCGCGCATCTCGGTGAACCACGCTTCGCGCAGTTCGCCCCATCGCGGCCCGAGCCCCGCGGCGCTTGCCTGCTCGTCGACGGCATCGCTCGCGAACAGCTCCGCGTTGTAGTGCCAGATCTGCGCTATGGCCTTGTCCATGCGCTGCTTCGATTCGGCAGTGCCTTGCCCGAGCCGCACTATCCAGTCGGCCGAATGCTGCTGGTGGTAGCGCGCTTCCTTCACCGCCTTGCCCGCAATGGCTGCGAGTTCGCTGTCGCTGGAGGTGCCAAGCCGCGTCCACAGCAGCTTGAAGAAGGTGGCCATCATGGTGTTGCGCAGCACGGTGAGTGCGAAGTCACCGCGCGGCAGCTCGGTCAGCGTGACGTTGCGGTAGTCGCGCTCGTCGCGCAGGAACGCGAGCTGGTCCTCGTCGTAGCCCGAGCCTTCAAGCTGTCCGGCGCGGGTCAACACCCCGCGTGACTGCCCGATCAGGTCGAGCCCGATGTTGGCCAGCGCGATGTCCTCCTCCAGAACCGGCGCGTGGCCGGTCCACTCCGCGATGCGCTGGCCCAGGATGAGCGCGGTATCGCCGATGCGCAGCAGGTACTGCACTTCGGGCGTCTGGTTGATGGTGATGGAAGCGGCAGGCATCAAGGCGCTCTCACATGTGGTCGACTGCGTCGGGCAATTTGTAGAAGGTCGGGTGGCGGTACACCTTGTCTTCCATCGGGTCGAAGAGCATGGCCTTGTCGCCCGGGTCGCTGGAAACGATCTGGTCCGAGCGCACCACCCACACGCTGGTGCCTTCCTGCCGGCGCGTGTACACGTCCCGCGCCATCTGGACCGCCATCTTCGGGTCGGCCGCATGCAGGCTGCCGCAGTGCTTGTGGTCCAGCCCGCTCTTGCTGCGGACAAACACTTCCCACAGCGGCCACTCGTTTTTCACGTCTGTCATTTCGTTGTCCTTTGAACACTGCTGAAGTCAGACTCCCGTACGCAGAAGGCGCAGAAGTTACGCAGAGAACGCAGAAGGACTTCCATAAAAGATATTTTTTCTGGATGTTCTTTTGCGACTTCTGCGAGACTTTTGCGCCTTCTGCGTACGGGTGTCCGCTCCCGCTTTAAGCAGCCACCTTCACAGGCGCCCGCTTCGCATAAGCCATTGCCGCATCGCGCACCCAGGCGCCGTCGTCCCACGCCTTCACGCGCGCGGCCAGGCGCTCGCGGTTGCAAGGGCCGTTGCCGTTCACCACGTTCCAGAATTCGTCCCAGTCGATCACCCCGAAGTCGTAATGCTGGCGCTCTTCGTTCCACTTCAGGTCGGGATCAGGCAGCGTCACGCCGAGCAGCTTGGCTTGTTCGACCGTTGCATCGATGAAGCGTTGGCGCAGTTCGTCGTTCGACACACGCTTGATGCCCCAACGCATGGACTGCGCCGAGTTGGGCGACTGGTCGTCCGGCGGGCCGAACATCATGATCGACGGCCACCACCAGCGGTTGACAGCGTCCTGCACCATCGCGCGCTGCGCATCCGTTCCCTGCTTCATCATCGTCAGCAGGCTCTCATAGCCCTGGCGCTGGTGGAAACTCTCTTCGCGGCAGATGCGGATCATGGCGCGCGCATAGGGCCCATACGAACAGCGGCAGATCGGCACCTGGTTCATGATCGCCGCGCCATCGACCAGCCAGCCGACCACGCCAACGTCGGCCCAGCCGAGCGTGGGGTAGTTGAAGATCGAGCTGTACTTGGCCTTGCCCGCGTGCAACGCCTCCACCATCGAGTCGCGCGACGTGCCAAGCGTCTCGGCCGCTGAATAGAGGTAGAGCCCGTGGCCGCCTTCGTCCTGCACTTTGGCGAGCAGGATGGCTTTGCGCTTCAACGTCGGCGCGCGCGAGATCCAATTGCCCTCGGGCAACATGCCGACGATCTCCGAGTGCGCATGCTGGCCGATCTGTCGCACCAGCGTCTTGCGGTAGTGCTCGGGCATCCAGTCCTTGCCCTCAATGAAGTCACCGTTGTCGATGCGCGCGTCGAAGCGCTCCTGCAACTGCGCTTCCTCGGCAGAACGCACAGCCTTGGGCTGGCCGTCGTCCTTGCCCATTGTGTCCATGGCCTGCGTGTACATGGGGTCTCCAATAATTAACCGACCGATCGGTCGGATAATAGGGCAAAACTTGATCTGGCGCAACGTGGGGGTTGCGGAGATCCTTGAAGCGGACATCCGGACGCAGAGGGCGCGAAGGATTCGCAGAGGACGCAAAAGAAGACAAAAGAAAATTTCTTTGGCAGTCCTTTTGCGTCCTCTGCGTAATCTTTGCGACCTCTGCGTCCCGGCTGTCCGCCCCCGTCTTCAGGATTTAGACCGCCTACGCACAGCAGCCCGCGGCGCTTCCAGCGGAAGGCGAGTCTCGGCCTTTACTTCCTTCAGCACGACGCTCGAGCGCACATGCGTCACGCCGGGCAGCTTGAAGCAGGTTTCGTGCAGGAAGCTCTCGTAGCTCTTGATGTCTGCGACCAGCACCTTCATCACGTAGTCGGCCTGCCCGGTGGTGGAATAGCAGCTGACGATCTGCGGGCACGCCGCAACTTCCTTTTCGAAGCGGCGCACGTCGTCTTCGTTGTGGCGAGTGAGGTTCACTTCGGCCAGCACGCACAGCGACAGGCCGACGAGCTCGCGATCGACCAGCGCGGTGTAGCCGCGGATGACGCCCGTGGCTTCCATCTCCTTCACCCGCTTCCAGCAAGGTGTGCTCGACAAGCCCGCGGCATCTGCAAGCTGCTGCACCGTCTGGCGGGAGTCTCGCTGCAGCTCAGCCAGCAGCAGCACATCGTGGCGGTCGAGTTCGATCATTCTCGTTTCCCGGGGTTTTGGAGAATGGCATTCTCCACCTTGTCCAGCAAGGGCGGAAATAGAAAGCACATTTTTCTCGCCGTTGCCTAAGCTTGGCCGCATGGCCGAAACACTGACCCCACACCCTTCCCTCACCCGTCCTGACTACCAGCTCGCCGACAGCCTCTGGGCGAAGAGCGGCGCGATCTTCCTGACCGGCACGCAGGCGCTGGTCCGCTTGATGCTGATGCAGCGCCAGCGCGACGCCGCGGCCGGGCTGGACACGCGCGGCTTCATCAGCGGCTACCGCGGCTCGCCGCTGGGCATGGTGGACCAGCAGGTGTGGAAGGCTGGCAAGAAGTTCGAGGACGCGGGCCTGCGCTTCCTGCCCGCGATCAATGAAGAGCTGGGCGCGACGGCAGTGCTCGGCACGCAGCGCGTCGAAGCCGACCCCGACAAGACTTGCAAAGGCGTGTTCGCCCTGTGGTACGGCAAAGGTCCCGGTGTGGACCGCGCGGGCGACGCGCTCAAGCACGGCAACGCCTATGGCGCTTCGCCGCACGGCGGCGTGCTGATGGTGGCGGGCGACGACCACGGTTGCGTGTCTTCCTCGATGCCGCACCAGAGCGACCAGGCCTTCCAGTCATGGCACGCGCCGATCGTTTCGCCTGCCAACGTGGCCGAGTACCTGGAGTTCGGCCTGTACGGCTGGCAGCTCTCCCGCTTCTCGGGGAACTGGGTGGGCTTCACCGCATTGTCCGAAGTGGTGGAGAGCGCCTCGACGGTCGATCTCGATTTGGTGAACACGCGCGTCGCGGCCTGGCAGGACGGCGACACGGTTCGTGCCGCCACGGGCTACACGCCGCCCGCGCAAGGGCTGCACTACCGCTGGCCCGACCTGCCCTCGCTCATCATCGAACAGCGCCTGCACGCCAAACTCGAAGCCGTGCGCGCCTTTGCCCGCGTCAACAGCATCGACCGGCACATCGTCGAGACGGAGCGGGCGACAGTGGGCATCGTCACGGCGGGCAAGGCGCACTACGACTTCATGGAAGTGCTGCGGCGGCTGAACATCTCGCCCGAATCGCTGGCGTTGCATGGCGTGCGCATCTATAAGCTGGGCCTGACCTTCCCGATCGAGCCCACGCGCATGACCGAGTTCATGCGCGGCCTGAAGGAAGTGCTGGTGATCGAGGAGAAAGGGCCGGTGGTCGAGGAGCAATTGCGCTCGATGTTCTACAACGCCCCGCACCGGCCGGCGATCGTTGGCAAGCGCGACGCCGCAGGCGGCAAGCTTGTGTCAGAGCTGGGCGAGTTGCGGCCTTCGCGCCTGATCGAGATCGTGGCCAACTGGCTGGTCGGCCACTTCAGCGACCTTGACCGGCGTCACTTCGTGCGCGACTTCACCCCGCCCGAGCTGCTGGCCAACGAGAGCGACAGCGTCAAGCGAGTGCCTTACTTCTGCGCCGGTTGTCCGCACAACATCTCCACCAAGGTGCCCGAGGGCTCGCATGCGCAAGCCGGCATCGGCTGCCACTTCATGGCCAGCTGGATGGACCGCGACACGGAGGGTCTGATCCAGATGGGCGGCGAAGGCGTGGACTGGGTGTCGCACGCGATGTTTACCAAGGTGCCTCACGTGTTCCAGAACCTGGGCGATGGCACCTACTACCACTCGGGCTACCTCGCGATCCGGCAGGCGGTGGCTGCGAAGGCCACGCTCACCTACAAGATCCTGTTCAACGACGCCGTGGCGATGACGGGCGGCCAGCCGGTGGACGGCATCATCACAGTCGATGGCATTGCGCGCCAGGTGGAAGCCGAAGGCGTGAAGCAGGTGGTTGTGCTGTCAGATGACATTTCGAAGTACGACGACATCCACGGCAAGTTCCCCGCGGGCACGGAGTTCCACGACCGCGCGCAGCTCGATGCAGTGCAACGGCGCCTGCGCGAAATGCCCGGCGTCACGGTCCTCATCTACGAGCAGACCTGCGCCGCCGAGAAGCGCCGCCGCCGCAAGAAGGGCGAGCTGGTCGATCCTGCGCGGCGTGTGTTCATCAATGACCGCGTCTGCGAGGGTTGTGGCGATTGCTCCGTCCAGAGCAACTGCGTCGCGGTGCTGCCCACCGAAACGCCGCTGGGCCGCAAGCGCAAGATCGACCAGTCCAGTTGCAACAAGGATTACTCCTGCACCCAGGGTTTCTGCCCCAGTTTTGTCGGCGTGCTGGGCGGCAAGCTGCGCAAGCGCTCCGGCGTCCTGACCGGCGGCGCATCGCACTTCATGGAACATGTCGATGCACTGCCTCGCCCTTCGACGCACGACTGGACCGGACCCTATGACCTGCTGGTGACGGGCGTCGGCGGTACTGGCGTCGTCACCGTGGGCGCGCTGATCACCATGGCGGCGCACCTCGAAGGCAAGAGCGCGAGTGTGCTCGACTTCATGGGCTTCGCGCAAAAGGGCGGATCGGTGCTTTCGTTCGTCCGCATCGCCGACGTCCCGGCGCGGCTGAACCAGGTGCGCATCGACACGCAGCAGGCCGATGCGATCCTCGCTTGCGACCTGGTCGTCGGCGCCTCGGCCGACTCGCTGGTCACGGTGCGCCACGGCCGCACGCGCATCCTGGCGAATACGCATGAAGTGCCCGTGGCCGAGAGCCTGCGCAACCCCGACGCGAGCCTGAAGGTGCCGCAGTTGCTGGACAAGCTGCGCTTCGCGGCGGGGACCGAACGCGTGGAAACGCTCGATGCGCAGTCGCTTGCCGAAACCTTCCTCGGCGACTCGATCGTCTCCAACATCCTGTGCCTGGGCTTTGCCTGGCAGCGCGGGTTGATCCCGGTGAGCCTGGAAGCCCTGCTGCGCGCGATCGAATTGAACAATGTGGCGGTGGACAACAACAAGCTGGCGCTCTCGCTGGGACGGCTGGCCGCGGCCAACCCGCATGCGATCGATGAAATGCTGTCGAGCAAGGCGCAACCCGCGCCGGCCATCGAGCCTTTGGATGCGCTCATCGCTCGCGGCGTCCGGCACCTTACCGGCTACCAGGACGCGGTTTATGCGAAGTCGTTTGCAGACTTCGTGGGCGAGGTGATGGCGCGGGAACAGGCGGTCGGCTCCGATGCCTTGCTGCCCCTCACCCGCGCCGTGGCCCAAAGCCTGCTCAAGCTGATGGCGTACAAGGACGAATACGAAGTCGCGCGCCTGTACACGGACGGCGAGTTCCTGCGCACCTTGCAATCGCAGTTCGAAGGCGACGTGAAACTGGAGTTCTACATGGCGCCCCCCGTCGTCAGCAAGTCACGCCACGGCCAGGCCCCACGCAAGGTGCGGCTGGGCGGCTGGATGATGCCGGCGATGAAGCTGCTGGCGCACGGCAAGCGCTTGCGCGGCACGGTGCTCGACGTGTTCGGCCGCACCCATGAACGCCGCATGGAACGCGAGATCCTCGCGACTTACCGCGAACGCATCCGCGCGATGTTGCCGGCGCTATCGCCCGAACGTGTGAAAGCGGCTGCGGACGTGGCCGCCCTCCCCTTGCAGATGCGCGGCTTCGGCCATGTGAAGCTGGCGAACGTCGCGGTAACGCGCGCCCGCGAAGCGGAGCTGTTGCACCGCTTCGATCCGCAGACCTACCCGCGGCCCGAGCTCAAGCGCGAGGCGGGACAGATCCGCGGGATCCGCG
>JBKJOM010000260.1:0-17533 GCA_046595775.1 Ramlibacter sp. | reverse complement strand
CTGGTGCTGGCCGGTTGCCTGGACATCAAGAGCTCGATCAAGGCCGCGCGCTTCGTGCGCTTCTGCGATGCCTTCAACATTCCGGTGGTCACCTTCGTCGACGTGCCGGGCTTCATGCCGGGCACCAGCCAGGAGTACGGAGGCATCATCAAGCATGGCGCGAAACTGCTGTATGCGTATGCCGAGTGCACGGTGCCGAAGATCACCGTCATCACGCGCAAAGCCTACGGCGGCGCGTACGACGTGATGAGCTCCAAGCACCTGCGCGGCGACGTGAACCTGGCCTGGCCCAATGCCGAGATCGCAGTGATGGGCGCGAAGGGCGCGGTGGAGATCATCTTCCGCGAAGACAAGAACGACCCGGTGAAGCTGGCGGCGCGAGAAGCGGAATACAAGGCGCGTTTCGCAAACCCCTTCGTGGCCGGCGCCCGCGGATTCATCGACGACGTGATCCTGCCGCACGAGACCCGCAAGCGCATCTGCCGGTCGCTCAACATGCTCCGCGACAAGAAACTGGAAAACCCGTGGAGGAAGCACGGAAACATTCCGCTTTGACCTTGAAATTCGGACTGCCGGACGCAGAGGACGCAAAGATTACGCAGAGAACGCAAAAGGAATACCAAATGAATTTCCCTTTTTTGAATTCACTTTTGCGTCCTCTGCGAATCCTTTGCGACCTCTGCGTCCGGCTGCCCGCTCCCGCATTAAGAGGCTGACATGTTCACCAAAATTCTCATAGCCAACCGCGGCGAGATCGCCTGCCGCGTCATCAAGACGGCGCGCAAGATGGGCATCAACACGGTTGCGGTGTATTCCGATGCCGACAAGGACGCACGCCACGTCGAACTCGCGGACGAGGCCGTCAACATTGGCCCGGCACCGTCGCGCGAGAGTTACCTCCAGGCCGACAAGATCATTTCGGCGTGCAAGCAGACCGGCGCGCAGGCCGTGCATCCGGGCTACGGCTTCCTGTCGGAGAACGAGGCGTTCGCCAGGCGCGTGGAAGAAGAGGGCATCACTTTCATCGGGCCGAAGCACTACTCGATCGCCGCAATGGGCGACAAGATCGCCTCGAAGAAGTTGGCCAACGCGGCGAAGGTCAACACCATTCCGGGCTGGAACGACGCCATCGAGACGGCCGAGGACGCGGTGAAGATCGCCAAGGACATCGGTTACCCGGTGATGATCAAAGCTTCCGCGGGCGGCGGCGGCAAGGGGCTGCGCGTGGCGTTCGACGACAAGGAGGCGTTCGAGGGTTTCACGTCATGCCGCAACGAGGCGCGCAACAGCTTCGGCGACGATCGTGTGTTCATCGAGAAGTTCGTCGAGGAGCCGCGCCACATCGAGATCCAGGTGCTGGGTGATTCTCACGGCAACGTGATCTACCTGAACGAGCGGGAGTGTTCGATCCAGCGGCGCCACCAGAAGGTGATCGAGGAGGCGCCGTCGCCTTTCATCAGCGACAAGACGCGCAAGGCGATGGGCGAGCAGGCCGTCGCGCTGGCCAAGGCGGTCAGGTACGAGTCGGCGGGAACGGTGGAGTTCGTGGTCGGCAAGGACCAGTCGTTCTACTTCCTGGAGATGAACACGCGCCTGCAGGTCGAGCACCCGGTCACCGAGTGCATTACCGGCCTGGATCTGGTGGAGCTGATGATCCGCGTAGCCGCCGGCGAGAGGCTGCCGCTGGCGCAGGCCGACGTGAAGCGCGAAGGCTGGGCGATCGAGTGCCGCATCAATGCCGAAGATCCGTTGCGCAACTTCCTGCCCAGCACCGGGCGGTTGACGCGCTTCCAGCCGCCGAAGGAAACCATGTGGGCTGCCGACACCGAACACCTGCTGGGCGTGCGGGTCGATACCGGCGTGCAGGACGGCGGCGAGATTCCGATGTTCTACGACTCGATGATCGCCAAGCTGATCGTGCATGGCTCGGATCGCAATGACGCGATAGCGAAGATGCGTGAGGCACTGAACGCCTTCGTCATCCGCGGCATCTCAAGCAACATTCCTTTCCAGGCCGCGCTGCTCGCGCACCCGAAGTTCGTCACAGGTGACTTCAACACCGGTTTCATCGCCGAGAACTACGGCAAGGGCTTCCATCCGGAAGACGTCGGCCACGATGACCCGGACTTTCTCGTCGCGTTGGTGGCCTACATGAACCGCCGGATCCTGCAGCGCGCCACGGGCATCAGCGGGCAACTGCCCGGCCATCAATTCACGGTGGGCGAGGAGTTCGTCGCCGTGCTGCTGGATTCGCAAGGCAAGCACAAGCGGCAGGCAGCCACGGTGCGCGATTTCCAGGTGCAGTCGGGCTCCAGCGTGGTGGAGACGGCCGGGAAGAAATACGAGGTCTGCAGCAACTGGCACCTGGGCGCTGCGCGCATCCGCGGCACCGCGAATGGCAAGCCGTTCACTGCGCAGGTCGAGCGGGGCGTGGGCAAGAATCCGCTCGCAGTCCGCATCACTCACAACGGCACACGGCTGGACGCGATGCTGCTTTCGCCGCGCGCCGCTGAACTCCACACGCTGATGCTGTTCAAGGCGCCGCCGGACATGAGCCGCTACGTGCTCTCGCCGATGCCGGGCCTGCTGGTCGATGTCGCGGTGCAGCCGGGCCAAAAGGTGCAGGCGGGCGAGCGCGTCGCAGTGATCGAGGCGATGAAGATGGAGAACGTATTGTTCGCCGCCGCCGACGGCGTGGTGGGCAAGGTGCTGGCGAGCAAGGGCGAGAGCCTGGTGGTGGACCAGCCGATCGTCGAGTTCGAGTGATGGATCGCCGCGCCTTCCTGTCGCTGGCCGCCGCAGGCCTCGCCGGCTGCGCCGGCCTCCCGGGGCAGGCCGAAATCACGCGAGTCGATTTCGGCTCCTGCACCGACGAGACGAAGCCACAACCCATCTGGGACACGGTGATCGCTGACCGGCCCGACCTGTTCCTGTTCGGGGGCGACAACGTCTACGCCAACGCACAGCCCTTCGACATCGAGGCACTGCGGACGGCGTACGCGACTGAAGAAGCGGTGCCGTCATTTGCACGATTGCGCGCGGCAGTGCCCCACATGGCGATCTGGGACGATGGCGACTATGGCCTGAACGACGGCGGCGCCGACTTTCCGTTCAAGCAGCAGGCCAAGGACGAGTTCCTGAAGTTCTGGCGCGTGCCGCCAGGCGATCCGCGTCGCTCACGCGGGGGCCTCTACGACGCAAGAATCATCGGCACGCCCGGCCGCAGGGTCCAGGTGATCCTGCTGGACACGCGCTGGTTTCGCTCGCCGCTCAAGCGCACCGACGTGCGCGATGCGCCGGGCAAGGAGCGCTACGTGCCCGACGCGGACGCCAGCAAGACCATGCTCGGAAGCGAGCAGTGGTTGTGGCTCGAGGCGCAGTTGCGCGAGCCTGCCGAAGTGCGGCTCATCTATTCGGGCATCCAGGTGATTGTCGAAGGCCACGGTTGGGAGCGCTGGGGCAATTTTCCGCTCGAGCGGCAGCGCCTCGCCGACCTTGTGGCATCGACGGGCGCGAAGGGCGTGGTCTTCGGCTCCGGCGACCGCCATATCGGCGCGATCTACAAGGAAGCCCGCGGCACGCCATACCCGTTCTATGAAATGACTTCGAGCGGCATCACGCATCCCTGGGCGACCGCGAGTGAAGCCGGTCCGAACCGATTGACCGAACTGTTTCGAGAGCAGCATTTCGGCAGCGTTGATGTCGACTGGAGGGCGCGGACGGTCACCTTGTCGATCAAGGATATTCGCGGCGCCGTCCGCCTGAGCCAGGCCATTGCACTGGATGAATTGAAAGCGCGCACATGACTCGACCGTTCAAAGTGCTGGGCATCCAGCAGATCGCTATCGGTGGCCCCGACAAACGCAGGCTGCAAAAGTTGTGGGTCGAAATGTTCGGGTTGCAGGTGACCGGCACGTTCCGCAGTGAAAGCGAGAACGTCGACGAAGACATCTGTGCCCTGGGCAGCGGGCCCTTCAAGGTGGAAGTGGACCTGATGCAGCCCCTGGACCCCGACAGGAAGCCGGCCGTGCACACCACGCCCTTGAACCACGTCGGCCTGTGGATCGACGACCTGCCGCAGGCGGTGGAGTGGCTGAGCCGGCACGGGGTGCGCTTCGCGCCGGGCGGCATCCGCCGCGGCGCCGCCGGCTTTGACATCTGCTTCATCCACCCGAAAGGCAACGAGGCCAGCCCCATCGGCGGCGAGGGTGTGCTGATCGAACTCGTGCAGGCGCCGCCGGATGTGGTTCGAGCTCTTGGAGCATTGGCGGGCGCGTAGTGGTTCCCGGGGAAACCCGGAGGGTCAGTTGATTCAGCGCAAGCGTAGACTGGAACGTGGGGCGCACAATGCCTTTCAGCGCCATGGGAGACAAGCTTGCAGCGCACTGATATCTCGAACCCGGCCTATTTTCACAAGGTCGTTGATTGCCAGTGGGCCTGCCCGGCCCACACGCCTGTTCCGGAATACATCCGGATGATCTCGCAAGGCCGCTACAGCGATGCCTACATGATCAATTGGGCGTCCAACGTCTTTCCCGGCATTCTGGGGCGAACTTGCGACCGGCCCTGCGAACCTGCGTGTCGCCGCGGGCGCGTCGAGGATCACAACGCCGAGACCCCTGAACCCGTGGCCATCTGCCGCCTCAAGCGCGTCACCGCCGATTTCAAGGACGACGACGACGTGCGAGCGCGAATGCCCGAAATTGCCCCGAAAAACGGAAGGCGCATTGCGTGCGTGGGAGCGGGGCCCGCCTCGCTCACTGTGGCGCGCGATCTTGCGCCGCTCGGCTATGACGTCACCGTCTTTGACGGCGAGGCAAAAGCCGGGGGCTTCATGTGGACCCAGATTCCGCGCTTTCGCCTGCCCGAGTCGGTGATCGACGAGGAGACCGGTTACATCATGAACCTGGGCGTGAACTTCGTCAGCGGCCAGCGCATCGATTCGATGAAGGCCCTGATGGCCCAGGGATACGACGCGATCTTCGTGGGGTGCGGCGCGCCGCGCGGACGCGACCTGGACTTGCCGGGCCGCAAGGAGGCCGTGTCGCACGTGCACATCGGCATCGACTGGCTGGCTTCTGTTTCGTTCGGCCACGTCACGAAGATCGGCAAGCGTGTGATCGTGCTCGGCGGCGGCAACACCGCAATGGACTGTTGCAGGTCCGCGCGACGCCTCGGCGGGGATGACGTGAGGGTGATCGTGCGCAGCGGCTTTGAGGAAATGAAGGCTTCGCCCTGGGAGAAGGAAGACGCGATGCACGAAGGCATCCCGATCATCAACTTCCACGTGCCCAAGTCGTTCGTGCAGGAAGGCGGCGTCCTCAAGGGCATGATGTTCGAGGTGGTTCGCGCGGAGTACGACGACAAGGGCAAGCGCAACCTGGTGCCTACCGGAGAGCCCGAAGTGTTCTTCGAATGCGACGATGTGCTGGTGGCGGTCGGCCAGGAAAACGCTTTCCCGTGGATTGAGCGCGACAGCGGCATCGCCTTTGACAAGTGGGGCCTGCCCACACTCCTGAAAGACGCATTCCAGTCGTCGGTGCCGAATGTTTTCTTCGGTGGTGACTCGGCCTACGGCCCGAAGAACATCATCACAGCCGTGGCGCATGGCCACGAGGCGGCGGTATCGATCGACATCTTCCTCAATGGCAAGGATGTCACGGTGCGGCCGTCCCCGCTCACGAACCTTGTGTCGCAGAAGATGGGCATCCACGAGTGGAGCTACGACAACGACACCGCGCTCGACACGCGCTTCAAGGTGCCATGGGCCAATGCCGCGAAGGCGCTGGCCAGCATCAAGGTGGAAGTCGAGCTCGGTTTCGACGTGGCCACAGCGTTCAAGGAGGCTCAGCGCTGGCTCAATTGCGACGTGCAGACGGTGTTTGCCGACAACCTGTGCATCGAGTGCGATGCCTGCGTCGACATCTGCCCGATGGACTGCATCACCTTCACCGAGGACGGCGCCGAGCCGGATGTGCGGCAGAGGTTGCAGGCGCCCGCACTCAACCTCGCGCAGGACCTGTATGTGTCCGGTGGTCTCAAGACCGGCCGCATCATGGTCAAGGACGAAGACGTGTGTCTGCATTGCGGGCTGTGCGCCGAACGATGCCCGACGGGCGCCTGGGACATGCAGAAGTTTCTGCTCAATACCGCGCAGGCGGGGTGCCAATCCGGGAAGCAGGGGGTCGTCGCATGAAGGCGATCGAAGCGGTCAACGACTTCGTCATCAAGTTCGCGAACGTGAACGGTTCGGGCTCGGCCTCGGCCAACGAGCTGTTTGCCAAGGCGATCCTGCGCATGGGCGTGCCCGTGAGCCCGCGCAACATCTTTCCGAGCAACATCCAGGGCCTGCCCACGTGGTACGAGGTGCGCGTGACCGAGAAGGGCTACCTCGGCCGGCGCGGCGGCGTGGACATGATGGTCGCAATGAACCCGCAGACCTGGGACGCCGACGTCGCGGAGATCTCGCCCGGCGGCTACCTGTTCTACGACAGCACCCGGCCGATGCCGGCCTCGAAGTTCCGGCCCGATGTCAACGTGATCGGCATGCCGCTCACCGAGATCTGCAACGCGGTTTACAGCGACCCGCGCCAGCGCCAGCTGTTCAAGAACATCGTGTACGTGGGTGCCCTGTCGGTCCTGCTGGGGATCGAACCTGAAGTGATCGAAAAGCTCTTCGGCGAGCAGTACAAGGGCAAGGAAAAGCTGCTCGCGTCCAACGTGCAGGCCTTGCACCTGGGACGCGACTTCGCCAGGGAGCACCTGAAACTCCCGCTGGGACTGCGCGTGCGCCGCGCCGACAAGGTGGGCGACGGCATCTTCGTGGACGGCAACACCGCCGCAGCGCTGGGTTGCGTGTACGGCGGTGCCACGGTGGCGGCCTGGTACCCCATCACACCGTCGTCGTCTGTCGCCGAGGCGTTCCAGAAATATTGCACCAAATTCCGCGTCGATGCAGTCACTGGCCAGAACAAGTTCGCGATTGTGCAGGCCGAGGACGAACTGGCATCCATCGGCATGGTAGTGGGCGCGGGCTGGAACGGTGCGCGGGCCTTCACGGCCACCTCCGGCCCGGGCGTGTCGCTGATGACCGAGTTCATCGGGCTCGCGTACTTCGCCGAGATTCCGGTCACCATCATCAACGTGCAACGCGGTGGGCCGTCCACCGGCATGCCCACGCGCACGCAACAAGCCGACATCATCGCCTGTGCCTACGCGTCGCATGGCGATACCAAGCATGTGTTGTTGTTTCCGGAGGACCCGCACGAGTGCTTCGATCATTCAGCTGCCGCGCTGGACCTCGCCGACCGGCTCCAGACGCCGGTGTTCGTGATGACCGACCTCGACATCGGCATGAACCAGCGCCTGTGCAAGCCCTTCAATTGGGAAGAGGGCAAGGAATACGACACCGGCAAGGTGATGACCGCCGCGGAACTGGAGGCCGGCAAGGACTTCGGCCGCTACAAGGATGTGGACGGCGACGGCATACCGTGGCGCACGCTGCCGGGTACGCACGCGAGCAAGGGCAGCTACTTCACCCGTGGCACCACCAAGGACCCGTACGCTCGCTACTCCGAGCGCGGCCCCGATTACATCTACAACGTCGAGCGCCTGCTGCGCAAGTTCGCGACCGCCGCGACCCTCGTGCCGCAGCCGGTGCTCCGGCCCGCCGCGAAGAAGACACCCTATGGCGTCATCTATTACGGCTCGACCAGCCCGGCCATGCAGGAGGCGCTGGACGTGCTGCCCGAGTCGGACATCCATCTCGACGCGATGCGCCTGCGCGCCTTCCCGTTCCCGGCGAGCGTGGAGAAGTTCATCGCCGGCCACGAGAAGGTCTTCGTGGTCGAGCAGAACCGCGACGCGCAGATGCGCAGCCTGCTGGTCAACGAACTGGAGATTGACCCGGCCAAGCTGGTCAAGGTACTGCATTTCGACGGCACGCCGATCACCTCGCGCTTCATCGAAGCGGCGATCGGCAAGCACGTCGAGGGCCTGGCTCCTGCGAAGAAACCATCCGCGCCTGCCAAGGAGCTGCAGTCATGACCTATATCACCAAGCCGCGGCTGCACCACCCGACACTGGAGACCAACAAGGTCGGCTACACCCGGCGCGACTATGAGGGCAAGATCTCCACGCTGTGCGCCGGTTGCGGCCACGACTCGATCTCGGCCGCGATCATCCAGGCCTGCTGGGAACTCGACATCGAACCGCACCGCGTCGCCAAGCTGTCGGGCATCGGCTGCAGTTCCAAGACGCCAGACTACTTCCTGGGCGCGTCGCACGGATTCAACACGGTGCACGGGCGCATGCCTTCGGTGCTCACCGGCGCCAACCTCGCCAACCGTGACTTGCTGTACCTCGGCGTTTCCGGCGACGGCGATTCCGCCTCAATCGGCATCGGCCAGTTCGCGCACGCGATGCGACGCGGCGTGCGAATGGCCTACATCGTCGAAAACAACGGTGTCTACGGCCTCACGAAGGGGCAGTTCTCCGCCACGGCCGACAGCGGCTCCAAGAGCAAGAAGGGCGTGATCAACACCGACAGCCCGGTGGACCTCGTGGGCCTCGCGTTGCAGCTGGGCGCCACCTACGTCGGCCGCGGATTCTCCGGCAACAAGTCGCAGCTGGTGCCGCTCATCAAGGGCGCCATTGCCCACGGGGGCGCCGCGTTCATCGACGTCATCAGTCCCTGCGTGGCTTTCAACAACCACCCCGGCAGCACCAAGAGCTACGACTACGTGCGCGAGCACAACGAATCGGTGAGCCGTATCGACTTCATCACGGAGCGTGACGAGATCACTGTAAAAGACGCACCGGGTGAAGTCGTGGAGGTGCGGCAGCACGACGGGTCACTGCTGCGGCTGCGCAGCCTGCACCCCGAATACGACGCCACCAACCGCTACTCGGCCATGGCGTACATGCAGGAGCACCAGGCGCGCGGCGAGATCGTGACGGGGCTGCTGTACGTGGACCCGTTGGCGACCGACCTGCACACGGCGCTCAACACCACCGACAAGCCGCTCAACACCCTCGATGCGGCCATGCTGTGCCCGGGCGCGCCGGCACTCGAGAAGATCAACGCGTCGCTGCGATAGCCCGATTCTTGCTTGGCAGCAGACGATTAAAGGGGTAGCACCATGAGCGAGCGCACCGTATTCCAGTCAATGTCCCACAAGCATGTCCTCAGCCTGGGCCCGACGGCCACCGTCTGGGATGCTGCCTGTGTCATGACACGCGCCAACTGCGGCAGTGTCCTCATCCTCGAGCCGCCTGAAAGCATCCTGGGCATCGTCACCGAGCGCGACCTGATGACGCGCGTGCTGGCCAAGGCGCTCGATCCCGCGAAGACCCTGGTCTCGTCGGTCATGACGCGCAACCCGATGTGCGTGGGGCCGGACACTACCGTATCCGATGCGGTGGTGATCATGCTCGAGCGCGGGTTTCGCCACCTGCCTATCGTTGGCCCGCACCAGAAGATCCTGGGCGTATTTTCGGTGCGTGATGCGCTGCCGCGCGAGATTGGCCACGCGATGAGCGTGACCGAGTTCAACGAGCAGGTCAACGATGCGCTTGGCTAGCCTCGCCGCGCTGGTATTGGCCAGTGCGGGAGCGCAGGCTCAGGACGCGAGCGCGTTGTCGGCCTTGTCTTGGCTTTCGGGTTGCTGGCGCGCGGAAGCCGCCGAAGGCGGTACGGTCGAGCAGTGGCTGGCGCCGGCAGGCGGGACCATGCTTGGCGTTGGCCGCACGGTAAAGGGCGGCAAGACCGTCGCACACGAGTTCATGCGGATCGCGGCCGACGACCAGGGCAAGCTGGCATTCACCACGATGCCCTCGGGCAAGAGCTCCGCAACTTTCACCTCGATCGCGCACGACGACAGCGGCATCACCTTCGAGCTTCAGCGCGACGACTTCCCCCAGCGCGTGATCTACAAGAAGGCCGGACCTGACAAACTGGCCGCACGCATCGAAGGCATGCGCAACGGGCAGTTGCGCGGCATCGATTTCCCGATGAGGCGCTGCTAGGTCGCGGGGGTTTCGCGCTTCGCGCGAGCACGCGCCAAGGCGGATTCGATCACTGCGCGCTTGCGGGCGGCTTCGGCGTCGTCCTCGGCGCCATGGGTCTGCGCCTGCAGGTCGCCCAGCTTGTCCAGCGCCCTGTCTTCCAGCCGGACACTCCTGATTTCGTAGCGGTGCAGGGCTTCGGCGGCTTGCATGCCGGACCAGGCGTCCCAACCTGTGCGGCCACCCGCCGCGTTCTCCAGGGAAATGCAGTCGACCGGGCAGACCGGCACGCACAGTTCGCAACCCGTGCAATACGGCTCGATGACCGTGTGCATGAGTTTGTTGCTGCCGAGGATGGCATCGGTCGGGCACACGTCGATGCACAGCGTGCAGCCGATGCACCAGGCTTCGTCGATGATGGCCAGTGTGCGCGGGCCTTCTGTGCCGTTAACAGGGTTGAGCGGCTGCGGCGACCGCCCGGTGATCGCTGCCAGCCGCGCAATGCCTTGCGCGCCGCCCGGTGGGCATTGGTTGATTTCCGATACGCCGTCAGCGATCGCCTGCGCGTAACCGGCGCAGTCGGGATAGCCGCAACGCGTGCACTGCGTCTGCGGCAGCGCCGCGTGGATGCGTTGCGCCTGGGGGCTCACCTCAGGCTTTGGATGTGCGGCGCGCCGTCCTGGTCTTCTTCGCGGCGGGCTTGCCATCGGCGGCCACGCGCGGGCCTTCGTTGTGTGCAAGGATGAAGTCGCGCACCTGCGGATACACGATATCGCGCCAGCGCCGGCCGCTGAAGATGCCGTAGTGGCCCGCACCCTTCACCTCAAGGTGCTTCTGGCGCGCCTTGGGCACGTTGAAGCAGAGGGCGTGCGCGGCTTCGGTCTGGCCGGAGCCGGAGATGTCGTCCAGCTCGCCTTCGATGGTGAAGTGCGCCGTGGTCCTGATGTCCTCGGGCTTCACACGCTCCAGGTCGCCTTCGTCGCTGATCACGTCCCAGGTTCCGTTCACCAGCGCGAATTCCTGAAACACGATGCGGATGGTCTCGAGGTAGTAGTCCGCGTCCATGTCGAGCACCGCGTTGTACTCGTCGTAGAACTGGCGGTGGGCGTCAGTGCTCGCGTCGTCGCCCCGTATCAGGTTCTTGAAGTAATCGTAGTGGCTCGACATGTGGCGATCGGGGTTCATCGCCACGAAGCCGGTGTGCTGCAGGAACCCGGGGTACACGCGGCGGCCGGAGCCCGCGAAGTTGGTCGGAACACGGTAGATCACGTTGTTCTCGAACCAGCTGTAGCTCTTGTTCATCGCCAGGTTGTTCACCGCCGTGGGCGACTTCCGGGCGTCGATCGGGCCGCCCATCATGGTCATCGACAGCGGCGTGAGTTCGCCGCGTGTCGCCATCAGGGACACAGCGGCCAGCACCGGCACGGTGGGCTGGCACACGCTCATCACGTGGCAGTTGCCGTAGGTCTTCTGCAGGTATCGGATGAACGACTGGACGTAATTCACGTAGTCGTCCAGGTGGAACTCGCCCTGTGCCATTGGCACATTGCGCGCGTTCTTCCAGTCGGTGATGTAGACCTTGTGGTCCTTCAACATCGTCTTGACCGTGTCGCGCAGCAGCGTGGCGTAGTGGCCGGACAGCGGGGCAACGATCAGCACGGCGGGCTGGCCTTTCAGCCGGTCCAGGGTCGCAGGGTCGTCCGAGAAGCGCTTGAAACGGCGCAGCTCGCAGAAAGGCTTGTCGATCTCGATGCGTTCGTGGATGGCGACGTCAATGCCGTCGACATCGACGGTGGTGATGCCGAAGGCGGGCTTCTCATAGTCCTTCCACAACCGGTACATCAGGTCATAGCTGGCGGAGACGCGCTGGGCCATCGGGTTCTGGCCGAAGGGCGAGAGCGGGTTGCTGTAGAGCTTGGACGCTGCCTGCGCGAAGTCCGCGAACGGCTCCAGGAGGTTCCTCTGCGCTTCGTAGATTTGATAAAGCATGTTGTAGGCCCGTCGTTGTGCAGTGCAATATACACCGCACACCCTACTTACGACTGAGGTGAAACTACCAATCAGCGAGTAGGACGGCGGTTAGAACTATTTAATCCAAAAGGCCAGCCGGAGCGTCGCTTCAGATGACTTTCGCAATCGACTCGCAGACGAAATCGATGTTCTTGCTGTTCAGCGCTGCCACGCAGATGCGGCCACTGTCGACGCCATAAACGCCGAATTCAGTGCGCAGTCGCACCATCTGGTCCTTGGACAGGCCCGAATAGCTGAACATGCCGATCTGGTCGGTGATGAAGTTCATGTCCTGCTTGACGCCCGCGCCCTTGAGCTTTTCCACCAGCGCCACGCGCATCTGCTTGATGCGGCTGCGCATGTCGGCGAGTTCCTTCTCCCACAGCGCGCGCAGCTGCGGCGTATTCAACACGTTGGCCACCACCTGCGCGCCGTGCGTCGGCGGGGTGCTGTAGTTGGTGCGAATCATGATCTTGAGCTGCGACAGCACGCGGGTGGCCGAATCCTTGTCGGCGCACAGCACCGACAGGGCGCCCACGCGCTCGCCGTAAAGGCTGAAGCTCTTGGAAAAGGAGGTCGACACGAAAAAGTCGAGGCCGGCATCGACGAATTTCTGGATCACCGCACCATCCTCGGCGATGCCGTAGCCAAAGCCCTGGTAGGCCATGTCGAGGAACGGCACGAGCTTGCGGTTTTTCACGGCGGCGATCACCTGGTCCCACTGGGCGGCGGTGATGTCGTAGCCGGTCGGGTTGTGGCAACAGGCGTGCAGCACCACCACGGTGTCTTGCGCCGCCATGTTCAGTGCCGTCAACATGCCATCGAAGTCGATGCCGCGCTTGGCGGCGTTGTAGTACGGATAGCTCTCGACAGGGAAGCCGGCCTGGCTGAACAGGGCGCGGTGGTTTTCCCAGCTGGGGTCGCTGATCAGTACCTTGCCTCCGGGGTTCACCTTCTTGAGGAAGTCGGCGCCGATCTTGAGGCCACCGGTGCCACCCAAGGCCTGGACGGTGGCGACGCGCTTGCTCTTGACCGGCTCGCTATCGGCCCCAAATACCAGGGCCTGGACGGCCGAGTCGTAGGCGGCAATGCCGTCGATCGGCAAGTAGCCGCGTGCCTTGGGGTCTTCCATCATCTGCTTTTCCGCCGCCTGCACGCATTGCAGCAGGGGCAGCTTGCCGTTGTCGTCGTAATACACGCCGACGCCGAGGTTGACCTTGTTGGGGTTGGTGTCGGCGTTGAACTGCTCGTTGAGACCCAGGATCGGGTCGCGCGGGGCCATTTCGACGGCGGTGAAGAGAGACATGGGGTTCCTTGGAGGATTCGGAGGACGGGGGAAAAGAAGTGTCAGTAGCGAAGTCCGGCCCGCGTGTTGTACGCTGTCCGGTTACCCCAATTTTAAACGTGCCCAGCCACACGCACCCGCCAGCCATCCATGCCAGAAATCGCTGAAGTCATGCCGGAACAGAAGAAGGGCGAATTCATCAGTTTTCCTGATTCGCCTTTCGAGCTGTTCCTGCCGTATCCCCCCGCCGGCGACCAGCCGCAAGCCATCGAGAAACTGGTCGAAGGCGTGAAGGACGGCGAGGTCTTCCAGACCTTGCTGGGCGTCACGGGTTCGGGCAAGACCTTCACAATGGCCAACGTGATTGCGCGCCTGGGGCGGCCGGCCATCGTGTTCGCGCCGAACAAGACGCTGGCCGCGCAGTTGTACAGCGAGTTCCGGGAGTTCTTTCCGCACAACGCGATCGAGTATTTCGTCAGTTACTACGACTACTACCAGCCCGAGGCCTACGTGCCGCAGCGTGACCTGTTCATCGAGAAGGACAGCTCGATCAACGAGCACATCGAACAGATGCGGCTTTCGGCGACCAAGAGCGTGCTGGAGCGCCGCGACACGGTGATCGTGGCCACCGTGTCGGCGATCTACGGTATTGGCGCCCCCGAGGACTACACGCAGATGCGTTTCATCGCGCGGGTGGGCGACAAGATCGGCCAGCGCGACGTGATCTCGCAATTGATCCGCATGCAGTACAACCGCAACGAGCAGGATTTCTCGCGCGGCACTTTCCGCGTGCGCGGCGACACCATCGACATATTCCCGGCGGAGCACTCCGAGCTCGCGATCCGCATCGAACTCTTTGACGACGAGATCGAATCGCTGCAGCTGTTCGACCCGCTCACTGGCCGCATCCGCCAGAAGGTGCCTCGGTTCACGATCTATCCGTCGAGCCACTACGTCACGCCTCGCGAGAAGGTGATGGGCGCGGTGGAGACCATCAAGCTCGAACTTGCCGGGCGCCTGAAGGAGCTGGTGGGCGACGGCAAACTGGTCGAGGCGCAGCGGCTGGAGCAACGCACCCGGTTCGACCTGGAGATGCTCAGCGAGGTCGGCCATTGCAAGGGCATCGAGAACTATTCGCGCCACCTGTCGGGCGCCCCGCCGGGGGCGCCGCCCTCGACGCTGACCGACTACCTCCCCAAGGACTCGCTGATGTTCCTGGACGAGAGCCACCAGATGATCGGCCAGCTGGGGGCGATGTACAGTGGCGACCGTTCACGCAAGACGACGCTCGTCGAGTATGGATTCCGCCTGCCGTCCGCGTTGGACAACCGGCCGCTGAAGTTCGAGGAGTTCGAGACGCGCATGCGGCAAGTCATCTTCGTTTCGGCCACGCCTGCGGCCTACGAACAACAGCACGCAGGGCAGGTGGTCGAGCAACTGGTTCGCCCCACCGGCCTGATCGACCCCCAGGTCGAGGTGCGGCCCGCCACGCATCAAGTGGACGACGTGCTGCAGGAAATCCGCATCCGCGTCGAGAAGAACGAGCGCGTGTTGATCACCACGCTGACCAAGCGCATGGCCGAACAGCTTACCGACTATCTTTCCGACAACGGCGTCAAGGTGCGCTACCTCCACTCGGACATCGACACCGTCGAGCGCGTCGAAATCCTGCGCGACCTGCGCCTGGGCCAGTTCGACGTGCTGGTGGGCATCAACCTGCTGCGCGAAGGGCTGGACATCCCCGAGGTTTCGCTGGTGGCGATCCTGGATGCCGACAAGGAAGGGTTCCTCCGGGCCGAGCGGTCCCTCATCCAGACCATTGGCCGCGCGGCGCGCAACATCAATGGCCGTGCCATCCTCTATGCCGACAAGATGACCGAGTCGATGAAGAAGGCCATCGGCGAAACGGATCGGCGGCGCGTGAAGCAGATCGCGCACAACGAGCTGCATGGCATCACACCGCGCAGCATCAAGAAGGAAGTGCGCGACCTGATCGATGGTGTGTACAGCGCCAAGACCGAGCGCGAGATGGAGAAGCAGGAACTGCAGCGCGCGATGACACAGGACATGTCCGAGAAGGATGTCGCCAGGGAAATCAAGCGGCTGGAAAAGCAGATGCTGGAACACGCGCGCAACCTCGAGTTCGAAAAGGCGGCTCGGGTGCGCGACCAGTTGGCGTTGCTCAAGGAACAGGCGTTCGGTGCCGTGGTGCACGACAACATCGTCCTGATCCAGGGCGGCAAGAAGGAATAGGCAGTGCAGGAAAACCGCAAGTACTGGATCCTGATGGTCTGCATGGGCAACATCTGCCGCAGCCCGACAGCGCAAGCCGTGCTCCGCCACTACGTGCAGGATGCCGAACTCGCCGATTCGATTCACATCGACTCGGCCGGCACGCTCGACTACCACGCGGGCTCGCCGCCGGATGAGCGCAGCCAGGCGCACGCGCGTCGCCGCGGCTACGACCTGTCGAAGCAGCGCGCCCGGCAGGTCCGCCCCGACGACTTTGTGCGCTTCGACCTAATCTTGGCCATGGACTGGCAGAATTGGGGCGAGCTGCAGGACCAGTGCCCGACCGAACACAAACACAAGATCCGGCGCCTGATGGAATTCGCGCCGGCCGGCGTCAACGACGTCGTCCCGGACCCCTACACCGGAGGCCCGCAGATGTTCGAGTTGGTCCTCGACCATGTCGAACAGGCATGCCGCGGGCTCCTCATCTATTTGCGCGGCAGGCTCGCGTCCCCACGATGACCTGAAAGCCCGGAGTACCCGAGCAACTTGGTGGGACTTCTGCTATACTTGACGAAATCACTCAAGAACAAAGTCAAAAAAACTACAATGAACTCAACGGTTTACACGTTGGGGAGTGGAGACAGGCCCCGGTTTTCCGGGCCTTGCCAAGGATTGACCAAGCATTAAGGAGCTTGCGATGCGTCTCACCACCAAAGGCCGCTTTGCGGTTACCGCCATGATCGATCTGGCCCTGCGCCAGAACAATGGCCCTGTCACCCTGGCGGCAATCAGCCAGCGCCAGCAGATTTCCCTGTCGTATCTGGAGCAGTTGTTTGGCAAGCTGCGCCGCCATGAACTCGTCGAATCCACCCGTGGGCCGGGGGGCGGGTACACCTTGGGCCGCAAGGCCACCGAGATCACTGTCGCCGACATCATCGTGTCGGTGGACGAACCGATCGATGCCACCCAGTGCGGCGGCAAGGAAAACTGCCAGGGCGACGGCGGCCGCTGCATGACGCACGAACTGTGGGCGGCGCTGAACCAGCGCATGGTCGAATTCCTCGACTCCGTCACGCTGCAAAAGCTCGTCGACGACCAGCTCGCCAACGGCATGCAGATCGAGGACAAGCCCGCGGTCAAGCGCGCGATCTCGGCGCAGCCCGTGGTCAAGCCGATCCGCATCAACGCGCCGAACTCGGTGTTCGCCCTTGGCAATACGTTTGCCAAGTCCTGATCCCGGAACCATGGCGCCTCGCTAAGCAGAAGAAGATGGACTCGACCCCTCATTTCCCGATCTACATGGACTACGGCGCCACGACGCCGGTGGACGGCCGCGTCGTCGACGCGATGATCCCGTGGTTGCGCGAGCACTTCGGCAACCCCGCTTCTCGCAGCCATGCGTGGGGTTGGGAAGCTGAAGCGGCTGTCGAGAAAGCGCGTGAACAGGTCGCCGACCTCATTGGCGCCGATCCGCGCGAGATCGTGTGGACATCGGGCGCGACCGAGTCGAACAACCTCGCCATCAAGGGCGCGGGCAACTTCTACAAGACGCGCGGCAAGCATCTCATCACGGTGAAGACCGAGCACAAGGCGGTTCTCGACACCATGCGCGAGATGGAGCGCCAGGGCTTTGAGGTGTGCTATCTCGACGTGCAGGAAGACGGCATGCTCGACATGGAGGTGCTCAAAGCGGCGATCCGCCCCGACACCATCCTCGTGAGCGTCATGTACGTGAACAACGAAATCGGCGTGGTCCAGGACATCCCGGCCATCGGCGCCCTGTGCCGCGAGAAGGGAATCATCTTCCACGTCGACGCGGCGCAGGCGACGGGCAAGGTGGAGATCGACGTCAAGCAATTGCCGGTCGACCTGATGAGCCTGGCTTCGCACAAGACCTACGGACCCAAGGGCATCGGCGCGCTGTACGTTTGCCGCAAGCCCCGTGTGCGCATCGAAGCGCAAACGCACAAGACCTATGGCCCCAAGGGCATCGGCGCG
>JBKJOM010000224.1:0-4385 GCA_046595775.1 Ramlibacter sp. | reverse complement strand
CGCGGATCCCGCGGATCTGTCCCGCCTCGCGCTTGAGCTCGGGCCGCGGGTAGGTCTGCGGATCGAAGCGGTGCAACAGCTCCGCTTCGCGGGCGCGCGTTACCGCGGCCCGAGCTCAAGCGCGAGGCGGGACAGATCCGCGGGATCCGCGTCACTTCGACCGCTTAACCCGGCTTGCCGTCGATGCGCCGCCGAGTGAGGATCGGCCAGTAGCTGTAGGCGTACACCGCGAAGGCGGTGCACCAGCAGGCGCCTGCGATGACGGCAGCCTCGACGAGGGCTTGCGGGAAAAGCACCGGCACCGCGACCCGCACGATGGCGGCCACCATCACGAGGGCGTAAGCCGTCACCTCGGCACGTTCGGCTTGCAAGGGCATCCCGGTGTGGCCCCGCGCGGTGCGCGTGATCATCCCGATGATGAGGCCGCCGATCGCGCCCACGGCGAGTGCGTGGATCGCGGGCGACGAGGCGATCCAGCCGACTTCGGCCGCAGCGCGCATCAACAGGTGAATCGGTATCCAGGAATAGCCCGCGTGCAGTATCCACACCAGCGGGGTGCGCGTGGTCGTCCATGGGTGCCACAAGCTCCAGCGAATTGCCTGCACTGCGCCGCAGATTGCAAGCAGGACTGCGATCCAGCCGCCTTTGACGCCCAAAAGATCGGCAGCCAGGACGGCCACCGTCAGCGCGATGGACGCCTTGTCGACCCACTCAATGCGACGCGCGCCCGCGCCCGGCACGCCATTGTTCGTGAACATCGGGATGGCGCGTCCGCCCATGACGGTGAGCATGACCAGCACGAAGCCCAGCCCCGCGCGGATAGGCCATTGCGGCGACAGATCGATGACCTCGAGCTGCGAGAGATGGAAGAGTGCATCGACGACCGCGATGCCCAGCAACAGCGCGACGAAGAAATAGTTGCGGCGGTTGCGGCTTCGCAGAAGGGGCTTGCCGATGCCAACGGCTGCCAGCACGGGAAACGCGACGCTGGTCACGGCGGCCGCAACGCCGAAGGGCGTCACTGCCAGCACGCGAGCCGCTGTCCACACCAGCGCCATCGAGGCCAGCATGACGCCCCGCGGCGTCGGCTGGCCGGTCCAGTTGCTGCCCGCCGTGAAAAGGAAACCCACGATGATGGCCAGTGTGAAGCCGAACACCATTTCGTGGGCATGCCAGGTCGAGCTGGGGAGGTAGGCGAATGTCGACAGGCCGCTGAACTGCAGCACCCACAGCAGGATCGATACGACGGCAAACACCGCGCCGATCAGGTAGAACGGACGGAAGCCCAGCTGCCAGAAGGCGCCGTAGGCGGGCTGCGGATGCGGCTCTTCGATCCGTGCCAGCTTTGGCAAGTCAGTGCGCTGCATGACGCCCCGCATCGCGAGCCTTGCCGTGCATCGGCAGGGGAAGGAAGAGCAACCGGGCCAGGCCGTCGCGATTGCGCGTCACGTCGTCCAGCGTGTAGCTGTCCAGGACGCGATAGAAGGCATCGACCGCTTCCTGTAGCACACCGGCCAGGAGGCACACAGTGGAAATGCAGCAATTGCCGCCCGACTCGTTGAAGCATTCCGCGGGCACGTCCGTGCCTTCGGTCCGGCGGATCACTTCACCGACCACGATGTCCCTGGGTTCACGGGCGAGGCGCATGCCGCCGCCCTTGCCGCGCGTGGTCGCAATCCAGCCCGACTTGCCGAGAAAATGAACCACCTTGGTCAGGTGGTTCTCATTGATCGCGTAGGCGTTGGCGATTTCGATGATCGTCGCCTGCTGCGCGGGCCGGGCCGCGAGATACATCAGGACCCGGAGCGAATAGTCGGTGAATGCCGTGAGCCGCATGATTCGCACCTCAGGCGGCGGCGAGCCGGTGCACGCCCCGGACGATGACGGGATCGACGCTGCCCAGCTTGCCGGTCTTCGCCGCAAAGCGGCCTTCACGGTCGAGCAGGGTCATGATCGTCGAATGGTTGTATTCGCCATCGGACAGGCGCCGGTACTGGATGCCGAGCACGGCGGCCACTTTCCGGGCCGTGGACTCGTCGCAGCGCGCAAGCGTCCATTGCGCGTCGCAGTTGCGCTGCAGCGCCGTCTTCTTCAGCACATCGACCGAATCGCGGGCGGGGTCGAAGCTCACCATCAGCACGCGCACCGTCCTGCGGTCCGCAATCGGCATCGCGGCGAGCGTGGCATGTATCGTCTCGAAGATCATCGGGCACACCATCTGGCACGAGGTGTAGAACATGCTGACCAGCACCGGGGTTCCGCGCATCGACTCCAACTCCATCGCGCGGCCGTCCTGGTCAACCAGCGATGCGTGAACCTGGTAGATGGAGTCGCCGGGGATCGGTGGCGTTGCCGCGCGCGCGGCAAAAGGAAGCGCCAACAAGGCGGACAGCGTGACCAGCGCATCGCGCCGCGTGGGTCGGGGGGAAATCATGGAGCAGCTCCCGGTTCAGTGAACACAACGAAAGCCCAGGGACGGCGTGGTGTCGGCGGCATTGAGGGACGACAGCAACGCGATGCGCATGACGATCGCGTAACTGTCCTTGTCGATGATGTTGATGGCGCCCGCGCCGCAGAACTTCAGCAGATCGGGGTCGCCCTGGGTGCGGCTGTCGCCCGCGATAAAGAGGGCGTTGAAGTCGTCCACCCATTCCCAGACCAGGCCGTGCATGTCGCGCACGCCGTAGGCGTTGGCTTCGCTGCCCACAGGGGCGAGGGACATGGCCGCGGGCCGCTCGTACCACGAGAGGATGCGGCGGCGCCACGCCGGGTCCTGGCGCGCATCGGTGCGCGTCGCGTCGGCCGCCGCCGCGTACTCCCATTCAAGCCAGGTCGGCAGGCGCCCGCCTTCGCTTTCGCAATAGGCGCGGGCGGCGAACCAGCTCACATCCGTCACGGGGCTGTCGTTGCGGATCGCGGCGCCGGCTTGCGCCGCGCCGGTCCAGGCGGTGAGGTAGCGCCGCTCGGCCAACATGCGCGCCACGCGGCCCTTCTGCCATTGCGGCTGCGCGCGCAGGAAGGCTTCGTATTCGCCCACCGTGACTGGCGTGGAGCGAAGAGAGAAAGCCAGCACTTCGACCGGCGAGGACACCGTGGGCACGGAGCCTTGCGGCAGCACGCTCTCGAACATTCCACCGGGCAGTCTGACGTAGTCCGCCGCGAAGGCGGCTGCCGGCCACGCGCAGAAGGCCGCCAGTGCCAGGGCGATGGCCGCAATCTGCTTCATGGCGTGCTTCGGACCATTCGCGTTCAGTGGCCGGTGGCCGTCTTGGCCGCGACAGGTGTCGCGCGAACCTTCTGCACGTCTTCCTTCGACACCGTGCCGCCGGGGTTGCCCCAGCTGTTTATCACGTAGGTAAGGATGTTGGCGATGGCATCGTCGTTGAGTTGGGTCATCGGCGGCATGACCGAGTTGTAGGCTTGGCCATTCACGGTGACTGGGCCTGTCAGGCCGTTGAGCACCACGCCGATGGCGCGCTTCAGGTCGCCGCTGAGGTAGTCCGACTTCGCCAGCGGCGGGAAGACGCCGGGCAAGCCGGCGCCGTTGTTCTGGTGGCACACCGAGCAGGTACCCGCGAACAATGCCTGGCCGGCCTTGACCTGATCGTCGAGCGTGAGCTTGCCCGCAACCGCCGATTGCGTGGCATGCGAGACGGCAGCGAGGTTGGGGCCGGCGCGGTCGCCCAGGTACACCGAGTCGACCTCCTTGCCGGAGTAGATGGCCTTGTTCTCGGGCCCGTCGATCTTGAGGATGGCGAGCGCGCCTTTGTTGAAGGCACGAAAGATCGAGTGGTCCACCAGCACGTAGCTGCCCGGCACGCGCGCGGTGAAGGTCACCACGGCCGCGCCGCCGGCCGGGATCAAGGTCGTCTGCACGTTCTTCTGCACGTTGGTGCCGCCTTCGTAGCGCACCTGGTCGAAGATCGCACCGATCACGTGGAAGCTGGACACGAGGTTCGGCCCGCCGTTGCCGACGTAGATGCGCACCTTCTCGCCAACCTTGGCCTTCATCGCCTTGTCGCCGGTGAGCGAACCTTCAGCGCCGTTGAACAGCACGTAAGTGGGCTGCTCGGCGATGGCCTTTTCCATGTCGAAGGGCTGCATGCCCTTCTCGCGGTACTTGCCGCCGGTGTAGAAGTCGCCCTGCATCACGTAGTACTCGTGATCGACCTTCGGCAGGCCCTGTGGCGGCTCGACCAGGATCAGGCCGTACATGCCGTTGGCCACGTGCATGCCCACTGGCGCGGTGGCGCAGTGGTAGACGTAGATGCCTTCGTTGAGCGCCTTGAACGTGAACTGCGATTCATGGCCTGGAGCGGAGAAACTCGATGCGGCGCCGCCACCGGGGCCGGACACGCCGTGCAGGTAGTTGATGTGCGGCATCT
>JBKJOM010000057.1:0-5484 GCA_046595775.1 Ramlibacter sp. | reverse complement strand
CGCTGCAACTCCTGCGCGCAGTGCGCCAGGTGCTCGCCCGAAATGTCGATCGGCAGGTAGCGGGCCGGGCTTTCCATCGCATCCAGCAGCAGGCGCACCTTGCGCAGCGAACCAGCTCCGAACTCCACGATCTCGGCGTTGCGGCCCATCTGCGCCGCGATCTCCCGCGCGTGCACTTGCAGGATGCGCAACTCGGTACGCGTGGGGTAGTACTCGGGCAGGCCGCAGATCGCGTCGAACAGCCGCGAGCCGCGTTCGTCGTAAAAATACTTGGGGGAAATGGTGCGAGGACGCGTCGTGAGCGCGGCGCGCATGTCGCGGGCGAATGATGCCGGGCCCTCTTCGTTCGCGGCGTGCCCTTTGGTATCGAACTGGTGGAGCGTACGCAGTGTCATTGCGCATCCTTTGCCAGGCGCAACCCTGAAAACTGCCAGCGCGCGCCGGGCGGAAAGAAGTTGCGATAGGTGGGCCGCGTGTGGCCCGCCGGTGTGGCGATGCTGCTTCCTCGCAGCACGAGTTGCCCGACCATGAACTTGCCGTTGTATTCGGCGACTGCGCCGCCCCAGGGCCGGTACCCGGGATAGGGATCGTAGGCAGAGCGCGTCCACTGCCATGCCACGCCCGTCATCTGCTGTACGCCCACCGCGTCGAAAGCGGCTTCCCATTCGAATTCGGTCGGCAGGCGAGCGCCAGCCCACTCCGCATAGGCATGGGCCTCGTAATAGCTGAGATGCGTGACCGCCGCCGCAGGATCGAGCGGACGAACACCATGCAGGCCGAACACCTGCCAGTGATCGGCTGGCGCACGCGGGTCCCCAGGCGCGATCCAGTGCAGCGGACGGCTCCACCCACCGGCCTGCACGGCCGCCCAGCCATCGGACAACCACAGGGCGGCGCGTTCATACCCCCCATCCGCGATGAAGTCCGCGAACTCGCCGCAGCTCACCAGCCGGGTGCCGATGCGAAACGGCGCCAGCAGCGCCCGGTGGCGCGGCGTTTCGTTGTCGAAAGAGAATCCCTCGCCCTCGTGGCCGATCTCCACGATGCCCCCCGGCAAAGCGTGCCAGTGCTGCTCCGAAGAAGTTGCGGCCAAGCGCAAGGCCGGCGCTTCAGTCGCGTGATACACGGGCAACAAGGGGTTGCACGAGAGCGTGTAAAGGATGTCGGCGAGGATGAGCTCCTGGTGCTGCTGCTCGTGATGCAGGCCCAGCTCGACCAAAGGCGCAGCGGCTTCCCACGCGGCGGCATCGGCTTCCTCGATGAAGCGCCCGATCGCCTCGTCCACATGCGAGCGATATGCGTGCACCTCATCCAGCGAAGGCCGCGTCAGCAAGCCCCGCTGCGGCCGCGGATGACGCGGGCCGAGCGATTCGTAATACGAGTTAAAGAGGTGAAAGTACCGCGCATCGCAGGGCTGGTAGCCCGGCGAATACGGCGTGAGCACTACCGCTTCAAAAAACCAGCTCGTATGCGCGAGGTGCCACTTGGTCGGACTCGCGTCCGGCATGGGTTGCACACACTGGTCTTCGGCTGACAAGTGCGCCGCGAGTGCCACACTGGCCGAACGGGCCTGGTCGTAGCGCTGCTGCAGGCCAGCACGGGCTGCCGCGACGGGTTGCGGCGGAGCGGTGGAGGGGATCGCTGGCATGAGTCTCCTGCTGGAACACATCAGTCGTGAATGCCGAGCAAGTCATTACAGCACAAGGGGATGAAGAGCGTGCCTGTGACGCGTGAGGGTCCTGACAGGCTTGCG
The DNA here is from genome assembly GCA_046595775.1 of Ramlibacter sp. Classification (GTDB taxonomy): domain Bacteria; phylum Pseudomonadota; class Gammaproteobacteria; order Burkholderiales; family Burkholderiaceae_C; genus Ramlibacter. The sequence goes on along the minus strand of JBKJOM010000057.1, from coordinate 3,731 downwards.
CCACCTTCACTGTCGCCTGCGCTACGGCGCCCGGCCCCGCCGCTGGCTACCATCCGCACTTTCCCGAAGACCGAAAGACTGCCCCATGAGCGCCACCGCCAACCTCAGCAACCGCCAGGTCCGCCTGGCCCAGCGGCCCACGGGCCTGCCCACCAACGCGAACTGGTCGCTCACGACCGAACCAGTGGCGCAACCGGCCGAGGGCGGCTTTCTCGTGAAGACACTGGCGCTGTCGCTCGACCCCGCGATGCGCGGATGGATGAACGACGGCAAGAGCTACATCCCGCCCGTAGGGATCGATGAAGTGATGCGTGCGGGTGGGATCGGCCAGGTGTTGGCCTCGACCAATCCGCAGTTCGCGGTGGGCGACCTGGTCTCCGGGGGCCTGGGCGTGCAGGAGTACGCGCTGGTGCCCCAGGCAGAGATCAAGCGCGGCGGGTACTTCAAGATCGATTCGCGACTGGGCACGCCGACGCAGTGGCTTAACGTGCTGGGCATGCCCGGCATGACCGGTTACTTCGGGCTGCTCGACGTCGGCCAGCCCAAGCCCGGCGACACCGTGGTGGTGTCCGGCGCTGCGGGCGCGGTGGGCCAGACGGTCGGCCAGCTCGCGAAGATCAAGGGTTGCCGCGTCATCGGCATTGCCGGCGGCCGAGCCAAGTGCGATTGGGTGGTCAACGAACTGGGCTTCGATGCCTGCATCGACTACAAGGCTGGCAACGTGAAGGGCGGGCTGAAGGAACATTGCCCCAAGGGCGTGGATGTGTACTTCGACAACGTTGGCGGCGACATCCTAGACGACGTGCTGGCGCGGCTGGCCCGCGGCGCACGCATCGTGATCTGCGGTGCGATCAGCCAGTACAACAACACCGCTGCCGTGCAAGGCCCGAAGAACTACATGATGCTGCTGGTCGCACGTGCGCGCATGGAAGGGATGGTGGTGTTCGACTACACCGAGCGCTTCCCGCAGGCCGTGAAGGAGCTGGCCGGCTACCTCGAGGATGGCCGCATGAAGAGCAAGGAAGACATTGCGCTGGGCGGCGTCGAAGCCTTCCCGGAAACACTGCTCAAGCTCTTCAATGGCGAGAACTTCGGCAAGCTGGTGCTGCAGGTCGCACAGGCCTGATCAACGGTCGACCGCGACGTTGGTGGTGATCGCGCGCACCGACGACCCCTCCACGATCACACGCGAGCCCGCGGCCATCGCGCCGCGCTGCTGCACCGTGCGAATGCTGCCGTCGTCCATTCGGATGTGCATCTGGTAGCCCGTGGGCTGCGGGTTGGAATGCTCATGCACCGCCACCACCATCTGCACCACACCGCATTGAAGGCAGGCGGTCGATGCGCCCATGGCGCGGGTGTCCGGTGGGCGCGCAGGCGGCGGCTTCAAGGGCGGCGCTTTCACAACGGGGGACGGCTCGCCAGGTGCTGGGCGTGCATCGACCGGTGGCGCGGTCTCCGATGCAGTGGCGACGCGATCGTTCCGCGAGAACGTATCAGCATGCTTGACCAGGACAGCCGTACCGATTGCCACCACCGCGACGGCGGCCACCGCGACGCGGGGCATCCAGTGCGAGCGACTCGGCTCAGGAGGATTGAAGGGATTCGGTTCCACTGCTTCATTGGACCGAAGGATGAGCGTGCGGCGATGTAGGCCCACGCCGCGTCGGAACCCGGCACTCACCGACAGCGCAGTAGGACCTGGCCGACGGCTCGGTGCTACACGCGCGAGTTGCGGTGGGCCTCGTTGACCGTGACCCAGAAATCGTACACGCGCTTCATCTTGAGGGCCAGTTCGCCCGCGTCGATCACCTTGCGCACCACGCTGTTGGCGCCTGCTTCGTAGCAACGGTCGAGCTCGGCCTTCTCGGTGGACGCGGACAACATCACCACCGGCACCGACGTCGTCATGGGGTCAGCACGCATCGCCTTGAGCACGTCCAGGCCGTGCACCAAGGTGAGTTTCATGTCCAGGATCACCAGGCGCGGCTGCTTGAGTGCGTCGCGGCCGGCGTGGGCGGCGCGCCCTAGAAGGTAATCCAGTGCGTCCACCCCATCATGAGCGGTGACTATGCGAGCGCGATCGCAGCACTGCGCGAGCGCTTCGACGATCAGCTCCAGGTGATCGGGGTTGTCTTCGACCACCAGCACCAGGACGTCATTGGCAGGCACGCTCACATGCCGCCCTTCGGATGCGTCGGATCGACCCACAGCACGTGCTCCGGTTTTTCCACGGGCTCGATGTCGAGGTTCACCGCCACTGCCTCGCCATCGCTGCGGCACAGCACGCACTCCAGGGTTTCAGTCGCGCTGGCGTTGATCTCCTGGTGTGGCACGAACGGCGGCACATAGATGAAGTCGCCCGGCCCGGCTTCGGCCGTGAACTCCAGGTGATCGCCCCAGCGCATGCGCGCACGGCCCTTGACGATGTAGATCACGCTCTCGAGCGGTCCGTGGTGATGGGCGCCTGTCTTCGCGTTGGCATGGATGCTCACAGTGCCGGCCCACAGCTTCTGCGCGCCGGTGCGCGCGAAGTTGATCGCCACCTTGCGGTCCATGCCGGGCGTCTGTGCGGTATTCGCATCCAGCTGGTTGCCGGGTATCACGCGAACGCCGTCGTGCTTCCAGGCGGGGGCGTTATCGTTCGGATGTTCGTGGTCGTGCGTGCTCATCGCATGAGAGTAGCACTGGCCCCCGGCCACTGCGAGTTAGCGCGACAGTATTACCGGCCGCTCACTCGATGGCCGTATAGGCCAGGTGCCGGAACAGGTTGCGGAAGAAGATGCGCTGGTGCGGCGCCTGGGTCAACAACATCGCAAAGACGTCTTCCGCCGGATCGACGAAGAAGGAAGTACCGCCGATGCCACTCCAGAAATACTGCCCCAGCGAACCGGGTTGTGGCGCAAGCCCCGCGTGCGTGCGCACAGCAAAGCCCAGCCCGAAGCCGTAACCCGGCAGCAGCAATTCACCGCGCGCCGGCGTTGCGCCCAAGTGATCGGAGGTCATCCACTCGATGGTCTTGCGCGAGGCCAGCCGGGTGCCGCCGACGCAGCCCCGGCCCCGCATCAGTTGCAGGAAGCGGATGTAGTCGCCCGCCGTGGACATCAGGCCGCCCCCACCGGCATGCATGGTAGGCGCTTCGCGCGGCTGCAGCAGCGTGACCGGCTCGCCACTGACGGGATCGTTGGCGAACGGCTCGGCGATTCGGCCCCAGTGCTCACGGGGCACCGTGAACCCGGTGTCGTTCATGCCCAGCGGCTCGAAGATGCGTTGCCTGAGGAGGCGGTCCAAGGGTTGCCCCCCGGCCACTTCGACCACCGCGCCCAGCACGTCGGTCGACATCCCGTACGCCCAGAATGAACCGGGATGATCGGCCAGCGGCAGGGTGGCCAGCACCTTGCACATCTGCGCCGCGCTGCGCGTCCGGTCGTGCAGGTCAGCCGCCTTGTATTGCTGTTGCACCGAACTGCTGCCGAGGAAGTCGTAAGTAAGGCCCGAGGTGTGCCGGAGCAAATCGTGCACGGTGATTTCGCGACGTGCGCGCTCCAGCCGCACCTTTCCCCCCGCTTCGACCGCCACCTGCTGCTGTGAGAACTCGGGCAGGTACTTCGAGATCGGGTCGCCGAGTGCAATCGCGCCTTCCTCGGCCAGCATCAATGCCGCCAGCGACACGATCGGCTTGGTCATCGAATAGATGCGAAAGATCGAATCAACAGCCATCGCGCTGCCCG
>JBKJOM010000229.1:0-2920 GCA_046595775.1 Ramlibacter sp. | reverse complement strand
TCTGGTGGTGCCCGCCGATGTCGCTGGAAATGGTCACCATGCCTACGAAAAGCACAGACTTGCCGACGGTTGCGCCAAGTGTCCAAGCCGACCTGGGTTGGCGCGTCCGTATTGGCGGGGTTGGTCGTTACCTGCCGCGTCGACGGGTCGCCAGCTCGGAGGTGGAAGCGCTCGCAGGGCTGCCCGCCGGATGGGCGCTCGAACACAGCGGAGTCGCGTTCCGCCATTGGGCGGGCGTGGACGAGCGTGCAAGCGTGATGGGGGCTGCCGCGGCGCGCGCGGCGTGTGCACAGGCGGGCGTTGAGCCAGCGGACGTCGACCTCATCATCAACGCGTCGGGTTCGGTCGAACGCGCGATACCCGACGGCGGCCCGTTGCTGCAGGATGCACTGGGCCTGGGTCATTCAGGCATCCCCAGTTTTTCGGTGCATGCCACCTGCCTGAGCTTTCTTGCGGGCCTTGAGGTGGCCGCCGAGCGCATCCAACAGGGTCGCGTGCGCCGCGCCTTGGTGGTGAGCAGCGAAATTGCGTCGGTGGCGCTGGATTTCCAGAGTCCCGAGGTCTGCACCCTGTTCGGCGATGGCGCCGCCGCGGTATTACTTGAGCGGTCCGTCGAGGGTAGTGGAAGTGCCATCCACCGGATCCAGTGGATGACCATGGGCCAGGACCACGACCTCACCACCGTGCGCGGCTGCGGCACTGCGCGACACCCGCACGCGGTCGGAACCGAGCACCGTGATGCGCTGTTCCAGATGGATGGCCAACGTACGCTCAAGCGCGCGATGCGGCTCGCGCCGCGCCTGTTCCAGCGCATGGGACTTGATGCCGCGACGCGCGCCCGAGTGCGTTGGGTTGCCTGCCATCAGGCCAGCCGGGCGGGCTTGGGGTACGTGTCGAAGATGGGGTTCGACCCCGCTGCCGTGATCGTGACGCTGGCCGACACCGGCAACTGCATTGCCGCCTCGATTCCCCTCGCGCTCGAGCAGGGCGTGCGCGACGGGCGGATCCGCAGGGGCGAGCTGGGCGTCCTGATGGGCACGGGGGCCGGTTTATCGGCGGCCGCGATCCTGATGACGTACTGATGCCACAACGTCCCGGCTGCGAGCGGGTGGTGGTGACCGGCGCAACTGGATTCCTCGGTGGTGCGGTGGCGCGCCGCCTGCATGCGCAGGAATCGCGAATCGAGGTCGTCGGATTGGGTCGCAACCCGCTGCAGGCAGCGGCCTTGCGACAGGCCGGGATTACTTTCGAAGCCGTGGAACTGACGGATCTTGCTGCCGTGCGACGTGCGTTGCAGGGTGCCGACATCGTCATCCATTCAGCGGCGCTGTCGAGCCCTTGGGGGCCGCAGTCGGCGTTTCGGGCCGCCAACATCACCGCTTCCGAGCACGTCGCGCGCGCTTGCGTGGAGGCGGGGGCGTCGCGTCTGGTGCACGTGTCCACGCCGAGCATTTACCACGACGGTCGTCCCCACTTGGGGATCGTCGAGGATGCGCCGTTGCCCGCCCGCGCAGTGAACCATTACGCGGCGTCCAAGGCCGAGGCCGAGCGGAGCGTGTTCTCGATTGCGGCGCAAGGAGGCGTGTGCGCGCTGGCAGTGCGGCCGCGCGCAATCTTCGGCCCGGGCGACACCAGCCTGCTGCCGCGACTGCAGCGCGCGCTGCGCGAGGGCCGGCTGCCACGCATTGGCGACGGTACCTGCATGGTCGACTTGACCTACGTCGACAACGTGGTGGACGCAATCCTGCTGGCGATGCACGCCCCAGAGGCGTGCGCGGGTCGCAGTTACAACATCAGCAACGCGGAGCCGGTGCAGATATGGGCGGTGATCGACCAGCTCGCCGATGCCATGGGCGTGCCGCGCCCGCGGGCCCGCATCGGACGCCGCACTGCACTGGCGCTTGCGACGCTGCTGGAAGGCGGCTATGGGCTTTTCTCGCCGCAGCGGGAGCCGCCGCTGCTGCGTTACGGTGTGGATCTGCTGAGCGTGGACATGACACTGGACATCAGGCGGGCACGCGAGGAGCTGGGATATCAGCCACGGGTATCGATGCAGGAGGGGTTGCGCCGCACCTTCGAACACCTGGGGCGGCATGGGCACTGAGCACGGCGTGCTGGACCTGGTGCTGGGTGTTTCCGGACACAGCCTGGCCAGTCCCCGGCACCTGCGCCTCGACCCGTCGCTGGGAGCGCCCATGCGGTTTCCGGCGGGTTGGGCGTTGATCGAGCATCCCGTGCATGGCCCGGTGCTGTTCGACTGCGGCTACGGGGCCGGTGCCCGACGCGCCATGCAGCGGGGCCTGCGGCGGGTGTACCGGCACGTGATCGGCGCGTGTTGCGAGGCACATGCCGACCCCAGTGCCTTGCTCGGCAAGCGAGGATGGGGCGCCAGTGACGTCCGCCACGTCGTGCTCAGCCATTTCCATCCCGACCATGTCGGCGGCTTGGGTGAATTCCCGGCAGCGCGCTGCGTGCTGCATGGCGACGCTTGGCGACAGGCGCGGGACGGCAGTTGGCTGGGCCACCTGCATGCACAGATCTGGAAAGAATTGTTGCCGGAGGACTTCGCGGCGCGGGTCGCCCCGCTGCTGGATGAGCATGCCATCGCGCTCCCCGGCGACCTGGCGCCGCTCGGACCGGGATGGGATGTGTTTGGAGACGCCAGCGTGTTCGCCTTCCGGCTGGCGGGGCACGCGCTCGGGCAGATCGGGCTGGCATTACGCGTTCGGGGTGAGCGCGTGTTGCTGGTCGCCGACGCCTACTGGCGCCGTGAGCAGTTGGACCAGGCGCGGGTGCTGCCCTGGTGGGTGCGGCTACTGGCGATGGACGATGCCGCCACTTACGATCAAACAATAACTCGCTTGAGAGCGTTCCGGGATGAAAATCCCGAGGCCTGGATCATCCCGGCGCACTGCGCGGC
>JBKJOM010000200.1:0-9126 GCA_046595775.1 Ramlibacter sp. | reverse complement strand
CAGTCAGTTTCTCGGCCATGGTGTTGGGGTCAGGCGTGTTCGACAGCGGAGCCGAAACGCTTCTCGATGTAGTTTTCGACGAGCTGGTGGAATTCGTTGGCGATGTTGTCGCCGCGCAGTGTCAGCGCCTTCTGCCCGTCGATGAAAACTACATCGAGAAGCGTTTCGGCTCCGCTGTCGAACACGCCTGACCCCAACACCATGGCCGAGAAACTGACTGCCGTCAAAGGCATGAACGACATATTGCCGGCCAGCGTGCCGCGCAAGGAAGTGCTGCCGCGCGCCGCGACCTGGCAATGGTTCGACGACGTGGTGCGCCGTGTGATGGCGCGCTACGGCTACCAGTACATCGTCACGCCGGTGGTCGAGCCCACCCAATTGTTCGTGCGCGGCCTCGGCGAAGTGACCGACATCGTCGAGAAGGAGATGTATTCCTTCACCGACGCCATGAACGGCGACAAGCTCACGCTGCGGCCGGAAGCCACTGCTGGCATCGTGCGCGCTGTCGTCGAGCACAACGCGCTGTACAACGGTCCGTTACGCATCTGGACCGCTGGCCCCATGTTCCGTCACGAGCGGCCGCAGAAGGGCCGCTACCGCCAGTTCCACCAGCTCGACGTCGAGGCCCTGGGTTTTTCGGGACCGGATGTGGACGTGGAACTGATCCTGATCGGCCGCGCGCTCTGGCGCGAGCTGAGCCTGAAAGAAGGCGAGCACTACCGGCTGGAGCTCAACACGTTGGGCGAACCTGATGAGCGACGCGCGCATCGCGCTGCTCTGGTCGCCCACTTCGAAAAGCATGCTGGCTCGCTCGATGCCGATGCGAAGAACCGCCTGCACTCCAATCCGTTGCGCATCCTGGACACCAAGAATCCCGCGATGCAGGAAATGGTGGAGGCAGCGCCGAAGCTGATCGAATTCCTCGGCGAAGAATCGCGCGCCCACTTCGGTGCGGTGTGCAAGTTGCTGGACGCTGCTGGCCAGCCGTACCGAATCAACCCGCGCCTGGTGCGCGGCATGGACTACTACAACCGCACGGTGTTCGAGTGGACGACCGACCAGCTCGGCTCACAGGGCACGATCTGCGGCGGCGGTCGCTACGACGGGCTGATCGAGCAAATGGGTGGCAAGAGCGCCCCTGCGATCGGTTTCGGCCTGGGCATCGAACGCCTGCTGCTCCTGGTGCAGGAGCTGGAACTGTCCGCGCCCGACAACGCGCCGGCCGCGTATTGCGTGCTGGCGTCGGACGAAGCGCTGCCTCAGGCAATGCCGGTGATGGAGGCGCTGCGTGCGAGTGGCCTCGATGTGGTGATGCACGCCGGCGGCGGCTCGTTCAAGAACCAGCTGAAGAAGGCCGACGCCAGCGGTGCCCTCTACGCCCTCATCTTCGGCGCCGACGAGCTCGCGCAGGGCGTTGTCACGGTGAAGTCGCTGCGCGACGGCGCGGGTGCGCAGGTGCAGCGCCCGCTGGCCGATGTGGCCGGATGGGCGCCATCGCTTCGCGCCTGACGGCCGCACCCTACAATCACAGGCTTTGGCCCGAGGGGCCGGCAGAACAACGAACCGATGGCAAACAACCTCGACCTCGAAGAACAGGAGCAGCTTGACGACCTCAAGCACTTCTGGAACGAGTACGGCAACCTCATTACCTGGGTCCTCATCATCGTCTTCGGGGCGATTGCGGCCTGGAACGGCTGGCAGTACTGGCAGCGCACGCAAGCGGCGCAGGCCGGCGCCCTGTTCGATGAAGTCGACCGCGCAGCCTCAGGCGGCGACACGGCACGCGTCGAACGCGCGTTCGCAGACATCAAGGAAAAGTTCGGGGGCACCGCTTTTGCGCAGCAGGCAGGCCTGCTCGCCGCGAAAGTGCTGGCCGAGAAGGGCAACAAGGACGGCGCCAAGGCCGCCCTGGCCTGGGTCGCCGAGAAATCTTCCGACGAGGGCTACCAGGCTGTCGCCAAACTTCGCCTGGCCGGCGTACTGGTCGAGGCAAAGGCTTATGACGAAGCGCTGAAGCAGTTGGCCGGCGAGTTCCCCAAGGACTTCGAGGCGCTGGCCGCCGACCGCCGCGGCGATGTGTACAACCTGCAGGGCAAGAAGGCGGAAGCCAAGGCCGAATACACCAGGGCCTACAAGGCCATGGAAGAGCGCAGCGAATACCGCCGCCTGCTGGAAGTCAAGCTCACCGCCCTCGGGGTCGACCCGCAACAGATCGCGCCCGCGGCCGCAACCGCCGCTTCCGGAGCCGCCAAACCATGACGCAGGGAATCCGAATCCGCACCCGCATCGCCACGCTCGCCATTGTCGGGGCGGCACTCTCCGGCTGCTCGATGTTGCCGGTATCGCTGGGCGGCACGCGAGAAAGGCCGAAGCCGGCCGAACTCATTTCCAATCCTTCGACGATCGCGGTGCGCCAGGCCTGGACCGCGCGCATCGGACCCATTGACACGTCGATGACCGTGCAGGTCACTGGAGGCAACATCACCGTCGCCAGCAGCGACGGCAGTGTGGCTTCCTTCGACGCCGCGAGCGGCCGCGAACTCTGGCGCGCCAGCGCTGGTAGCCCCATCGGCGCTGGTGTCGGCAGCGATGGCAGCACCGCTGCCGTTGTCACGCGCGCCAACGACCTGGTCGCTTTTGCGGACGGAAGGGAAATCTGGCGCCAGCGCCTTGGCGCAGGCGCATATACCTCGCCGCTGGTAGCCGGCGCACGCGTCTTCGTGCTGACCGCGGATCGCTCGGTTTCTGCCTTCGACGGCAACACGGGGCGAAAGCTCTGGACCACTCCTGCATCGCGCCAGGCCGAGCCGCTCGTGCTGCGCCATACAGGCGTGTTGCTTGCAGTGGGCGACACGCTGCTGGCGGGCCTGTCGGGGCGGCTGGCCGGTATCAACCCTGCAAACGGCGGCACGCGCTGGGAGGCACCGATCGCGACGCCGCGCGGCATCAACGATGTCGAGCGCCTCGTCGACCTGGTGGGCGCCGCCAGCCGCGTCGGCACCAACGTCTGCGTCCGCGCTTTCCAGGCCGGCGTGGGATGCGTCGATGCGGGCCGGGGCGGCCTGCAATGGGCGCGCACTGCTTCGGGCAGCGAAGGCGTGGGCGGCGATGAATCGGTGGTGTTTGGGTCGGAGTCCGACGGCAAGGTCATCGCCTGGCGCCGTGACAGCGGCGAGCGCCTGTGGGCCACCGACTTCCTCTCGCATCGTGGCCTGAGCGCGCCGCTTGCGCTGGGCCGCTCGGCGGTTGTTGGCGACATGATGGGCTACGTGCACTTCCTCTCGCGCGACGATGGCAAGCTGCTCAACCGCGTGGCCACGGATGGATCGGCGATCGTGACGGCCCCCGTTACTGCGGCGAACACCCTGATCGTCGTCACCCGTAACGGCGGCATCTTCGGCTTCGTGCCGCAATAGCGGCATCGAACAGGGCGGATCCATGAAACCGGTCATGGCCCTCGTGGGCCGCCCCAACGTCGGCAAGTCGACGCTGTTCAACCGCCTCACCAAGTCGCGCGACGCCATCGTCGCCGACTTCGCCGGCCTCACGCGCGATCGCCACTACGGCAACGCGAAGCAGGGCAAGCTCGAATTCATCGTGATCGACACCGGCGGCTTCGAGCCGACGGCAGAGAGCGGCATCTACATGGAGATGGCCAAGCAGACCCGGCAGGCCGTCGCCGAGGCCGATGTTGTGGTCTTCGTGGTGGACGCGCGCGGCGGCCTCTCCGCGCAGGACTACGACATCGGCAACTACCTGCGCAAGCTTGGCAAGCCCACGGTGCTGTGCGCGAACAAGGCCGAAGGCATGACCGAGGGCGTGCAGCTCTCCGAGTTCTACGAACTCGGCCTGGGCGAGGTGCATCCCGTCTCGGCGGCGCACGGGCAGGGCATCCGCAGCCTGGTCGAGGAGGCGTTCGCGCCGCTGAACCTGCCCGATCAGGACGAGGAAGACGAAGGCGCCGACCCGGGCGTGATCAAGCTCGCAGTCGCGGGCCGGCCCAACGTGGGCAAGTCCACCCTAATCAACACCTGGCTGGGCGAGGAACGGCTGGTCGCCTTCGACATGCCGGGCACCACGCGCGATGCGATCTCCGTGCCGTTCGAGCGCGGTGGCCAGAAGTTCGAACTGATCGATACCGCCGGCCTGCGCCGCAAGGGCAAGGTGTTCGAGGCGATCGAGAAGTTCTCGGTGGTCAAGACCCTGCAGGCCATCGAGTCCGCCAACGTGGTGCTGTTGCTGCTCGATGCCACGCAGGGCGTGACCGACCAGGACGCCCACATCGCGGGCTACATTCTGGAGAGCGGCCGCGCTGTGGTGCTGGCTGTGAACAAATGGGACGCGGTCGATGACTACCAGCGCGAGCAGGTGCAGCGCCAGATCGAAACCCGGCTGGCCTTCCTCAAGTTCGCGCCGCTGCACTTCATCTCAGCCATCAAGCGGCAAGGTCTGGCGCCGGTCTGGAAGGCCATCGCCGAAGCGCACCGGTCAGCGATGGTGAAGATGCCCACGCCGGTGCTCACGCGCCTGCTGCTGGAGGCGGTTCAGTTCCAGTCGCCCAAGCGCGCGGGCATGTTCCGCCCCAAACTGCGCTACGCGCACCAGGGCGGGATGAACCCCCCGGTCATCGTGGTGCATGGCAATTCGCTCGAACACGTGACCGAGTCGTACAAGCGCTTCCTTGAAGGGCGATTCCGCAAGGAATTCAAGCTCACGGGCACTCCGCTGCGCATCGAAATGAAGACCTCGAAAAATCCGTACGCCGACAAGGATGAGGCCTGAGCCTTGAAGCCGGCGCGGTTGGCGCCAGATAGGTTTCACACCGGGCCGTCGGCCTACTTGCAGCCAACAGTTGCTGTGGTAAGGTGGAGTTTCCAACAACATTCCCACGCGGAACACGGAGAATATCGTGAGCAACAAAGGGCAGCTACTACAAGACCCCTTCCTCAACACCTTGCGCCGCGAGCATGTGCCCGTGTCGATCTACCTGGTGAACGGGATCAAGCTTCAGGGGCAGATCGAATCGTTCGACCAGTATGTCGTGTTGCTGCGCAATACGGTGACGCAGATGGTCTACAAGCACGCGATTTCCACCATCGTCCCCGGTCGCGCGGTGAACTTCCAGGCGGCTGAGAGCACCGAAGCCGGCGCCACCTGATGATTCGCGCGCGGGGCCGGCGCACCGCGTCCAGCCTTTGATTCCCGAAACCCCCGCAAGCCCATCCGCGTCCGCCGTCCTGGTTGGCGTAGACCTGGGCCTGCCCCACTTCGACCGCGAGCTGGAAGAGCTCGGCCTGCTGGCCGAGACTGCCGGCCTGCTACCGGTGGCGCGCATCACCTGCAAGCGCAAGGCACCTGATGCTGCGCTCTTCATCGGCAAGGGCAAGGCGGACGAGATCAAGGCCATCGCAGACGAGCTGGGAGCCACCGAGGTGCTGTTCGACCAGTCGCTCAGCCCCGGCCAGCAACGCAACCTCGAGAAGCACCTGGACCGCCCGGTCAACGACCGCACGCTGCTCATCCTTGAGATCTTTGCGCAACGCGCGCGCAGTCATGAGGGCAAGCTGCAGGTGGAGCTGGCCCGGTTGCAGTACGTCAGCACGCGGCTGGTGCGCCGATGGTCCCACCTTGAACGCCAGACGGGCGGCGCCGGTGTGCGTGGCGGCCCGGGCGAAAAGCAGATCGAACTGGACCGTCGGATGATCGGCAGTGCCATCAAGCGCACCCGTGAGCGCCTGGAAAAACTCAAGAAGCAGCGCAGCACGCAGCGCCGCCAGCGCGAGCGCCGCGGTGCCTTCACGATTTCGCTGGTGGGCTACACCAACGCGGGCAAGTCCACACTGTTCAACTCGCTGGTGAAGGCGAGAGCGTATGCGGCCAACCAGTTGTTCGCGACGCTCGATACCACCACGCGCCAGTTGTTCCTGGCGGCCGACGACTACGAGGCCGGCGCCGCGCCGGGCCGGACCGTGTCGCTGTCCGACACGGTGGGTTTCATCCGCGACCTGCCGCACGGACTGATCGACGCATTTCGGGCGACGCTGCAGGAAGCGGCCGATGCCGATTTATTGCTGCACGTGGTCGATGCAGCAAACCCCAATTACCCCGAGCAGATCGCGCAAGTACAAAGCGTGCTGCACGAGATCGGCGCTGCCGACGTGCGTCAGTTGCTGGTGTTCAACAAGATCGACGCGCTGCCGCCCGAGCAGCGCCCCCTGTCTTCCAGCGACTGGTTCGAGATCGAAGGCACCCAGGTGCCCCGCGTCTTCGTGAGCGCCCGGACCGGCGAGGGCTTGCCTGAACTGCGCCGGCAGCTGGCGGGCGAGGTGTTGCGAGAAGCCCCGGAAGAGCCCCTTGAAAGCGACCGTTTGCACGAAAGCCCGGTTTGATTTGGGCACAATGCTGCACAACCCGAGAGAAACCCAGCGAATGAACGTCCATCTTCCCCGCCTGCAGGAGCTGCGAAGCCGCATCAGGGGCATGTTCAACCTCAACGACCCCCGCTGGGGCCGTGGCGAGGACAACAAGAACTCTGAAGGCAACAAGCCCGAACGTCCCGAGAACGGCCGGGGACCCAACCAGGGTCCGCCGGACCTCGATGAGCTCTGGCGCGATTTCAACCGCAAGCTCGGCGGGCTCTTCGGCGGCAAGCGGCGCGGCGGGGGTGACCCTGGCGGCGGCAACGGCGGTGGAGGCGGCAACTTCCAGCCCGACATGAAGAGCGCGGGCATTGGCGCCGGCCTCGTGGTGGCGGTGGTCGTCCTGATCTGGCTGGGCACCGGTTTCTTCATCGTGCAGGAAGGCCAGCAAGCCGTCATCACCCAGTTCGGCCGCTACAAGTCGAGCGTCGGCGCGGGTTTCAACTGGCGCCTGCCTTACCCGATCCAGCGCCACGAGACCATTTACGTCTCGCAGATCCGCTCGGTGGATATCGGCCGCGACACCATCGTCAAGGCCACGGGCCTGCGCGAGTCGGCCATGCTCACGCAGGACGAGAACATCGTCGAGATCAAGTTCGCCGTGCAGTACCGCCTGAAGGATGCGCGCGCCTGGCTCTTCGAGAGTAAGAACCCGGCGGAAGCCGTGGTTCAGGCGGCCGAAACGTCGGTGCGCGAAGTGGTCGGCAAGATGCGCATGGACTCCGCACTGGCGGAAGAGCGCGACCAGATCGGCCCCCGCGTGCGAATGCTGATGCAGACCATCCTGGACCGCTACAACATTGGCGTGGAAGTCGTTGGCATCAACCTGCAGCAGGGCGGCGTGCGCCCGCCCGAGCAGGTGCAAGCCGCCTTTGACGACGTGCTCAAGGCCGGCCAGGAGCGCGAGCGCGCGAAGAACGAGGCCCAGGCCTATGCCAACGACGTGATTCCGCGTGCGGTCGGCGCCGCCTCGCGCCTGACGCAGGAGGCCGATGGCTACAAATCGCGCATCACAGCGCAGGCTTCGGGCGATGCGCAGCGATTCAAGTCGCTACTGACTGAATACCAGCGCGCGCCGCAAGTCACACGTGACCGGCTCTACATCGAGTCGATGCAGCAGATCTACGGCAGCGTGACCAAGATCCTGGTCGATTCGCGCAGCAACTCCAACCTGCTGTACCTGCCGCTGGACAAGATCCTGCAACAGGTGGCCCAGGGCAGCCCGGCCATCGGCGCGACCGAGCCCGCTGCCACTCCTGCCGCGCCTGCGGCCGTCACCGCGCCCGACGCGCGCAGCCGCGACAACTCGCGCACGCGCGACCGCGAAACGCGATAAGGGGCCAGAACAATGAACAGAATCGGACTCATCGTCTCGACCGCGCTGGTGGCGCTGGCCCTGCTCAGCTCCATGCTCTTCGTGGTCGACCAGCGCCAGTTCGGCGTGGTCTACGCACTGGGGCAGATCAAGGAAGTGATCACCGAGCCGGGCCTGAACTTCAAGCTGCCGCCGCCGTTCCAGAACGTCACGTACATCGACAAGCGCCTCCTCACACTTGACAGCCCCGATACCGAGCCCATGCTCACGCTGGAAAAGCAGCGCATGGTGATCGACTGGTACGTGCGCTGGCGCATCACCGACCCGCTCGCGTACATCCGCAACGTCGGACTGGACGAGACGGCCGGCGCCAGCCAGCTCAACCGGGTGGTTCGCAACGCCTTCCAGGAAGAGATCAACCGCCGCACGGTCAAGGACTTGCTCGCCACCAAGCGCGAACAGCTCATGAACGATGTGAAGCGTGAGGTGCTTGAAGTGGTGAAAGGCGCCAAGCCCTGGGGCATCGACGTGGTGGATGTGCGCATCACACGCGCGGACTACGTGGAAGCGATCACCGAGTCGGTCTATCGCCGCATGGAGGCCGAGCGCAAGCGCGTTGCCAACGAGCTTCGCTCCACCGGCGGCGCCGAAGGCGAGAAGATTCGCGCGGATGCTGATCGCCAGCGCGAAGTGGCCGTGGCCAATGCCTACCGCGATGCCCAGAAGATCAAGGGCGAGGGCGATGCTCAGGCTGCCGCGTTGTACGCGGAAGCCTTCGGGCGCGATCCGCAGTTCGCGCAGTTCTACCGCAGCCTCGAAGCCTACAAGGCCGCGTTCAACAAGAAGGGCGACGTGATGGTCATCGACCCGGCCACGTCAGACTTCTTCAAGGCTTTCCGCGGCTCCGGCGCCGCGGCCGCTTCCGGCAAGAAATAAGCCTTGGACTGGGACGCCCTCTGGGCCGCGTTCGCCCTCGTGCTGGTGCTCGAGGGCATCTTCCCTTTCCTGTCCCCCGGCGGCTGGAAGCGCACCTTCCAACGCCTGCTCGAACTCGAAGAAGGCCAGCTGCGCTTCTTCGGGCTGTGCAGCATCGTGCTGGGCCTTGTGCTGTTGTGGGTCGCGTCCTGAAGACCAATACGGACATCTGGACGCAGAGGATGCAAAGGATTCGCAGAGGACGCAAAAGGACTTCCCAAAAATAGTTTTTGGTTTTCCTTTGCGTCCTCTGCGTAGTTTCTGCGACCTCTGCGTCCGGCTGCCCGCCCCCGATTTCAATGCCGGTAAAATGCTGTTTTTAACAGCGCCCCAAAAACATGTCCGCCTGGGTCCTGCCGGATCACATCGCCGATGTCCTGCCTTCCGAGGCCCGGCACATCGAGGAATTGCGGCGCG
>JBKJOM010000090.1:0-6412 GCA_046595775.1 Ramlibacter sp. | reverse complement strand
CCATCCGGTGGTTGATCCCCACGGCCGGTGGCAGGCCGCGCTCGCGCAGCACGGCGGCTTCGAATTCGCACCAGTTCTTCACGCGGGCCGGATCGGGGTCGGTGTGCGCTGCCATGTCGACCAGGGCACTGGCGACATAGCGCACGGTCTCGTACCCCTGGCCGAACTTGCGTGCGGCCTGCAGGCGCTCGATCAATGCATCGGGGATCGCCTCACCCGTTGTCACATGGCGCGCATGGCGGCGCAGGACTTCCGGCTCCTCCATCCAGTGCTCGAACAGTTGCGAAGGAAGCTCGACGAAGTCGCGCAGCACTGCGGTGCCGGAAAGCTGCTCGTATGTCACATTGGACAACAAGCCGTGCAGGCCATGACCGAACTCATGGAACAGCGTGCGCACGTCGTCGAAGCCGAGGAGCGTGGGCTCGCCCTTCGCGAAATTGTTGTTATTGATGATGATCGGCAAGGTGTTGCCGGCGTTGCGCGACTGCCGGGCGAAGCTGCTCATCCACGCGCCGCTGCGCTTGGTAGCCCGCGCGAAGTTGTCGTGCAGGAACAGGCCTACCGGCTTGCCCTGCGCGTCATGCACTTCGTAGGCCTTTGCATCCGGGTGATACAGCGCGATGTCGGTGCGGGGTGTGAAGCGGATGCCGAAGAGCCGCTGCGCCGTGTCAAAAGCTGCAGCCACCATCGCTTCGAGCGGGAAGTAGGGCTTGACCTGCGCATCGTCGATTGCGTACTCGCGCTGGCGCACCTTCTCGGCCCAATACCGCCAGTCCCAGGCCTCGAGAGGTTCGGTGGAGCCGGCAGCGCGCTGCGCGGCCTGCAACTGCGCACGCTCCTTTTCAACGACCGGCTTCGCGCGTTGCCACACGTCGTCGAGCAACTTGTAGACGGCAGCAGGCTCGCGCGCCATGCGGTCCACCAGCGCGTAATCCGCATAGGTCTTGTATCCGTGCAGCTGCGCCTGCTCCTTGCGCAAGGTGAGGATCTCGCCGATGAGCGGTCGGTTGTCGTGCTCGCCCGCGTGTTCGCCACGCGAAGTCCACGCGGTCCACGCCTGTTGGCGCAGGTCGCGCCGCTCCGAGAACGTGAGGAAGGGCACGACCAGCGATCGCGACAAGGTGATCGCGTACCCGTCATCGATGCCGCGCGCCTTCGCTGCGTCACGTGCCGAGGACCGGAGGAACCCGGGCAGGCCCGCAAGCTCGTCATCTGCCTTCAAAACCAGTTGCCAGCTCGATTCTTCGTGCAACACGTTCTGGCTGAAAGCCGTATTGAGCTGCGCAAGGCGCTCCGTGACCTGGCGGTAACGGGCCTGCGCTTCGGGCGGCAACATCGCGCCAGCACGCACAAAGTCGAGGTGCATGCGCTCGAGCAGTCGAAGCTGCTCAGGATCGAGCCCCAGGCCGGCGCGCCGTTCGTGAAGCGCATCGACGCGCCTGAATAGACCGGCGTTCATGTACACGGCGCTCTCGTGCGCCGCCATTGGGACCGCCATGCGCCGCTGGACGCCCTGCAGGTCCGGTGAAGTCTCCGAAGAGCACAGGTTGTAGAACAACGGGGCAACGCGGCTCAGCGTGCGACCACTGCGGTCGAACGCGGCAATCGTGTTCTCGAAGGACGGCGCGCTGGACTGTGCGGCGATGGCATCGAGTTCGGCGAGTTGCTCGCGCATCGCCACTTCAAGGGCCGGCTCGAACAGCTCGGGCCGTGCGTCCGCGAAAGGGGGAATGCCCCAGTTGCCTTCCCATTCCTTGAGCAAGGGGTTGTTGTCGGTGATGTTCATCAACTCTCTTTCATCCTGCGGGGCTACCAGAGCCCGGTCTCGACCCGGATCGCTACTTCGCAATCCTCAAAGATTTCCAGCTTGGCGATGCGCACGCGCGCGCCGACCACGCCGGGCAATTGCATCAGCCGGTGGGCGAGCTTGCCGATCAACGTCTCAAGCAGGTTGACGTGCTCGGCAGTGCACTCCTCGATGATGATTCGCCGCACCTTGCGGTAATCGAGCACATGGCCGATGTCATCGTCGCGCGGCATCAGGGGCTGCGTGCCCAGGTTCAGTTCGGCGTCCACCATGATCGGCTGGGGTGACGACTTCTCGTGCTCGAGGATGCCCAGGTTGGCATCGAAGCGCAGGCCGGTGAGGGTCAGGATCTGGGTGGCGGCTTTGGTCATGGCGTTTGATCAGTTGGGGGTCAGAGCACAACTGCTGCGCAGTCCTCGATCCGACCCGCAAAGCTACATCAGGGAAAAATCGCGGTCGAACTTCATCAGGTGCTGGCCGCCATCGACCAGCAGCGTGGTGCCTGTGATCGAAGCATTGTCCAGCGCGAACTTCACGGCAGATGCCACGTCCTGCGGCGTCGATGATCGCCCCAACGGAGAAAGCCGGTGCAGAGCGTCGAATCTTTCAGGCGACAACATGTGGCTGGTGAGCGTCAGGCCCGGAGCCACGCCGACCACGCGCAGCTGCGGTGCCAGCGCCAGCGCCAACATCGTGTTGGCAGCTTCCAGCGCCGCCTTCGACAAGGTGTAGCTCAGGAAATCGGGGTTCTGGTTCCAGAGCTTCTGGTCCAGCAGGTTCACCACCACGCCGCTCGCACGACGCGCATTCACATGGTCGAACAGCGCTTGCGCTAGAAGGATCGGTGCGCCGGTGTTGGAGCGAAGGTGCGACTGCAGCTTGTCGAAGCTGAAGGACTTGGCGTCATCGTGCTCGAACTGCGAAGCACTGTTGACCACGGCATCTACCGGGCCGAGCACTTCCGCAACGCGGGGCACCAGGGCGCGCGCCTGGGCTTCATCGGCAAGGTCGGCCTGGAAAATCTCGCTCCGCGACGCGCCCAAGGCGCGGCATTTCGCCAGCGTCTCCGATGCCTCCTTCGCGGAACTGCGGTAGTGCACCGCGACGTTCCAGCCATCGCGAGCCAGGGCGAGCGCGATCTCCCGGCCCAGCCGTTTGGCGGCGCCGGTGACTAGCACCGTGCGCGGGCGTTGCGTATCGCTCATTGCGGGACAATCCGTGGGTGAAGACCGAAACAAGCAGTGTAACGAGCAGCCTGGGCGCGCTGGTGCGAGAGCAGATCCGCCGCGCCGGCGGCTGGCTCCCCTTTGACCGGTTCATGGCGCTGGCGCTCTACGCGCCCGGCCTGGGCTATTACGCCAACACGTCGCGCAAATTCGGCCGCATGCCGTCGTCCGGCAGCGACTTCGTCACCGCACCGGAGATGACGCCGCTGTACGGCAAGGCCTTGGCCGTGCAGGTACGCGATGCATTGCAGGCGACCGGGACGCGCGAGGTATGGGAGTTCGGGGCGGGCTCTGGCGCACTGGCGCTGCAGTTGCTCGAGGCGCTTGGCGACGCAGTCGAGCGCTACACCATCGTCGATCTCTCGGGCAGCCTGCGCGAGCGGCAGCAGGAAAGACTGGCCCGGTTCGGCGAGCGCGTGCGTTGGGTCGGGGAATTGCCAGAAGTCATGAACGGCGTGGTGGTCGGCAACGAAGTGCTCGACGCGATGCCGGTGAAGCTGGTCGCGCGCATCGGCGGCACATGGCATGAGCGCGGAGTCGTTGCCTCCGATACAGGATTCGCGTGGAGCGATCGCGCCACCGACCTCCGGCCTCCCGTGGAGATTGCCGGCCCACACGATTACCTCACCGAAATCCATCCGCAGGCGGAAGCTTTCATTCGCACGCTGGCCGACCGGTTGCGAAGAGGCGCTGCCTTCTTCATCGATTACGGCTTTTCGGAAGCCGAGTACTACCACCTGCAGCGCCACATGGGCACGTTGATGTGCCACCGGGGCCACGTGGCCGACACCGACCCGCTCGCGGATATCGGCCACAAGGACATTACTTCTCACGTCAATTTCACCGGCATCGCGGTGGCCGCGCAGGAGGCGGGGCTGGCTACGCTCGGCTACACCACGCAAGCGCGGTTCCTGATCAATTGCGCACTGCCGGGCTTGATGGAAGCCGCGAGTGCCCAGGAGCAGATCGCGGGCCAGCGGCTCATCCTGGAGCACGAGATGGGCGAGCTCTTCAAGGTGATCGGGCTGCACTGCGGGCAATTCTGGGACGCAGTGGGCTTTCGCGAGGGCGACCGCACCCATACGCTCTGATCCAGCGCCTACACTCGCAGGCTTCATGATTCGCTGGATCGTCGTCATCCTCCTGGCGCTGGTGCTCTTCAACGGGCTGAGCCCCTGGCTCCAACGCATGGGCTTCGGCAAGTTGCCGGGCGACTTTCGCTTCAAATTGTTCGGCCGCGACTGGTTCATCCCGCTTACCACCACGATCGTCCTGAGCCTGGTCGCCGGCTTCATCTCCAAAATCCTATGAAGGCCTGTATCGACATCGGCGGCACCAAGGTCGCGGTCAGCCTCAACAACGGCGCCGGGCTCGACCTGCTCGCGCGCCACAGCGAGCCCACCGCCAAGAGCGGCGACAACGGTGCCCTGGCCGCGCAAGTGATCCGTCTGGTCGAAGAATGTTGCGCGCAAGTGGGCATCGCACCGGCTTGCGTCGAGCGCGCGGGGGTGTCGTCGTGCGGCCCCTTCGTGATGAACGCAGGCCTGGTCGAAATCGCGGCGCCCAATATCTGCGGTGGCATCGCCGGTCCGGCTCGCGGCTTGCCCAACGACTGGCGCACGGCATTGCTGGAGGCGCCGCTGCTCGAACGCTTTCGCGAGGTGCGCGTCGAAAACGATTGCGTGGCCGCGCTGGAAGCAGAGCGGCGCTGGGGCGCGCTGCAGGGTGTCGACCATTGCGCATACGTGACATGGAGCACCGGGATCGGCGTCGGCCTGTGTGTCGATGGCCACGTGCTGCGCGGCAAGAACGGAAACGCCGGCCACGCTGGGCACATGTTCGTCTCCGACAACAACGATGCCCTGTGCGGCTGCGGCAATGTCGGAGATGTCGAGGCACTGATCGCGGGCAATGCGGTGGCGCGGCGTTTCGGTGCGGATGCAGCAGCGCTCTTTCAAGTCGCCAGTCAGGGCGACGCCAGTGCGCTGGCGAAGGTCGATGAACTTTGCCGCGTGATGGGTCGCATGCTCTACAACCTCACGGCGTCACTGGACCTGCAGCGCATCAGCCTGGGTGGCAGCGTGTTCTGGCATCACCGGGACGAACTCCTGCCCCGGTTGCAGGCGCAGTTAAGGGGCAAATTGCCGGCGCTCACCGACGGCTGCGAACTGGTGCCGGCCGGGCTGGGCGACCAGGTCGGCGACTACGCTGCTCTGGCCCTGCTGGTATAGGACTCGGCGCCGAAACTGCCGACAGCAGGACGCAGAGGACGCCAAGGATTCGCAGAGGACGCAAAAGAACCTCCAACAAAATATTTCTTTGTTTTCCTTTTGCGTCCTCTGCGCAACTTCCGCGTCCTCTGCGTCCGGCAATCCGTATTTGGACGCCGCCAAATTCCACCTGTAAGAAGTCCGGGGTACTGCCGACTGATGCGCAGTGCCTAGGTGTTCCGTCCCCGCACCGGTCGCTTCCATTCTTCTCGGGGCGAGTTCAAACTTTTGAGGAGCTTCCTTATGACTGCCAAGCAAACCGCCGGCCGCATCGCGCTGGCCCTGTCCCTGATGTGCACGGGCACCGCCTTCGCCGCCGGAGCCGACAGCGCCGAATGGATGCCGCTCTCGCAGGTGATGACGATGAAGATGAAAGACAAGAAAAAGGACGAGATGGTGTCCAAGAAAGAGTACATGGACATGATGTCGATGGCGTGGGACATGAACGCCAAAAAGATGGGTGTCAAGGGCGAAAAGATGACGACCGAGCAGTTCCAGCAGTTCCAGAAGTACCTGATGGCCGGCGCCGGCGGCTGATCAGGCGCCCAGCGCCTGGGCCACAGCCTGGACGCGGGCCTGCTGGATCATTTCGCCAATGCGCGGACCGTTGATTCCAAGGGTCTGCGCCTTGGTGGCGATGTCGGCCGTGGTCACCTGCTGCGCCGCTGCGAGAGCGTCCAGCAGGCGCTGCCGCTGGGGATAAGGATCATCTTCCTTGCCCAGCCGCCCTCGCGCGTCGCACTCGCACGCAAGCAGCGCCGAATCAAATCGAGCCGGCTTGCGGAAGGCATCGCAGCGCTCCAGCAAGCGCACAACGGCGGAAGCATTGAGTTCGCCGCTGCGATGAATGTTGCCGTGCTCGCGCGCGACGACATCGGCCAGCTCGCGGCAATCGTTGGGCACGCGCAGCCGCTCGCTGACGACCTTGAGCAGCTTCGCGCTTCGCACTTCGTGGCCGATGTGCCGCGGCAGCACGTCAGCGGCCGTCGTGCCCTTGCCCAGGTCATGCGTCAGGCAGGCAAAGCGTACCGGCAACGAAGCGTCCAGCCGCGCGCTCATGTCCAGCACCATCATCAGGTGGACGCCGGTGTCCACTTCGGGGTGGTAAT
>JBKJOM010000352.1:0-19363 GCA_046595775.1 Ramlibacter sp. | reverse complement strand
CGTCCAAGCCGCGGGAAGAGAAGATCACGATCAACCTGGGCTGCGTGGACCTGGGCCAGATCGACCTCCTCGTGCAGGAGGGCTTCTATGCGAACCGCACCGATGTGATCCGCACCGCCATCCGCAACCAGCTCGCGACCCACGGCGAAGCGATGCGGGACGCCGCGGCGCGCCAGACCCTCTCTCTGGGTGTGTTCCATCTGGGCAAGGCTGAACTGCTGGCCCTGAAGGCGGCGGGACAGAAGATCGACGTGCGCGTGCTCGGGCTCGCCACGATCGACCCCGCCGTGACGCCCGAGCTGGCGCTGGCGACCATCTCCTCGATGACTGTGCTGGGCGCACTGCACGCCAGCCCCGCCGTGAAGACGGCCCTGCTTCGGCGCATGCGCTGAGCTTTTCCATTTTTCGAAAGACCCATGAATCCTGAATTTCAACGCCTCATGACTGAGGGAGCCCGCCTGGTGCGCGCAGGTGACCTGCACGCTGCGACCGCTGCAATCCAGTCCGCCCTGCGAGGGAACGCTCCCGCCGCGCAGGGCGCGGCAGGCATGCCCGCGACGGCGAGTGACAACGTCATCGACGTCGAAGCCCGCGAGATCGACGCGCCTTCAGCGACCGCGCGCCCTGAAGCGAAAGGCACATTCGTTGGCCACCGGTTCGAGCACGGCCGCATCGCACGCGACTACAAGTTGTATGTGCCGCCACATGCCGGGGAACGGCCCCTGCCGCTGGTCGTGATGCTGCACGGCTGCACCCAGGACCCGGATGACTTTGCCCTGGGCACGCGCATGAACGAGCTTGCGCGCCGTGACGGGTGGTTCGTCCTGTATCCCGCCCAGTCCCGGCAGGCCAATCCACAGCGCTGCTGGAACTGGTTCAAGCACAGCCACCAGCAGCGCGGACGCGGCGAGCCGGCGTTGCTGGCCGCAATGACGCAGCACATCATGGTGCAGCATGGCATCGATGCCACGCGGGTGTATGTGGCGGGACTTTCCGCGGGAGGCGCCATGGCGGCCATCCTCGGCGAAGCCTACCCCGAGATCTACGCTGCAGTGGGCGTGCATTCAGGCCTCGCCTCGGGCGCCGCCAGCGACTTGCCTTCCGCGCTGGCGGCGATGCGAAGCGGCGGGGCGTCCACGTCGACCCAGGGCCGTCAAGGTCCGCCCACGATCGTCTTCCATGGCGACGCGGACGCGACTGTGCACCCTGACAACGGCGAGCACGTGTTCAATGCAAGTGTGCGAATGGAAAGCGGCAAGGCCGAAGTCGAGCGCGAGCACCCAGCGCGTGGCCGCAGCTACACCCGTCGCGTGCATCGCTCGCCAGGAGGCGAAGTGCTTGCGGAACACTGGCTGGTGCACGGCAGTGGCCATGCATGGTCAGGCGGCAGCCCGCAGGGCTCGTACACCGACCCGCAGGGGCCCGACGCCACCGCGCAGATGATCAGGTTCTTCCTGGAGCATCCGCGCCGTTGAGTTGCGCATCGCTTCAAATTGCGGCGGCGCCGCGCGAAGGCGGCCTCACGCCATCAGCTTGCGCCCCGCTGCATCCATGCGCCGGCACGCCTCCTCCAGTTGCGCCAGCGATGTCGCGAACGATACGCGGAAATACGGTGACAGGCCATAACCCGCACCCTCCGGCACGGCGACACCCGACTCGAGCAGGTACGCGCCCACATCCGCGTCGGTCGCGAGTTCCTGCCCTGCGGGCGTTCGCCGGCCAATCCATCCCGCGCACGAGATGTAGATGTAGAAGGCGCCTTGGGGCCGCGTGCACGACAAGCCGGGGATCGCCTCCAGCAGCGGCAGCACGCGATCGCGCCGCGCCTGGAACTCCGCGCAGCGCTGGTCGACGAGGTCCTGGGGGCCGTTCAGCGCGGCCACGGCCGCGGCCTGGCTGATCGAGGAAGGATTGAGCGAGCACTGCGCCTGCATGCGCGCCATCGCGCGGATCAGCGTGGCGGGGCCCGCTCCGTAGCCGAGGCGCCACCCGGTCATCGCATAGGTCTTGGACGCGCCGTTCACGATGAGCGTCCGCTCGGCCAACTGCGGCGCGGCTTCCGCGAAGCTCGTGAAGCGCTGCCCGTCGAAGACGATGTGCTCGTACATATCGTCGGCCAGGATCCATACCTGCGGATGGCACTCGAGCACGGCAGCGAGGTCGCGCAACTCGTCGCGCGAATACACCGCGCCCGTGGGATTGGACGGTGAGTTGAGCATCAGCCACTTGGTGCGCGGCGTGATCGCCGCGTCGAGCTGAGCGGGCGTGAGCTTGAAGCCGTTCGCGGGGCCGGTGGGCACCCACACCGGCACGCCCTCGGCGAACTCCGTCATGATCGCGTAGGCCACCCACGACGGTGCGGGGATGATCACTTCGTCGCCTGCGTCGAGTGTCGCCATGAGTGCGTTGTAGAGGACCTGTTTGCCTCCCGCGCCGGCGGAAATATGCTCGGGCCTGAACGAGAGGTGGTTCTCGCGCTGGAACTTGGCGACGATCGCCTCCTTCAGTTCCGGCGTGCCGTCCACGGGCGTGTAGCGGGTCTGCCCTTCACGCATCGCACGGTGCGCGGCCTCGATCACGTGGTCGGGTGTCGCGAAGTCGGGCTCGCCCTGCGAGAGGCCGATGATGTCGACGCCGGCCGCACGCAACTCACGCGTGCGCTGCGCGGACGCCGCCGACGCCGAGATGCGCGCGCGGGCAACGCGCGCGGAAAGGAACGCCACCTAGTTCACCACGATGGCGGCGTCGCGCACCACCTTCGACCACTTCTGCCGCTCGCGGGCGATGTGTTCGCCGAATGCTTCGGGCGTCCCGCCCACCGCCTCTGCGCCCTGCTCCGCAAGCTTCTGCTTCATGTCCGGGTTCGCGAGGATCGCGTTGATCTCCCGATTCAGCCGCGCAACCACTTCGGGCGGCGTGGCGGCCGGGGCGGCGATGCCGCTCCACGACAGCGATTCATACCCCGGCACACCCGACTCCGCGACCGTCTTCGCGTCGGGCAGGGACGGCGTGCGTTGCAAGCCCGTGACGGCGAGCACCCTCACCTTGCCGCCCTTGATGTGGCCGACGGCGCCCGGCATGTTCTCGAACATCATCGAAACGCGCCCCGAGATCACGTCGGGCATCGCCTGGCCGCTGCCCTTGTACGGAATGTGGAGCAATTCCGTGCCTGTCATCAACCGAAAGAGCTCGGCCGACATGTGCGTCGACGAGCCGGCCCCCGAAGAGGCGAACGACAGTTTGCCCGGCGCGCCCTTGGCCTGGGCAACGACATCGGCCACGCTCTTCAGCGGCGAGTCGGCAGGCACGATCAACACATTGGTGATCGATGCGATGTAGATGACGGGCTTGAGATCCTTCTCGGCGTCGTACGCAAGGCTCTTGTACATGGCGTTGTTGATCGCCATGACACCGGTCGTGGCCATCAGCAGCGTGTAGCCGTCGGGCGGCGCTTTGGCGACGGCGTCGGCGCCGATGTTGCCGCCCGCACCGGGCCGGTTGTCGATGACGACGGGTTGGCCGAGCGCCGTTGACAGGCGGTCACCCACCAGGCGCGCGAAGATGTCGGTCGATCCGCCAGGCGCGAACGGTACGACGATCTTGATCGCGCGCGAGGGCCATGCCTGCGCATGCGCGGCAGGTGCGGCTGACGCGAAAAGTGCGATGCCGGCGAGCGCGGCGAAAAGTCTTGCACGCATCGGGGTACCTCTTGTGCGAGTTGAGGTTCGCAGTATCGCGCCGGCGAGCCATGGGGAAGGAGCGGGGTTGTCCCAATCACGGGACATCCACGGAAGAGCTCTTCTCTCTTGCAACTTCGGAGTTTTGGACATTAAATCCGCAGGAGCGGCGCGCACACCGCCGCTGCCGGGCTCTTGCATCATCAGCCCCGTGGAATCACCCCCAACCTTTCTTCACTGGAGATGAATATGCCCAAGTACCTCATCGAACGCCAGCTCCCCGGCGCCGGCAGCATGAGCCCCGAACAGCTGCGGGAATGATCATGAACGCCCCCACCAACCCCAACAAGGCGCTCTGGGAAAAAGGCGACTTCACGCGCATCGCGGCGGCCATGCGCGAAAGCGGCGACGCGCTGGTTCGCGCCATTGGCATAGCACCCGGGATGAAAGTGCTGGACCTGGGCTGCGGCGACGGCACCACCGCGCTGCCGTCGGCCAAGCTCGGCGCCGACGTGCTGGGCGTGGACATCGCGCGCAACCTGGTGGAAGCCGGCAATGCACGCGCGGCCGCCGAGGGGCTCGCCAACCTGCGCTTTTTGGAAGGCGACGCGTGCGACCTCCACACGCTGGAGAACGGCAGCTTCGACTGCGTAGTGAGCATCTTCGGCGCCATGTTCGCGCCCAAGCCGATGGATGTAGCGCGCGAGATGGTACGTGTGACGCGCAAGGGCGGCCGCATCGTCATGGGCAACTGGATCCCCGGCGACCCGACACTGGTGGCGCAGATCCTCAAGACCTGCGCGGCCTACACGCCGCCGCCGCCCGAAGGCTTTGTGAGCCCGATGACCTGGGGCGTCGAAGCCAACGTGGTCGAGCGCTTCGGTGCGGCAGGCATCGCGCGCGACCACATCCAGTGCACGCCCGACACCTACACGTTCAACTTCGCGGGCACGCCGGTGCAGTTTGTCGATGCCTTCCTCAGCTACTACGGCCCGACGATGAACGCCCTTGAGGCTGCGGAGAAAAACGGCAAGGCGCAAGCGCTACGGAGCGAATTCGAAGCGCTCTTCACGCGCGAGAACCGCAGCACCGAAGCGGGCAAGACCAGCATTCCCGCGACTTTCCTGCGGGTGACCGTGAACGTTCCTTAAAGGACCCCCCGGCAATTGACCTGCTAGGGTTGCTTTCGTGCGGATGCCTGGAGCTCTGCCAGCAGGCGCCTGGCCTCCCGCAGTTCACGGTCCAGCTTTTTGACTTCCACCTGTGCCAGCCGCTTGTTGATCGCTGTCACGCCAACGCGGCTCAACACGTCGACGACAGCAGCATGCTTGTCAGTGACGGACTTCACCCGCGCATGCGCCGCCTGAAGTTTTGCTTCAGCCTCTGCGTCATTGGAGGAACTGACCTTGGGATCCGGCTTGACGACCATGCTGTGCGCTTTCATTGTTGACGTATTCTGCTCCCCATGACCTATGAACTTCACTACTGGCCCACGATCCCGGGTCGCGGGGAATTCGTGCGCCTGGCGCTTGAAGCTGCAGGTGCGGCTTACCTCGACGTCGCGCGCGGCCCGGAGGATGCGGGGCAAGGCGTGCCCGCCATGCTTCGCTCGCTGAGCGACCGGAACCTGCGCCAGCCGCCTTTTGCGCCGCCGTTCCTGAAGGATGGTGACTTCGTCATCGGCCAGACAGCCGCTATCCTGCAGTACCTGGCGCCAACGTTGAAACTGGTCGCACGCAGCGAGCAGGCGCGCAGCTGGACGATGCAGATCCAGCTCACCATCGGCGATATGGTGACCGAGGCGCACGACACGCACCACCCTGTCGGCTCCAGCCTGCACTACGAGGACCAGAAGGCGGAAGCACTGCGGCGTGCGGGCAGCTTCTGCGGCGAGCGCGTGCCGAAGTTCGTGCGCTGGTTCGAGCGCATTCTGGTGCAGAACCCGGCCGGGGAACGCTTCCTGGTCGGCAACCGCCTGAGTTATGCGGACCTGTCGCTGTTCCAGTTGATCGAGGGCCTGAAGTATGCATTTCCGCTGGCGACCGGGCGAGCGCTGCCAGGCGCGCCAAAGGTTGTGTCACTGCACCGCCGTGTTGCCGCGTTGCCGCGCGTGGCGGCTTACCTTCGAAGCGAGCGGCGCCTGCCCTTCAACGAAGAAGGGATCTTTCGCCGCTATCCCGAGCTGGACACCGCTTCGAAGTAGCGCAGCAGGCAGTGCGCCTGCCCAGGCTAAGCGCGCCGCGGCGTCAATCCGGGACAAACCGCTGCTCGAATTTTTTCGCGTCCGCCTCGAGCTCGAAAGTCACCAGCTGCCCATTCTTGCGGTCGGCCAGGCGATGCGCGGCGAACAGGCTCCACTTGCCCTTGGGCTGATAGCTCGGCGGGTCGATCAGCGCGTAGGGATGCGGCACGAACACCTCGTGCTCGAAGACCTCGCGGTCACGGTTGCGCGGCGAGGGGAAAAGCTTGTAGACGTCGGTGGTGATGGTCGCTTCGGGCATGGCTGCACTGTACGCCTGGGGGTGTGTGATTGAAGTCGGATTGAATTCGGTAAAGTAGTGACCAGGACAGTCAAGGAGTGAGCCCATGGGCGCGCAATGGAAAGCAAAGGGCAAGGCGCAGGCCGCTGATGCCCGCGGCAAGCTCTTTGGCCGGCTGGCCAAGGACATCATGGTGGCCGCGCGCAATGGCGCCGACCCGTCATCGAACTCACGGCTGCGCCTGGTCGTCGAGCAGGCACGCAAGGTGTCCATGCCCAAAGAGACACTCGATCGCGCGATCAAGAAAGGAGCTGGCCTCACCGGTGAGGTGATCCATTTCGAACGCGTGGTCTACGAGGGCTTTGCGCCCCACCAGGTGCCGGTGATGGTCGAATGC
This sequence comes from Ramlibacter sp., assembly GCA_046595775.1. Classification (GTDB taxonomy): domain Bacteria; phylum Pseudomonadota; class Gammaproteobacteria; order Burkholderiales; family Burkholderiaceae_C; genus Ramlibacter. The sequence goes on along the minus strand of JBKJOM010000352.1, from coordinate 12,809 downwards.
CTCACGGACAACGTGAACCGCACAGCGTCCGAGATGCGCGTGCTGTTTCGAAAGGGCCAGCTGGGCACTTCGGGTTCGGTCTCGTGGGACTTCGACCATGTCGGCATGATCGAAGCAGAGAGCGCCGCAGCTGATGCGGATGCCGAAGTGGCGGCTATCGAAGCGGGCGCGCAGGATGTTGAAGCCGCTGGCGAAGACGGCGTGACCACCTTCACCACCGACGCCACCGATCTCGACCTCGTGAGCCGCGCCCTGCCTGCGCACGGCTTCACGGTGGTCTCCGCCAAGCTGGGCTACAAGCCCAAGAACCCGGTCGACCCCGCCAGCCTTGGCGCGGAAAAGCTCGAAGAGGTCGAGTCGTTCCTCGCGGCCATCGACGGCAACGATGACGTTCAGAACGTCTACGTCGGGTTGGCGGGCTGAGCCGTCGTCCTGGTTCCCTTCGCGCTTACAGCGTGAAGAACATCCCGTTCTGGATCGCACCAATCACATTGGCCTGGTTCTCGGGCGACTCCGAGAAATGGGTGAGTACGTCAGCCCGCGATTCGCCATAAACGTGCATCTCGTCGAGGTGGTACTGCAGGCCACCGGAGTCCGGCGCGCGGTGCAGGACGTTCTGGTAGAGCAAGGTGATGAATTGGGTGTCGTCGACGTTGCCGTACGTACGCTGGAACTCGGGGCTGGCGATGAAGTTGCCGGCCACCTGCGACAGCGTCAGGCCGTCGTCTAGCGCGTTGGTCTGGTACCCCAGGCCCGGGACATCCGGCGTGCGATTGAACGCCGCCTGGTAGAGCCTGTAAGCCTGGCCCCCATCCCCGTTGATGTCGAGCGCGACAAACCCGTTGGTGAACTGGAGGCGCTCGACGTTGGTCACCCACTCGTCCACGCCGTTGCCGACGATGGTGAAGCCAGTTGTCGTGTGGTTGATGTAGTACTGGTCACGGTGGCCGTTGAGCACAACCGTGTCGAGGCCACGGCCGCCATCGATGGTGCGGCCCGGCGCGTCGACAACGGCGTTACCGCCGGTGCCATACGCGCCCGTGTCGTCGAACAGGATGTTGTCGATGCCGTGCAGCGTGTCCAGGAAGCCGGCGAAGTAGCTCTGCACCGTCATCGAGCCGTCGTCGTGGTACTTGAAGTCGAAGTTGCCCCGTTCCCGGCCGGTATAGATCACGGTGTCGATGCCTGCGCCGCCGGAAATGTCCTGGCCTTCAGACGTCGTGGACTGCGCCATCGCACTGGCGACCACCGAGCCGCTCCACGACAGGATCCCGTTCCGGTTGATCCCGCTTTGCCCCGCCACCGTGGCATCGCCGTCGATGGCATAGGTCGCCTGGTTGAGAGCCAAATTGACGCCGTTGAGGGTGGCGCTGCCCACGTACAGGTTGCGGTCTTCACCCGACGGCGTCGTGCCGTCGTTGAAGTATTGCAGGCCGACGCTGGTGATCGGCCCGTTCGGCAAATGCACGGTCACCACCTGCGTGTTGCCCAAGAGGACGTTGGAGTTCACCGTCACGGTGCCCACCCATTGCCCGTTGACCAGGATCGCGGGCCTGGGCCACTCGCCCCCTGCGGACATGCCACCGAGCACAAAGGACAGCTCGCCTCTTTGGTAGTCGATCGGGCTGTGGGCAACGAAAGAGTCGTTGCCGGAAGTGCCGGTGAGAATTGCCATCGCGAAACCTTTCTGACTTGAATGGCGCGACTTTACGAATCAGTGGCCGCGCCACCAATGGCGCTAATGGGCTAAGACAAGGACGACAGCTGTGGGAGAGCACCTTGTCCTGGAAGGTGAATGGGGCTCGTGGCGAGGCCAGCACGTCAGTGAGGGGCGTGGAATCGACAGGCCGTGGACAATGTGGCACACCTTTCAGTGAGGACCCATGCGAAAAAATCCAAACGTACCGGCCGGCACCGTTCACCGCCTCACGCTCGACAGTGAGTTGCTCAAGGGCAACCTGCTGGGCGAAGCCACCCAACGCATCGTCGATGTCTATGTGCCGCACGGCCATGACGGCCACGGCTTGCCGCTCCTGGTCGACATCGTGGGCTTCACCGCCGGCGGCCCGGCGCACACCAACTGGAAGAGCTTTGGCGAGAACCTGCCCGAGCGACTGGACCGGCTGATCGGTGAAGGCCACATGCCGCCAGTGGTCGTGGCGTTTCCGGATTGCTTCACCAAACTCGGCGGTAACCAGTACGTCAACTCCGTCGCCATGGGACGGTGGGACGATTTCCTGCTCACTGAAGCCGTGCCACTGGTCGAAGCGCAGTTCGGCTGCGGCGGTACGGGCCGGCGTGGGATCTTCGGCAAGTCGAGCGGGGGTTATGGCGCAATGGTGCACGCGCTGCTGCACCCGGACTTCTGGAGTGCGGCCGCCGTGCATTCCGGCGACATGGGTTTCGACCTGCTCTATCGCCACGAATTCGTGCCGGTGCTGCGGGCCTTGGCCAAGCAGCCGGACATCGGTAAATGGGTGGACGATTTCTGGCTAGCCAAGAAAACCAAGGACAGCGATGTCCACATCCTGATGATGTTCGCGCAGGCCGCCAGCTTCGATCCCGATCCGCAAGCCCGCTACGGCGTGCGCCTGCCCGTCACGCTGGACACCTGCGAGATGATTCCGCAGTGCTGGGCGAACTGGATGGCATGGGACCCGCTGACACTCGTCGAGCAGCACGGGCCGGGCCTGAAGGCACTCAAGACGCTTTACATCGATTGCGGCGACGTGGACCAGTACAACCTGGTCTATGGCGCCCGGCGAATGCACAAGCGGCTGGACGCGCTGGGCGTGACACATGTCTACGAGGAGTTCGACGACAACCACTCGTCGGTGGACTATCGGATGGATGTGAGCCTGCCGATTCTTGCGAAAGCGCTCAGCTGACCCCGCTCCTCAGTCCCAGACGATCTCGCTCCTGATCGTCAGCGGGCCCAGCCTGGCGCCGATTTGCCCTGCGAGGGCTTCTCGCGCGGTCGGGGTCACGCCCTTGACGCGCACGCAGATCATGTGACCGTGCTCGGCGTGTTGCGCCACATCCACCTGGACGCCTGCGCCCGGCGGCGCCAGCCCGGCCAGCAGGCGGCCCACCGCTCGCTGCGTCGCCTCGATTCGCAAGGCGGGCTTGAAGACCTTGCCCACCGCCGTGAGGGGTATCGCTTCCGTCAAGTACACCTGCACGGGCACAGCGGCGCGTTCCGGCGTTCGTTCGCGAACGAATGCGATCAGTTCGGCGGCATCCAGCGACACGCCATGCCGGGGCTGCACGAAGGCCACCGGCAACTCGCCCGCGTGCGCGTCCGGCTCCCCTACCACCGCTGCAAGCGCGACGCCCGGGTGCTGGAAGAACACTTCCTCGATCGCAGCGGGATCGATGTTGTGGCCGCCGCGGATGATCAGGTCCTTGGCACGCCCGGTGATCCACAAGTAGCCATCGTGATCCAGCCGCCCGAGGTCGCCCGAATTGACCCACCCCGCCTCGACGAAAGCGTCGCGGTTGTGGGCCTCGCTCAGGTACCCGGAAAACACGCCGGGCCCGGCCATGGCGATCACGCCGATTTCGTCGGGCGCGCAGTCGGCCACGGCCCGGCCCTCGCCGTCGAGCTTGACGACCCGCACGCGGCTGTAGGGCAGCGCGAGCCCCGCCGAGCCCAGCCGCTGCGGCCGGCTCGGGTACGCAAGCGTAAGCACGCTCGACGTCTCGGTCATGCCATACACCTCGATCATCGGCAGGCCCAGTTGTTCATAGGCGCGGCCCACCGCCACCGGCACGGCCGACCCTCCGGCCGCCACGCAGCGCAGGCTGCGGATGTCGGCGCCCTGCACCGGCACCTGAATGGCAGCCGCCACCACAGTGGGCACGGCGGCCAGCACCGAAGGCCGGAAGCGCTCGACCAGTTTCCAGATATTCGGGATGGCGTTCGGTTCGCGCCAGCCCGCTGGCCCGAGCACCACCAGCGAACCCCCACCGGACAGCACCGCCAAGGCTTGCGTCAATGCGCCGCCCACATGGAACAGTGGCAGGCCGAACAACAAGGCGTTGCGGCCATAGGGCATCACCAGCGCCATCGCCCAGGCCTGATAGACCTGGTTGCCATGGGTATGCCGCACGAGCTTGGGCATGCCTGTGGTGCCGCCGGTGTGGAAGTAGCCGGCCATGTCGCCGGCGCGGATGTCGCGGCCGCTGACCAGCCGGTCTTGCGGGCAGTGCTCCAGCGCCGCATCAAAATCCAGCGTGGTGGTGTCGCCGCAATCATCCGCGTGAACGACCAGGATCGCCTTCAGGTCCGGCAACTGGTCCTTGACCTGCTGCACCTTGGCAAAGATGTCCGAGCCCGGCACGGGCCCCAGCGTCACCAACACCTTCGTCCGCGCGGCGCGAAGGATGTCGCCGATCTGCGCGGCCGACAGCATCGGGTTGACGGGATTGGCGATGCCGGCGGCCTGGGCCCCGAACAATGCGTAGAACGCCTGGGGCAGCAGCGGCATCAGCACGCTCACCACATCGTCCGGCGCTACGCCAAGGCTGTTGAACAGGTTGGCCGCCTGCGTGACGCGAGCGAGCAACTGCCGATGCGACATCGTGACAGGCGCTTCGCCGGGGTCGGCTTTCGACAGGAACTGAATGGCCGCAGCGTCCGGGTCAGCCGCTGCGCCCAGGCGCAACGCGTCATACGTGCTCTGTGCGCGAACGCGGCGCTCGTAAGGCGTGGCCTCGAACGCCGCCAGTTCTGCAGCGTTCCGCAGTCGGGGCAGCTCGGCCCCGATGGCTGCATCGAGCAGGTGGGCTGATGTCAAATTCGGCTCCTCGGTTCCCGATGGATTCTGTGCGGGTTGGCGTCGCTTGCCAAGGGCACGCGCCGGTGGGGTTGGCGGGCCCCGCGGCCCGGTCATGCCGCCGGCAATTGGCCGATGCGCCTCGTGTCCGAGATGATGCTGCGCTGCGCGTGGCTCCCTCCGAGGCGCACTGCCTGCCCTTCGCACTCCGCGAAGTGGCGCTCTGCTTCGCCGGGTTGAGCGAGGAGGAGGGCGTTGAGCGCGGCCACCCACTTCTGCGCGACCAGTGCCCCCCAGTAGCCATCCGAAGCAAGTCGCTCCAGCCGCTGCGCACATAGCGCGAGCGCTTGCGGGTCGCGGCTTGCCGCAGCAACCATTGCCAGATGGATCTCACCGAACGCGTTGGAGCCATTCGGAAAGTGTTCGCGTGCGTGCTGGGCAACGCGCGCCCACGGCAACGCGGTAGCCCCTCTCAGTCCCAGTCGCCACAGGAGCGACGGACCATCGGCAAGTGCCATGAAGGGCGCAAACTTCGGCAGGTTCGCCATGATCTGGCTCGCGCAGCGTTCCAACGCCGCGTCCATTTCACCCAGCTCGAGTTCCGCGATGGCCGCATGCCACTGCAGGTGGCCCCACATCAACCCGTCCTGCGGGTAGCGGGGCAGCCATTGAGACAGGAACGCAAGGTACTCGGCATGGCGCCCGGCCTCGTACAAGCCGTGGCCGATCATGTGCACGTTGTGTGCGTTTTCCGGCCGGACCGCGATCGCGCGAAACACCATTGCGAGGCCTTCGTCCACGGCATCGCCTTCGATCCGCGCCCAGCCGCGGTACGCGAGCAGCCACGGAAAGTCGCGCGGATAGCACGGTTCTAGTTCGTCGAGCAGCGCAAGCCTGAGTTCATTGTGGTCCGCACGGCCGCTGAAGGCGAACAGCCCGTAGGCGCCCATGCCGGTGGTCAGCGCCAGCAGGTCGGCGGGGAAGCGGCGCAGGTGCGCCAGCAGCCAGGCCAAGGCGGCGTGCGTGCGTCCGCGAACCACGTGATCGAGCAGTTCCAGCAACGAACTCTCGCGAGCGGAAACGCGCCCGGCCAAGGCCCGTGCGCGAGACATGCAGGCGTCTGCGGCCGCCCGACGACCCCACATCGCATGAATCAATCCCTCCAGCGAATGCGCGATGGCGAGGCTCGGGTCGTCGCGCGTCGCGGCTTGTGCCGCATCGAGCGACCCCGGCCACGCATGTGCATGCAGGTCGATGGCCGTTTCGATGTGGCGCAGGGCCTCGGTCGAGGCGGTGGTGACTGTATTGCCGAACGAGTCTTGCATGGCGCTCCTCGTGCTTTCGTCGCGCCTGGCCTGGTAGCGGTGGCCAGCGTTCCAGAATACGCCCGGCCTTGCTGGGCTGCAAGACCTTGCTCGCCGACGGGAGAGCTCGAAAGCGGAAGGCTCCTACACGCAAATTCACTGCTGCGCGTGATTCTGCACATGTGCCCACGCCAAGGCTAAAACGCGACGAACCCGAACTCCCTCCGATCGGGGGCGGGTGAGCGCATGGGAAGCGTAGGGCTGCGTGATGCAGGCCCGCTGCGTTGGCACGCTACACCAGCATCAGCCTTTCGATCTTCTGATTCGCGGCCTTGAGCTTCTTGAACAGCGCCAGCAGCAGCGCCTTGTTCATGCTGATCATCGCTTCGGCGTCGGAATGCATTTCCTCGACCACAGCCTTGCTGAACTCAGCGGCGATGATCTTGTCATCGGCAATGACGGTCGCCGACGTGGTGATGGTGCCGTCGGCAAAGAAAATCCCTTCGCCGAAGCAGTCGCCCGTTTCGATGGTGCCCACCACCTTGCCGTTTCGATAGGCCTCGGCCGCGCCATACAGGATCACATAGAAAGCCCTCATCTCGTCGTCCTGCGACGTGATGGAGACATCCGAATAGAACGTCCTGATCTGCGCCAATTCCGAAATTCGCTGCAGCCAGTCATCTGCCACCGGCTGGAAAAACGAACAGTTGCGCAAGCCGCCGAATCTCGCTGACGAGTCTTGCATCAGCAGCTTGGCGTAGCTGGCAAAGTGGTCGTCGATGGTCTCAAACTCGTTCATGCATCCTCCGAGTTCAGGGCTTGGGAGGCGCAGGCGGCGGTGCCGGCTTCTCCTCCAGCGACAGCTCCATCGCTGGCGGCCTGGCGGCGGGCGCAGGCGCAGCGGCCGGCTTCGCGGGCTCGGGCTTCTTGATGTGGACGACCAGCGGACCCGTCGATTCCTCCTCCTCGGGTTCCTCGTGGACTTGCAGCGACAGTCCACTGGTCGCGGCGTCGCCGCTGGGCAATTCTTCCCGGATGAAACGTTTGCTGTTGAGCTTCAGGCGCAACATGAGTTCGCTCTTGGCATCCGAATTGACTTGCACTTCCTGCAGCGAAATGTCGCCTGAGTCGTACAGCTCATACAGGCACTGGTCAAAGGTTTTCATGCCCAGTTCGTACGACTTCTTCATGATCTCCTTGAGCTGGCCGACTTCCCCCTTGGAGATCGCGTCGCGTGAGGTCGAGGTGCTCAGCAGGATCTCGATGGCGGCGGCGCGCCCGCCCGATATCTTGCGCACCAGGCGCTGCGAAATGATGGCGCGCATGTTCAGCGCGAGGTCGTTGCGCACCTGATCGTGCTTTTCGATCGGAAAGAAATTGACGATGCGGTCTATGGCCTGGTTGGCGCTGTTCGCGTGCAGTGTGGCCATGCAGAGATGGCCGGTCTCGGCGAAATTGAGCGCGTATTCCATGGTTTCGTGATCGCGGATCTCGCCGATCAGGATCACGTCGGGCGCCTGGCGCAGGGTGTCCTTCAGTGCGTCGAACCAGCCCACCGTGTCGATGCCGACTTCACGGTGGGTAACGATGCAGTTGCCGTGCGGATGCACGTATTCGACCGGATCCTCGATCGTGATGATGTGGCCGTGGGTTTCCCGGTTGCGCACTCCCAGCATCGCCGCCAGCGTGGTCGACTTGCCCGAACCGGTGCCGCCGACCAGAAGAATCAACCCCCGCTTTTCCTGCACGATCGTCTTGAGGATTGGCGGCAGCTTCATCTGGTCGAAGTCCGGGATTTCGGTCGTGATCACGCGGATCACCATCCCGGTTCGCTGCTGCTGCGTGAAGATGTTGATGCGGAAACGGCCGACGCCCTCCAGCGAAATCGCGAAGTTCTGGCCCTTGGAATCGATGTAGCTTTGCCACTGCTTCTCGGACGCGATGGCACGCGCCATCTTGCCGGTCTGCTCCGCCGTCAGCGCGTTCTCGTTCAGCTTGGTCAGTTTCCCATTGAGCTTGATGGCCGGCGGGAAGCCGGCCGTCAAAAACAGGTCAGAACCCTTCAACTGCACCATGGCGCCGAGCATCTTGTGCACGACTCCCTGGTACTGCAGCTTTTCCTGTTGTTCCATGTCTGCTCCTGATCCTTTGGAATCGGTAGTTGGTGGCGCTGAGAAGTTACAAATGTAAGGGAGATCGGAGATTTTCCGCTCCTGGCCGACAGCAGACGCGCCACGACTTGTCATATGCTCGGCGGATGCGCTTGCCCAAGTTTCTGCGACGTTCCGAGTTTCGAGAGCCCGTCGCGGGCCCCGTGGACGAAGCCTTCGATCCCAACTCGACCAGACACTTTCAGGCGAAGATGCAACGGGCCCCACAGTGGTTCTGTTCGTTCGTCGCTGGCAACACGCGGGAGAAACGACGCCTGGGAGATGAGCTCGCCACGATGAAGGGAGCTTGGCCCCTCCTCATGAAGCAGCGGCGCGGGGGCACTTGGTCAGCCGAGGACAAGCAGCAACTCAGGGAGATGATTCGCTCGGCATCGTCGGTTGGCCCCTACTTGCTGATCTGGGCCCTTCCTGGGTCGATGTTGCTGCTGCCATTTCTCGCCTGGTATCTGGACCGTCGTCGCAAGCAGAAACTCCTGCACTGACCTGCGAAGCGGGACGGGCCAGTCCCGAAAAGCGCTCTACGGCTGCTTTCGGCCCAAAGCAGACATCCAGCTCACACTCAGGAGCCGGTGCCTGCTGCGTTGGACAACCTCTGACGAACTCCACAGGCAACGCGGCGCATCAGACCGACCCAGGCCCCATCTGGCGGACGCAGGCCCAGAACTACGCACGGCGCGATTACCTGCTGCGCAAGAGCGGTGAGATGTATCACGTGCAGACGGGCAACGTGGCAGGAGCGGATCGGCCGGATTTCGCGCGGAAGGTGTTCAGCAGCTGCGGCAAGTGGGGCTACACCCACGGGGGTACGGCGGAGATCCAGCAGCGCGCGGTCTCCGACCTCGTCGCTTTTTTTCGCGAGAACCTTTCGCGCTGACACGGAAGGCCTGGCCGGGGAAGCCAAACGGTCATTCGGCGGCTGAATCCTTTTCGACCGAATGCCCCTCCTTGGCTACGATGCTCGCTGTGGGCAGATCGAGGTGATGAGATGGTTTATCGCAAGAACATGGGTTCCAGGGAAAGCTGGGCGCGGGTGGTCGGCGGCGGGTTGATCGTGGCCTGCGCACTCGCGCAAATCGGCCTGACGCCGCTCGGCCTGGTGCTGGCCGCAAGTGGCTTGTTCACCGCGCTGACGGGGCTGATCGGCTTCTGCCCCGCTTGTGCCATGGCCGGCCGCAAGTCGCTCGAAGGCCCGCCGTGATCCGGGTCGATGCAGCCCTGTTCGCCGCGGCCCAGGCCGGCGATCCCGCCGCCCTGGAGAGGATGCTGCGCGAACTGCAGCCCGACGTCCGCCGCTATGCAAGGCGGCAGTGCCATCGCACGACGTCCATTGAGGACGTGGTCCAGGAGGCCCTGATCGTGCTGTACCGCCGCCTGGGCAATGTGCGCGACCCCCTTGCCGTAGCGGGGTGGTTATTCCGCGTTGTCACCCGGCTGTGCATGCTTCCCGTGCTGGGGCTGATACGGGGCGCGGAAGAACTGACCGAGCGGCATGAGGCTGTGTACTTTGCGCAGGTTCCCAAGGACGAACTGCGTATCGACCTCGTCCGCGCGCTCGAGTCACTACCGGACATGTACCGCGAAGTGATCCTGCTGCGTGACATGGAGCAACTGACCATTACCGAGGCGGCCGATCGCTTGCACATCACCCGCGAAGCATGCAAGAGCCGTATTCATCGCGGCCGGGCGCTTCTGCGCGAGTACCTGCAAGGCGACGACGCGCGAGGAGGAAAGAAATGATGCAATTTCTTGGAAAGAGTCCCTCTGGCTTGTTCGCCACGCAAACCCTGACGGGTCATGTGATCCGCGGTGCTGTGGCATTTGCCCTGCTGTACCTCGCCATCGAGCAGCAGCACTTGCACCCTGTCGCATCGTTGCTGGCGGGTTTGCTGGCGTTGGTGGCCATGCGCGGCTGCCCGGTTTGCTGGACGATCGGGCTGGCAGAAACCCTTCGACAACGGTGGCTGCAGTGAGCTCGCGGCAACGAACCCTTGCCGTCCTGGGTTCGGCGGTTTTCTTCGTGGTCGCCCCATGTACGCTGGCGGGGCTCGTGCCATGGTCGATCACGCATTGGCAACTCCAGCCGCCTTTCCTGGGTACGGAGCTGACGCGCGGCCTTGGCGCGATCATGGTTCTCGCAGGTGTGCCTGGGCTCGTTGACGCCTTTGCGCGTTTCGCGCTGCAGGGTCTTGGCACCCCGGCGCCCATCGCCCCGACCCGCAATCTCGTGGTGACCGGTCTCTACCGTCATGTGCGCAATCCAATCTACATCGCGGTCGTTGCCATCATCCTGGGTCAAGGGGTGCTGATGGGTGATGCACGCCTCATCGTCTACGGCGCAATGCTCTGGGTCTCCTTCCACCTCTTCGTCCTGGTGTACGAAGAACCCACGCTCGAGCAGACGTTTGGGGGAGAGTACGAAGCGTATCGCGCGGGCATCCCGCGCTGGATACCGCGAAGGACACCGTGGCAGGCGGAATGATTGACGGATCATCCGCTGTTGGGCGGCAGCCATCCCGGTCTACGCTGGCCCGCTAACGGCTGCTTTCGACCCCGTCGCAGAACTTGATCAAGAACGCAGCCGTGGCGATTCAAGGAATGCGATCAGTGGGGCGCAACGCCTCGCGCAACAGCGCCAGATCCGGGGGCTTGACCAGATGAGAGTCGAAGCCGGCCCTCTCGGAGCGGCGCCGATCCTGCTCCTGCCCCCAACCAGTGAGCGCGATGATTTTCGCGGTAGTCATGCCTGGCAACTGGCGCAGGCGTCGCGCAGTTTCGTGACCATCCAGGCCAGGCATCCCGATGTCGAGGAAAACGACCTCCAGGGGCGCGCGTCGTGCAATTTCGATGGCGGACATGCCGTCGTACCTGGACATCGTGCGCATACACGCCCAGAACCGCAGCGAGGCTGTCGGCGGCATCCCGGTTGTCGTCCACCACGAGTACGCGCCGCGGTGCACCTTGCGGCAAGGCTTCCGGTTCGGGCAGGGCGGGCAGCGCACCGGGCGCCAATGGCAGCCGGACCGTGAAGCGCGATCCACCATTTCGGGAGTGCCCACGGCGCCTGGGCGAGCTGCTGCGTGGTGGCGAGCCGCAGGTTGCGCAACTGTTCGGCGCGCACGCGCTGGGTGATGTCACGCAGGTACGCGATGAACAGCGGGGCGCCCTCCCCCGGCACCCGGGTGATGGCCAGCTCGACAAGCAGCTCGCGGCCATCGCTGCGAAGGGCTGGCAGTTCCACCCGCCGGCCCAGCACCGTCGCCTCGCCGGTCGCCAGGTAGCGCTCCATGCCACGCCGATGGCCTTCACGCAGGCGCTCCGGAATGATGAGCTCGGCCAGCATCCGTCCGACCGCCTGCGTTCTCGCATACCCGAAGGTGCGTTCGGCTGCGGAATTCCACTCGACAACGAGACCGCCAGCGTCCATCCCAACAACGCAATCAAGTGCGGTCTCGAATACTGCACTGGCACCTGCGCCCCAGCCGCGGACTTCGCGTGCATCGTTGCTCGTCATGAAAACTATTTTATAGCGCCGTCCGCGGCGACGGGGCCTCCACGCGGACGCCGCACATAGCTGAGTTGTCCCCTGTACTTACTTGACGTCGATGCCATGACTTGTCATATGCATCGCCGGATGCGCTTGCCCAGGTTTCTACGACGTTCCGACTCTCGAGAGCCCGTCGCGGCCCACGTGGACGAAGCCTTTGATCCCGACTCGACCAAACACTTTCAGGCGAAGATGCAACGAGCCCCCCAGTGGTTCTGTTCGTTCGTCGCCGGCAACACGCGGGAGAAACGACGCCTGCGAGATGAGCTCGCCACAATGAAGGGAGCTTGGCCCCTCCTCATGAAGCAGCGGCGCGGGGGCACCTGGTCAGCCGAAGACAAGCAGCAACTCAGGGGGATGATTCGCTCGGCGTCCTCGGTTGGCCCCTACTTGTTTATCTGGGCCCTTCCTGGGTCGCTGCTGCTGCTGCCATTTCTTGCCTGGTTTTTGGACGCTCGTCGAAAGCAGAAACGCCTGCACTGACCTCGTCGGCCATCAAAGACCGCACCGCCCGGCGGCCGCGGCAGTCAAGTCGCTGATCGCGCGAGCCGCTCGATCAGCGCCTCGAGTTCGTCCAGCTCGAAGGGCTTCATCAGCGGATGAGCGGTAGGGCCGAGCGACAGGGCGACGTCCCTCAAGTCCTGCCCGGAGCAGACGATCACCGGCAGCCTCGGGTTCTGCCGAAGCGCCTCGCGCGCCAGGTCGAGGCCCGAGCCGTCGGGAAGGTTGATGTCGGTCATCAGCAAGTTCACGTTCTGCTCGCGCAGCGCCTCGCGCGCGCGGGCGCCGTCAGCCACACACACGACCCGGCGATCGGCCGTGGCGAGCAACTCGGCGAACGACTCGCGGACCAAGGCGTTGTCTTCGACGTAGAGGATGACGAAAGGGTTGGCGGTCATGGCTGGCGGGCTGCTCGATTCTGTGCGAGGTTGCAGGCGGGGCTCGGCGGGGCGCTGCCCGCCTCCAGAGCGAGGGCGGCCCCGAAACGTCAGGGTAGCAGAGCAGCCCGGGG
>JBKJOM010000252.1:0-3730 GCA_046595775.1 Ramlibacter sp. | reverse complement strand
CTCTCCAGAAAGAGCAACTGGGCCACGACCAGGTTGGCGGTCTGGTCGTTGACCGGGCCAACCAGGAACACCACGCGCTCGCGCAGCAGGCGGGAATAGATGTCGTACGACCGCTCGCCGCGGCCGGACTGCTCGATGACGATCGGCACCATGCCGAGGCCAACTGTTTCGAGTGCGCTCATGGGGGGATTACTCCGGGAATCTGGGTTGTACTGTATGCCAAATGAATTTGGGGCTCGCGGTTGAAACCACAAGCCCCTGCGCCCGTGTCATGCCGGACACGATCTGGCAATGACAGTTCTACTGTTGCTGCATCAGCTCGTCGAACGAGACGCTCTTTTCAACAGTCTTGGCCTTCGACAGGACGTACTCCGTGACATTGTTCTCGATGACGATCGCTTCGACTTCGGCCAGGCGGCGATTGTCGCTGTAGTACCAGCGCACGACGTCCGTGGGTTTTTCATAGCTGGCGGCCAGCTCTTCCACATGGGCCTTGATCTGGTCCGGCTTGGCGCCCAGTTCGTTGTTCCGCACCAGTTCGGCCACCACCAGGCCCAGGCGCACACGGCGCTCGGCTTGCGGGCGGAACAGTTCTTCGGGGATCGGCGCCTTGTCGGCGTCCTTGACGCCGCGCTGCTTCAAGTCGGCGCGCGCGCCTTCGACCATGCGATCGAGCTCGGCCTGCACGCTCGACTTGGGTAGGTCCAGCTCGGCCTTTGACACCAAGGCGTCCATCACGGCGCCCTTGTTACGGGCCAGCAGGCGAAATTTCACTTCGCGCTCGAGGTTTTTCTTGATGTCGGCACGCAGGCCGTCGACCGTCGCGTCCGGGATGCCAAGCGACTTGGCGAAAGCCTCGTTCACTTCCGGCAGGTTGGCAGCCTCGATCTTCTTCACGGTGACCATGAAGTCAGCCGGCTTGCCGGCCACATCCTTGCCGTGATAGTCCGCGGGGAAGGCCAGCGGAAAGGTCTTGCTCTCGCCGGTCTTCATGCCACGCACAGCTTCCTCGAACTCCTTGAGCATCTGGCCCTCGCCAACCAGGAACTGGAAGTCCTGGGCCTTGCCGCCGTCGAAGGGCTCGCCATCGATCTTGCCCTCGAAATCGACGGTGACACGATCACCGTCCTGCGCCGGCGCGTCGGCAGCGCGCTGGGCGAAGGTGCGGCGCTGCTTGCGCAGGATGTCCAGCGTCTTGTCGATGGCCGCGTCGCTCACTTCGGTGTTCAGCTTTTCGACCTCGGCCTCGCCCAGGTCGCCGATCTTGACTTCGGGGTAGACCTCGAAAATCGCGTCAAAGGCCAACTGGCCCTCGGGCGACTCGGCCTTTTCGGTGATGCGGGGCTGGCCGGCCACGCGCAGCTTGGCCTCGTTGGCGGCGGTGGCGAAGGCCTCGCCCACCTTGTCGTTCATCACTTCGTAGTGCACCGAGTAGCCGTAGCGCTGCGCAACCACAGTCATGGGCACCTTGCCCGGACGAAAGCCGTCCATCTTCACGGTGCGCGCCAGCTGCTTCAGCCGGGTGTCGACTTCAAATTTGATGACATCGGCGGGCAAGGTCAGCGTGATCTTGCGTTCCAGCTTTTCGAGGGTTTCAACGGTCACGGCCATGGTGTTCTCTCATTTTCTATTTTGTGGGGGACAGAGCTGAAGATCTGTTCCGCAAGGTCTCAAAGATGTTCTGGTGCGCGGGGCGGGACTCGAACCCGCACACCATTGCTGGCGTCAGGCCCTAAACCTGGTGCGTCTACCAATTTCGCCACCCGCGCCCAATTCCGAATTTCCCCGAAAGGGAAAACGGGCCGCCAGGAGAACCCGGCGGCCCGCTCGAATCCGGTGAACTTGCGATTTTAACCCGTTCAACCAGGCCCTCAACCGGCCGGACTTCAGATCCGGCGGCGCCTCGGGACGACCTGCAGCTGCGTGCCGATCCGGGCTGGCGCAGCGCCAATGTTGACCGCCACCGCCGGCAGATCCAGCAGTTGCTCCGGGTGCCACACCTGAACCTGGGCCGGGCCGTCCGGCAGCTCAAAGAGTGCCTGTCCCTCGGGCGTCGTCTTCGCAGTCCAGGGTGAATCGGCGACGAACACATGCCCACGCATGGAGCCGTGGATGTGGCACGACAAGAGCATCGGACCCGCGTCACTGACAACGACCTCCAACTGCTTGGCAGGCAAACCAGACTTGCGGCCGTCCAGGCGAAGCTCGAATCCAGCGGCCGACGGCGTTGTAGCAAAAGCCTCGCCAGAACGCACCCCCCGCACGTGATGGTCCCAGCTGTCGTTGTTCTGGAAGGTCAGTCTGGCGCCCACGGCAACGACCGAGATTGCGGGGGAAAACTGCATCTTCTCCTGCAAGATGGTGGCCACCTTGGGCAATGCCGGTGCGTTGCTCCCCCGCTGCGCGGGTTTGACGATGACCACCGCATCGGGCACTGGCTTACCCTCCTTGTCCGTCACCGTGACCATCAGGGACCCGGAGTGAGCTGCGCCGCACCAGACGGCCGCAAGGATGGCGATCGTGGTTTTCATCAGCGCACCGTGATCACGTGACGGTGCATGTGCGCGAGCTGCGCCAGCAAGCGGTTCTGCGTGCTGAAGGGGATCTGCCGCGCATCCATCGCGTCCTGCAGGACCTCGACCAGGGCGTTGAAATCCCCTTTTCGCACATCCAGGCTGGCATGGGCGGACTTCATGTCCGCACCCTTGTACTCGCAAGGGCCACCGCTGACCTGGCACAACTGATCCACTAGTTGTTCCTTCACCCGCTGCTTGTTCGCTTCCTTGAAGTGCGGGGCGAGGCGATTGTCGGCCTCGATGCGGCGCATGAGGTCGTCTACAAGTTGAACGAGTCCCGGCTTTTCCCCCAGCGCTTGGTACAGGCTTGCGTTCGCTGGCGCCATCTGCGCGGTCGCCCCGCCAGCCGCCATCAGCGCCGCGAGTGCGACGATCAAAGTGCTTGATCGGATATTCATCATGATTCCTTTGTCGTCAGAACGTGGTTTGCAGCGATAGGTAATAGCCATTTTGCTTGCGGTCACCGGTGATGCCGGGCACCACGCGGCCAAGCCAGACATGTGCCAGCGTCAGTGACAGGTGCTTCGTGGGAGCCCACGCGACGAACACGTCGGCCCAATCGTCCTCGCGCAATGCAGCACCAAGCCCGGCCGCACGGCCTAGGGATTCCAGGTTATTTGGCTTGAACCGGTACTCGGCCCCAACCGCCAGGTTGCGACGCAGCAGAAAAGCTCCGGACACCTCGGTTTGCCAGCTGCGGCTGGCGCGGCCTGGTGCGCTGGCGCCGAAACCCAACAACCCGTTCTGGTTGGCGTTGGTATTGCGCAAGGTTGCATTCAAGAGCACGCCTTGAGCGAGGAATAATTTGGTGGCACTGATGTAGAAGTCAGTACCTGTTGTCTTTGCGCCGAGAAACTGGAGCACAGACGATAGCGAGCCAGGATCGACTCGCTTGCTCTCGAGGCCCGCGGCGATCTGCGGCATCCAGGTGTCGCTCTCGAGGACGGCATCGCCCGCCAGGCGTACTTTCAAGCCCAGGACATCCATGCGGATATGCTGGCCTGCGTTGATGCCGAAGGGCGCAATGCCGTTGAGGGCGATTGCCGGTGACGCGTCGAAATCCTGGCGCGCCAGCGAAACTTCAACCCTTTCGTTCCATGCGGCCGCAGCTCCATAAGTGACCAATCCATAGTCGCGGGTCCGGGCCTTGGACA
>JBKJOM010000044.1:0-6097 GCA_046595775.1 Ramlibacter sp. | reverse complement strand
AAAGCCCCGTGGATAGGGGCTTTGGAGGGTGTTTGATGGTCTTCGCTGAACATCAAAAAACTGATAACTGGCGGAGTGGACGGGACTCGAACCCGCGACCCCCGGCGTGACAGGCCGGTATTCTAACCAACTGAACTACCACTCCTGGTAGGCTGCGTGCGCCCTTACGGGCCAAGTGCAACCGGCTTGTTGCCGAATCACCGAGGCGATGAATTTGGCGACCCTACGGGGATTCGAACCCCGGTACTTACCGTGAAAGGGTAATGTCCTAGGCCTCTAGACGATAGGGTCAAAAACCTTGTGATGACTTCGGTTGGTGGAGGTAAACGGGATCGAACCGATGACCTCTTGCATGCCATGCAAGCGCTCTCCCAGCTGAGCTATACCCCCAAATTTCGCCAAAGCTACCCAAAAAAAGCCGGGTCGCCTGTTACGGCGCCCCGTCAATTTCCGAGCCTTGAATTATAACCAGAAAATTCAGGCGGCCCTCAGGCGCTGGAGCACCGCGCCCCTGTCCGAGAGCGCCAGCACCGCATCCAGCGACGGCGTCTGCGCCGTTCCCATCACCAGCACCCGCACCGGCATGGCCAGTTGCGGCATCTTGATGCCGTTGGCACGCAACACTTCCTTCACCGCTTCGGAGATCGCCTCCCGGGTCCAGGGGCAGTCGGCCAGCATGCGTGCGAGCATGTCGATGGCGGGCCGCACGCCGTCGGTAACGTGCCTGGCCTTGTCTTGCGGATCGGGCTGAACGTCGAGGTAGAACTTTTGCGCCCAGTCGGCCAGTGCGACCAGCGTGTCGCAGCGGTCCTTGCACAGGCCGCAAATGCCGGCCAGCCGCGCATCGGGCTGGATGCCGCGCTTCTTGAACTCACGCTCGACGTACACCGCAAGCTGCGCGTCGTCGGTGAGCTTGAGGTGCTGCGCGTTCACCCAGCGCAGCTTGGCTTCGTCGAACTGCGCCGCGCTCTTGCCCAGGTGGTCCAGGTTGAACCACTGCAGGAACTGCTCGCGCGAAAAGATCTCGTCGTCGCCATGCGACCAGCCCAGGCGCGCGAGGTAGTTCACCATTCCGTCGGGCAGGTAGCCCTCGTCACGGTACTGCGTGACGGCCTTGGCGCCGCTGCGCTTGCTCATCTTCTCGCCCTGCTCGTTCAGCACGGTAGGCAGGTGTGCGTAGACAGGCGGCTCCACGCCCAGCGCGCGGAAGATATTGATCTGCCGCGGCGTGTTGTTCACGTGGTCGTCGCCGCGGATCACGTGCGTGATCTTCATGTCGATGTCGTCCACCACCACGCAGAAGTTGTAGGTGGGCGTTCCGTCCGGCCTCGCGATGACCAGGTCGTCGAGCTCGTCGTTGCTTATCTCGATGCGACCTTTCACCTTGTCTTCCCATGCCACAGCGCCACCGATCGGATTCTTGAAGCGCAACACGGGTTGCACACCTTCGGGCACTGCGGGCAACGCCTTGCCCGGCTCAGGCCGCCAGGTGCCGTTGTAGCGCGGCTTTTCCTTGTTGGCCATCTGGCGCTCGCGCAGCGCATCGAGCTCGGCTACGCCCATGTAGCACGGGTACACGAGGCCCTTTTCCTTCATCTGCGCCAGCACTTCCTTGTAGCGGTCCATGCGCTGCATCTGGTAGTACGGGCCTTCGTCATGGTCAAGGCCCAGCCACGCCATGCCCTCGAGGATGACGTCGACCGCTGCTTGTGACGACCGCTCGAGGTCGGTGTCTTCGATGCGCAAGATGAACACGCCGCCCGTCGAGCGTGCGAACGCCCAGGGGTACAGGGCCGAGCGGATGTTGCCGAGATGGATGAAGCCTGTCGGGGACGGGGCGAAGCGGGTGCGGGTGGTCATGAGTCGCCTATTTTCGCAGGTGTGCCGTCACCTCGCCGCCAAGCCCCGCACCTCACGTCCGATTCACCCCGACGCTACGCGGTACGTCACCCATGCCGCGGCGTAAGCCAGCGCAAAGAGATAGCTCGCCATGATGACCGGCCAGCGCCACTGCCCGGTCTCGCGCCGCACTGCCGCCAGTGTTGAAAGGCATTGCGGCGCAAACACGAACCACGCGAGCAGCGCGTAGCCTGTTGCCGGGCTCCACGTGCCGGCCAGCAGCGGGACCAGGGACTGCGCAGTGTCCGTGCCGGTGGCCGAAAGCGCATAGACGGTGCCCAGCGCACCGATCACCACTTCGCGAGCGGCCATGCCCGGCACGAGCGCGAGGCTGATCTGCCAGTTGAAGCCCGCGGGCTCCAGCACGACGGCCAGCGCCCGCCCCAGCATGCCGGCGATGCTGTACTGGATCGCGGGGCCCGTGGCGCCTTGCGGCGGCGCCGGGAAGCTGGCCAGCGCCCAGAGCAGCACCGTCAGTACGACCAGCACCACGCCCACGCGCCGCAGGAAAATGCGTGTGCGTTGCAGCAGGCCGATCGCGATGTTGCGCACGCGCGGCAGGTGGTACCAGGGCAGCTCCATCATCAGCGGCCGAGCTTGCCGCAGGCCACCGATCCGCTGCAGCGTCCACGCCAGCGCCATGGAGGCGAGCACACCCGCCAGGTACAGCACGAACAGCACGAGTCCTTGCAGCTGCAACCCCCCAACGACGGTCCGCGCGGGCACGAACGCGCCGATGAGGAGCGCGTACACGGGCAGCCGGGCCGAGCACGTCATCAGCGGCGCCAGCATGATCGTCACCAGCCGGTCACGCGCATTGGGGATGGTGCGCGTGGCCATGATGCCGGGCACCGCGCACGCAAAGCTCGACAGCAGCGGGATGAAGCTGCGCCCGGACAGGCCCACGCTGCCCATGAGGCGGTCCAGGAGGAAGGCCGCGCGCGGGAGGTACCCCGATTCCTCGAGCACCAGGATGAAAAAGAAGAGGACCAGGATCTGCGGAAGGAACACAAGGACGCTCCCTGCGCCGGCGATCAGCGCGTCGGCCACGAAGCTGCGCAGGAGCGGGTGCGAAATGTGGTTCGACGCGAATTCGCCCGCCCAGGCGGTGCCCACGCGGATCCATTTCATCGGCGCCGCCGCCCACGAGAACACCGCCTGGAAGACAAGGAACAGCAGGAGTGCCAGCAGCAGGGGCCCCGCCACCGGGTGGAGCACGACGCCATCGATCGCATCGCTGGCTCCGTGGCGCGCGCTCGCGTCCAGCCCGAGCTTGCGCAGCATGGCGGCGACCACCTCGTGGTCGGGGCGGCCTTGCGAGTCCATGCAGCGCGTCTGAGCATGCCAGACGTTCTGCCGATCCAGCAACTGTTCGAGCTGCGCAGCGCCCTGGTTGCGGATTGCCGCCGTTGCCACGACCGGCACGCCGAGCTCGTGCGCGAGCGCTGCGGGATCAACGCAGAAGCCCTGCGACTGCGCGAGGTCCGTCATGTTCAGGGCGACAACGCATGGGACTCCGGAGCGCATCACGCCCAGCACCAGCCGCAGGCCGCGGCGCAGCTGCGTGGTGTCCACCACGCACACCACCAGGTCAGGACGCTTCTCCCCTGTGGCGTTGCCGCGCAGTACGTCGCAGGTGATCTTCTCGTCGGGCGAGCGCGGGTAGAGGCTGCGTGTGCCGGGAAGGTCCAGGATGCGCACGCGCTTTCCCGACGGCAGGTCGAGCCGGCCTTCCTTGCGCTCGATGGTGACACCGGCATAGTTGGCGACCTTCTGCCGACTTCCCGTGAGCCGGTTGAAGAGGGCCGTCTTGCCTGCGTTGGGATGGCCGACCAGCGCTACGAGCCGGCCGGAAGGAAACACGTGGACGACCGCTTCGGTCATCGGTCGAGCCGCTCGACTTCGATGCACGCCGCCTCCACCGCGCGCAGCGCGAACGTGGACCCGCCCACACGTACGGCCAGCGGATCGCCGCCCGGAAAGCCCCGCACCATGACGAGCACCGGCTCGCCCGGCACGAAGCCAAGGTCATGCAGCTGCGCGGCCAGTTCAGGGTTCCCGGGCGAACCCACCGAACGGATCACGCAAGGTGTGCCCACGGGCATGGCGCTAAGCCGGCACGTTGCAAGGTTGTCCACGACCCCCGCTCCAGTTGAAAACGATGCGTGTTCGCATCCTGAAGGATCATGCCCCGGGCGCCTGTGCGGCCGGCTGATGCAGGTCAAGCTTGCATCAAGCCGTGTCGAAACCAGCTAAAGCGTATCGAGCCCGCGCAGCAGGTCGTCTTTCACATCGCCGAGATGCTCCAGCCCCACGGCGACGCGGATCAGGCCCTGACCGATCCCCGCAGCCTGGCGCTGCTCTTCGGTCAGGCGGCCATGCGACGTGGTGGCGGGATGCGTGACGATGGTCTTCACGTCGCCCAGGTTGGTGGCGATACTGACGACTTGCGTGCTGTCGATGACATGGAACGCGTTCTTGCGCGACTCCCCGGGGCTTAATCCCTTGACGTCGAACGAGACCACACCCGCGCCGCTACCCGACTGCTGGCGCATCGCCAGTTCGTGCTGTGGATGCGACTTCAGGCCCGGGTAATACACGCGAGATACCGAGGGATGCGACTCGAGCCATGTCGCCAGTTCAAGCGCGTTGCGGCTTTGCGCCTCCATGCGGATGCCCAGGGTCTCCATGCCCTTGAGCACGACCCATGCGTTGAACGGTGACAGCGTCATGCCGGCAGTGCGCACGATCGGGCCGAAGACGTCGACGATGAATTTCGACGGGCCGCAGATTGCGCCTGCCATCACGCGGCCCTGGCCGTCGAGGTACTTGGTGCCCGAATGGATGATCAGGTCGGCGCCGAAGTCGATCGGGCGTTGCAGCGCGGGTGAACAGAAGCAGTTGTCTACCGTGAGCAACGCGCCCGCGTTGTGCGCCAGGTCGGCCAGTGCCTGGATATCGCAAACGTCAGTCAGCGGATTGGTCGGCGTCTCCGCGAAGAGCAATTTGGTGTTGGGCTTGATCGCCTTCTTCCACTCGGCCACGTCGGTCTGCGAGACGAAGCTTGTCTCAACGCCGAACTTCGCGAACTCCTTGCCGAACAGGTTCATCGTGGAGCCGAACACCGACCGCGAGCAGATCACGTGGTCCCCGCTCTTGAGCAGGCCCATGCACAGCATCAAGATCGCGCCCATGCCGGTCGATGCGCCGATGGCGGCCTCGGTGCCTTCGAGCGCGGCCAGGCGCTGCTCGAAACTCGACACCGTGGGGTTCGACGTGCGGCCGTAGGTGTAGCCCTCCTGCGGATTGGCGAAGCGATGAGCCATCGTCTCCGCGTCGTCCTGCACAAAGCCGCTGGTGAGGTACAACGCTTCGGAGTGCTCGCCGTACTGGCTGGGTTCCAGCGCCGCGCGCACCGCGAGCGTGTCGCGATGCAGGCCTGCCGGAAGTTTCTTCTTGTTCACGCTCACGCTTCCTCTGCGTTCGGAAGGGCCAGGCGCGAGGCATCTTCCTCCAGCGGGTCTTCCTGGCCCACGCGCGCTTCGTTGATCCTGGAAATGTCGTCGGGGTTGATGTCGCCGGTCACGTAGACGCCGTCGAAGCACGACGCATCGAAGCCATCGAGCTGCGGGTTCAGCGACCCGATCGCTCGCTTCATGCCCTCGACATCCTGGTAGATGAGGGCGTCGCAACCGATGATCTCGCGGATCTCCTCCACCGTGCGGCCGTGCGCAACCAGTTCGGTCGACGTCGGCATGTCGATGCCGTACACGTTGGGAAAGCGCACCGGCGGCGCGGCGCTGGCCAGGTACACCTTTTTGGCGCCGGCGTCGCGCGCCATCTGCACGATCTCGCGGCTGGTGGTGCCACGCACGATCGAGTCGTCGACCAGCAACACGTTGCGGCCCTTGAACTCGCTGGCGATCACGTTGAGTTTCTGGCGCACCGACTTCCGGCGCACGCCCTGCCCCGGCATGATGAAGGTGCGGCCCACGTAGCGGTTCTTCACGAAGCCTTCGCGGTACGGGATGCCCAGCAGGTGCGCGAGCTGCGTGGCGCTCGGGCGGCTCGACTCGGGGATCGGGATGATGACGTCGATCTCGTTGGGCGGCACGGTGGAGACCACGCGCTTGGCCAGGGTCTCGCCCAGGTTCAGCCGGGCCTGGTAGACGGAGATGCCGTCCCTCACCGAGTCGGG
>JBKJOM010000111.1:0-5441 GCA_046595775.1 Ramlibacter sp. | reverse complement strand
CCGGTGGTCGCGCAGATGCAGGCGGCTTTCAATGACAACTGGATCAAGACCAGCGGCGAGGTGGTCAATGGCCCGAATCACTTTCCCGAAATCCCGCCGGCCGGAACGATGGACGCCAACATGTTCGTAAGCTCGCCCACCGGCGGCAGCGAAAGCATGCACCTGATGTATTTGATGGTGATCGCCGGGAGTGTCCAAACCATCGACCTGGCTGCCGCGTATTTCGTTCCTGATGAACTGATCACGAAGGCGCTGGTCGCCGCGAGTGCGCGCGGCGTGAAGGTGCGAATCCTGCTGCCAGGCAAGAACAGCGATTCCGCCGCCGTGCGGCTGGCCTCCAAGGCCGGTTGGGAACCCTTGCTGGCGGCCGGAATGAAAATCTATGAATACCAGCCGACCATGCTTCACAACAAGCTGCTGATCGCCGACGGTCAACTGGTTTCGGTCGGTTCGACCAACTTCGACCAGCGTTCATTCCAGCTCAACGACGAGGCGAGCCTGAATGTCTACGACAAGACCTTCGCGGCGCGCATGACGCAGGTCTTCGAGGCCGACCTGCGCCAGGCGGCACCTTACACATTGCAAATGTGGAAAGACCGCCCCTGGCAGGACAAACTGATTGAAAAGTTTGTTCTGCCGATCAAGTCGCAATTGTAGGAATACGAACCTTGGGGTCGGCTTTCTGGCCGACCCGGCACTTTTCCAGGCGTACCGCAGGCGCCCGAGCGCCATCTTCAGTTCCCGCGCGTTGCGCCGTAGATCACGATCGAGCGCTCGCCGTTGGGGCCTTCGGTGTGGACGTTCAGGTTGATGTACAGCACCGGCAAACCATTGCACGTGGCCGGGATCTGCAGCTGCGCCGAGCTGGCGGAGGCAGAGACCTGGGTTTCGTCGTGATTGCAAGAGAATGAATTCGGGTCGCTTTGCGAGCCTGTGAACACGATCGCCGAGGCCTGCGCCCGCACGACGGCGTAGGTCGTAGGCCGGGTCCACTGCACCGTCAGCGGCCCGGGCGCAATGACTGTGGTGGTCGGCGCTGTGACGCGGATCAGCTCCGTCGTCCACGCGTTGATCGGGACAACGTACTGCACCGTACCGCCGGCGCTGCGCGTGAGCGTGAGCGTGACAGGTGTTCCTGCGGGTGGCAAAGGCAGTGACAGCACCCCTGTGTTCGAAAAGAAAGTATCCAGTTGCGCGCCGCTACTCTCCACTTCTGTGGGGCCTCTGGAAAATCCCGGGATGCCAAAGCTGCTAGAAGCACTCACGCCCGTCACCAGGTTCTTCGGTGGGCGCACATCCAGGTTCACGGAAGGCCCGGCGCTCTCGCCAAAACCCCCTTGGTCGCGTCTCGCCTCTGCTTTCACACTGATTTGGGCAATACGCCCGTCGCCGGTCACCAGCCAGTTGCCGTTGACCCTGCGGAAGTACAAGGTTTCCGTCTCCGAACCCGATTGCGACGAGTTGGTTGCTGTCAGCGTCAACGACAGCAAGACCTTCGCGGCACCGGCGTCGGTATCCAGCGACTGCACCTGAAGGATGCTGAACGTGAGGGTCTGCACTCCGGACAAGTCGGACGCCAGATGCGCGACAAACGCCGTTCGATCCGCGCCTTCGTTCAGCAGGCCGGGGTCGAAGTAGGGCAGCAGAGCGGCGGAAGTGACAGCGCCGTTTGCACTGGCGACCACCGTCGACAACGAGGTGAGCAGGTTGTTGATCGCCTCGAGCGCCGCCGACTGCGCCGGCTGCACGGGTATCACGGTCGTGATGACCGAGGTGGACGTTGCGCCGCTTCCAGTCGTGGTGGAGTTGGCAGTGATGGTGCCGGCCGCGGCATCGATGTTCCACGCCGTCTGTTGCGTGGCGGTGCCGGCGGTGATCGCGAAGTCCAGGCCGCCCGATCGCAGCGTCACGTGCGTGTTCCTGACGAGCAAGTCCATGCCGGTGCCATTTGCCAGGAAGGGCTGCGCGATCAAGTCCTGCGGGTTGGAGATCGTGACGCCGCTGGCTTGTGCGCCCAGCTGCAACACGGGCGAGAGCACCTGCAGGATGCTCGCGGCCTGCTGCGGCGTGGGGGCGGGCATCGTCGTAGTGCTGCCGAACGCCGTCTCGACCGACTGGCTCTTGAGCAGATACCACGAACGCGCCACTGAGTCGGTGATCGGGGTGATGTTGATGGTGGCATTGTTCGACGAAGACGTGCTGACGCTATAGATCGGCGCCCCGCTGGTGGAGGCGCGCAACAAGAAAGGAGGTGCTAGGCCAGTGGTGTCAATGCGGAAGCGCCCGTCGGCCCGTGCTGTTGCAGTGGCGGAGCGGTTGAAGCTGTCCTTGAGCGTGATCGTCGCGCCGGCGAGTGGATCGCCGATCGCTGCAGTGCCTGTCACGCCCGTCGGGGCCGTCACCGCGGGCATCGAAGGCGCGCTCGGCCACGGCTGGAAGCGCAGCCCGGCGAATACGGCATCGAGCGTATTGTTGATGTTCTCGGGTGACTCGGAAAAGCCCAGCAGCACATTGGCGCGGGCGGTTCCTGTGGCGAGCAGGTTCGTCCAGTAAACCAGCCCTCCCGAGTCCGGCGCGCGGTGCAGCACGTTCGCGTACAGCTGCGTGACGAAGTCCGTGTTGCTGAGCGATCCGTATTTCTGGACGAACTCCGGGCTGTTCATGAAGTTCTGCGCCAACTGCGGAAGCGCCAGGCCCACAAGTTCGACGTTGCCCACTTGGTAGCCGAAGCCCACGGCGTCGGCGGGACGCCCGAGCGCGGCTTGGTACAAGCGAAACACCTGCGCGGCCATGCCAGAAGGATCCGTCTCGAAATAGTTGCCGTCGGTGAGGTACACCCGCCCGTTCGGCCACGGCACGAAACTCAGCCCGGCGGCGACCTCCGAAGCGGTCTGCGCCTTGTTCTCGGGCGATTCGGAAAAACCGAGCAGCACGATCGCCCGCGGCAGCCCGTTCTGCAGGTTGGTCACGTGGTAGTTCAGCCCGCCGTCGTCGGGCGCACGGTGCAGCACGTTGGCGTACAGCAGCGTGACGAACTGCGTGTCGGTGAGCGAGCCGTACGTCGAAGTGAACTCCGGGCTGCGCACGAAATTGGCCGCCACTTGCTGCAACGAAAGACGCAGCACCTCGATCTGCCCCACCTGGTAACCCAGGCCGCCCGTGTCGGCAATGCGGCTGAAGGCGGCTCGGTACAGGCGGTACACCTGCGCGGCCGTGCCGTTCACGTCAGTGTCGACATAGAGGCCGGCAAGCACTCGGCGCGTCCCGCTGGCGGGTGCGGCTTGCGGTGCACGCAGCTCTTGCGACTGCGGCAGCCGCGCGACGGCAGCCTCTTGTTGTTGCTGCCCGCCGCCGCAACCGGCGATGAGCAGTGCCATGAGGAGTGCCGCAATCTGCCTCATGGCCTCTCTCCTTGGGGCGTGGCGCCCGCGACTCGATCATGTTCTCAGACATCCATGCGGTCAACGGGACATTCACTCCCTTCCAGTTCGCCGCAGACTGCTTTCTCCGCGAATATCCCCTTCAATCCACCAGATTGCGCAGCTCCCGCAGCGCCACCGACAGCATCGCCAGGTCCGGCGCAGTCGCGTCGCCCAGTTCACCCACCAACCTTCGCGCGCGCGCGAACGCCATCGGGTTGCGCGACTCCCAGCCGGCGAGTTTGTCCGCAGCGGTGCTCTCCTTGCTGCCCACCGCATCGAGCGCGATACGGCGCTGAAGGTCGGCGACATCGTCGGCCAGCGCCACCTTGGCCAGGCCCTGCCAATGGCTCTCCGAAGGCAGCAGGTCGATCTGTTGCCGCAGCTTCTCCAGGCCCAGGCGCTCGCCCACGCCGAAATGCACGTCGCTGGTCACGTCCAGCGCCGAGTGCGCGCCTTCCGCGATCTCCGCGATGTCCAGCGCGCTGAAAAGGCGGTCTGCACTGCCCAGCTGCCGCGCGAGTTCTTCGGGCACGCCGACTGCCACCCAGGCCAGCACGCGTTGCGAACCCGCGGCTTCCGGCTCCAGCCGCTGGCGCAGAGAGGCGACAGCCGGCGCAAGGCGCTGGGCCGCGCGATCGGTAGGCTCGGCCTGCCGGCGCGAGCGCAGGAACCACGCAGTGGAGCGCGCGACCAGGCGGCGCCACTCGACGATCATTTCGCTTTGCACTTCATCGGCCACGCGGTTGTCCAGCGCCTCGATGCGCTGCCAGATCTCGACACTGCCGAACACCTCGCGCGTGAGCAGGTAGGCGCGCACCACCTGCGCGGCCGAGGCCCCGGTGGCTTCCGACAACTGGTGCACAAAGGTCGGGCCTACGCGGTTGATCATGCTGTTGACCACGTGCGTGGCGATGATCTCGCGGCGCAGTGGATGCTTGTCGATGTACGGTGCGAACTGCTTGACCAGCGCCGACGGGAAGTAGCGATGCAGGGCGGTCGCGATCCACGCGTCTTCCGGCAGGTCGGATTCGACAAACTCCTCGTACAGCCACATCTTGCTGTAGGCGAGCAGCACCGCCTGCTCCGGCGTCGTGAGGCCAAGGCCCAGGGCCCGGCGCTGTGCGATTTCTTCTTCGCTGGGCAGGAACTCGATGCCGCGGTCCAGCCGGCCGTTCTTCTCCAGGAAGCGCATGAAGCGGGCCCGGTCTTCCAGGGCCTGCGGCGCGAGGCGGCGACCCACGGACAGGGCCTGCGTCTGGAAGTAGTTGTCGCGCAGCACCAGCTTCGCGACTTCGTCGGTCATCGTCGGCAGCAGCACATTGCGCTGGTCCAGCGTAAGCTTTCCTTCGGACTGCACCAGGCCCAGCAGGATCTTGATGTTGACCTCGTGGTCCGAAGTGTCCACGCCCGCGGAGTTGTCGATGGCGTCGGTGTACAGCCGCACGCCGTTCAGCGCTGCCTCGATGCGGCCGCGCTGCGTGAAGCCCAGGTTGCCGCCCTCGCCGATCACCTTGCACCGCAACTGGTTGCCGTTGATGCGCAGTGAATCATTGGCGCGATCACCCACTTGCGCATGGCTCTCGGCTGTCGACTTCACATACGTGCCGATGCCGCCGTTGTAAAGCAGGTCGACCGGCGCCTTCAGGATGGCCGACACCAGTTCGGTGGGCGCGAGCGCCTGCGCGTCGACGCCCAGGACCTGGCGCGCCTGCGGCGACAGCGGAATCGACTTCTCCGAGCGGGCCCAGATTCCGCCGCCTTCCGAAATCAGCTTCGCCTCGTACTCGGCCCAGGACGAACGCGGCAGCTTGAACAGGCGCTCACGCTCCGCGAACGATGCCGCGGTGTCCGGCGACGGGTCGATGAAGATGTGCCGGTGATCGAACGCGGCCACCAGCTTGATGTGCTTCGACAGCAACATGCCGTTGCCGAACACGTCGCCCGACATGTCGCCGACGCCGACCACCGTGAAGTCGGTGGACTGCGTGTCGACGCCGAGTTCGCGGAAGTGGCGCTTGA
>JBKJOM010000089.1:0-3195 GCA_046595775.1 Ramlibacter sp. | reverse complement strand
TCTTGCCGTCCCACAGGATCGCGAACGCGTCGCTGCCCAGGCCGTTGCTGACCGGTTCGCAGATGGTCATGACGGCCGCAGCCGCAATCGCAGCATCCACCGCACTGCCGCCCTTCCACAACATGCGCAAGCCCGCTTGCGAACCGAGTGGGTGCGAGGTGGAGCAGACGTTGCGCGCAAAGACCGGCAGGCGCGTGGTGGGGTACGGATTGTTGAAATCGAAATTCATGGGGAGTCCGGTGTCCTATTCCGCTTGCAGCTTGCGCTCCAGGATGATCTTCTTCCACTTCGCGCGATCCGTGTCGGTCGTCGCCGCGAACTGCTGCGGCGTGCCGCCCACCGGCTCGATGCCCAGCTTCGCCAGGCGATCCTTGACGTCCGCCTCTTGCAGCGCCTGGTTGACCGCCGTGTTGATGCGCTGGACCACTTCGGGCGAGAGGCCCTTGGGCCCGTACATGCCGAACCAGGTGACGGTTTCGTAACCCGGCACCGTTTCCGCAATCGCCGGCAGCTCGGGGAATAGTGGCGAGCGTTTAGCGCTGCTGATGCCCAACGCGCGCACACGGCCGTCCTTCACATGGGGCAAGGCGCTGGCTACCGAATCGAACAGCACATCCAACTTGCCGCTGATGAGATCCGGCATGGCCAGCGCGGTGCCGCGATAGGGGATGTGCACCAGGAACACACCAGTGCGCGCCTTGAAGTACTCCGCGCTCAGGTGGACGATGGTGCCGTTGCCGCTGCTGGCGTAGTTGAGTTTGCCCGGGTTCTTGCGCGCGTAGTCGATCCACTCCTTCACCGTTTTTGCCGGTGCGCTGTTGGGCACGATCATGATGTTGGGTGCGTTGCCCACATGGACGATCGGCGCGAAGTCGCCTACCGCGTCGTACGGCAGCTTGGTGCCGAAGCTGGGCGCGATGCTGTGCGTGCTGCTGGTCGCCAGCAGCAGCGTGTAGCCATCCGGCGCCGACTTGGCCACGATGTCCGAGCCGATGCTGCCGCCCGCGCCGGGCT
Organism: Ramlibacter sp.; assembly: GCA_046595775.1. Classification (GTDB taxonomy): domain Bacteria; phylum Pseudomonadota; class Gammaproteobacteria; order Burkholderiales; family Burkholderiaceae_C; genus Ramlibacter. The sequence goes on along the minus strand of JBKJOM010000089.1, from coordinate 2,181 downwards.
TGTTGTCGACCACGATGGTCTGGCCCAGCCGCTCGCCGAGCTTTTGCGATACGGCGCGCGCGAAGATGTCGGTGGCGCCGCCGGCCGGAAAGGGCACCACCAGCCTGATCGGCCTGGCCGGATAGGCAGATTGCGCCCAAAGCGCAGCGGGTGCGGTGGCGGCCAGCACGGCGGCCACCAGATGTCGTCTTTGCATGCTTACGTTCCTTGCGAGGGCATCCATTATTGCCTTTCCCCTAGACTCCCGCTGATGAGGAAGCAAGACATAGCATCGTTCTTCGCCACGCTGCGGGCGGCCAACCCGCGGCCCACGACGGAGCTGGAGTTCACCACCCCATTCGAGCTGCTGGCGGCGGTGCTGCTGTCGGCGCAGGCCACCGACGTGGGAGTGAACAAGGCAACACGAAAATTGTTCCCGGTGGCCGGTACGCCGCAAGCCATCCTGGCGCTTGGCGTTGAGGGGCTCGAGGGCTACATCAAGACCATCGGCCTGTACCGCACCAAGGCGAAGAATTTGATCGAGACCTGCCGAATCCTGCTGGAACAGCACGGCGGCGAAGTGCCGCGCACGCGCGAGGCGCTGGAGGCGCTGCCGGGCGTGGGCCGCAAGACGGCGAACGTGGTGTTGAACGTGGCCTTCGGCGAAGAGACGCTGGCCGTGGACACGCACATCTTCCGCGTCAGCAACCGCACGGGCCTGGCACCGGGCAAGGACGTGCTGGAAGTCGAGATGAAATTGATGCAGCGCGTGCCCAAGGAATTCATGGCCGACGCGCACCACTGGTTGATCCTGCATGGGCGGTATGTGTGCGTGGCGAGGACCCCCCGGTGCTGGGAGTGCGCGGTGATCGAGTACTGCGACTATCGACCCAAGACGCAGGCTCCCTGAGCAGCGTTCAAGCCACCGAGTACAGCCCCACGCGCTGGCGTCGGTTCATGCCCGGCAGCACCCGCGCCAGTTGCGCGTCCGACAGGCGCATGCGGTCTTCGAGCACATCCGCGATCACGTCGCGGAAGTCGGTGGTGACGGCGAGGTCGCGGCCTTCGTAGCGAGCCGAAGCATCCAGCCCCGGCCACTGCCCCGCCACGCGACCCCCATGCACCCCGCCGCCGAGCACGAATGACACGTTGCCGTGGCCGTGGTCGGTGCCGTTGGTGCCGTTCTGGCGGATCGTGCGGCCGAACTCCGACATCACAAGGATCGTCGTCTCCTGCAGGCGCGGCCCGAGGCCTTGGGCCAGCGCGTCGAGCGACTGCGCCAGCACGGTGAATCGGTTGGTGAGCTGGCCGCGGCCGCCACCCTGTGCGGCATGCGTGTCCCAGCCGCCGACCGGCACGAACGCGAGGCGCACACGCGCATCGCGCGCCATCAGCTGGCCCAGCCGCGCGGTGTCGGTGACGAGGCCGTTGTTCAGGGGCAGCGCGCCCATGTCGGCCTTCGGGTCGTCGCTGGCGAGCGAGCCCATGATTTCGCCGCGCGTCGCGGTGGCCTCTCGCACCGTCTGGCTCAGGCGGTCGTCGCCGGAATACAGCTTGGCGAAGGCTTCGGCCATCTCGGGCTTGTCGAGGTTGTTCTTGCGCACCGCCGCGTTGCCGCTGGCCAGCGATGCCACTTCGGCCTCGCCGGCGAAGATGCGCGGCATGGTCGGGCCGAGGTTGAGCGCGCGCAAGCGCTGCGAGGCCGGCTTCGACCCGTCGGGCGAAAGCACCGACGCCAGGCGGTTGAGCCAGCCATCTGGCGTTGACTTGCGGCCGGGCGTGGCCGATTCCATGTAGTCCTGCGCATCGAAGTGCGAGCGCGTGTTGTCGGGTGATCCGCTCGCATGGATGAACAGCAGCTCCTGCTTCTGCCAGTAAGGCATCAGCGATGCGAAGCCGGGGTTCAGGCCGAACTGGTTATTCAAAGCCAGTAGCCCATCAACTTCGCCGGGCCTCGGGATCGCGACGGCGGGCCGCTCCTGGTAATAGGCGGCCTCGGTGTAAGGCGCCACGAGCGAGAGCCCGTCCATCGCGCCGCGCAACATGACGACGACCAACCGCGGCTGGCTCGGAGCGGCCTGGCCATAGGCGACCTGGATGCCGCCCATCGCTGCCAGCGCACCCGCGCCGGCAAACCTCAATACATCACGCCTGTTGGTCATGCTCATCTCCTTCATCGCCGCATCATTCCGGGGCTGGCAA
>JBKJOM010000066.1:0-9001 GCA_046595775.1 Ramlibacter sp. | reverse complement strand
GGCGAGCGGCGCGTGCAGATTCTGCAGGCGCTGGCCGCCATGCTGGAGCAGCCAGGCGCGGAGCGCATCACCACGGCGGCGCTGGCTGCGAGGCTGGACGTGAGCGAAGCAGCGCTGTACCGGCACTTCGCGAGCAAGGCCCAGATGTTTGAAGGCCTGATCGAATTCATCGAGCAAAGTGTGTTCACTCTTGTCAACCAGATTAGCGAGCGGGAGACGGCGGGTGGCCCGCAAGCCGCCAAGACCGTCGCGATGCTGCTGCAATTCGCCGAGAAGAACCCGGGCATGACGCGCGTGATGGTCGGCGACGCGCTGGTGTTCGAGAACGAGCGTCTGCAGCAACGCATGAACCAGTTTTTCGACAAGATCGAGTCCACGCTGAAGCAGAGCCTGCGCAGCGCCGCCGACGGCGACGGTTCGGCCACGCCGAGTGTGGACGCACAGGTTCGAGCCTCGCTGCTCACCGCCTTCGTGGTGGGTCGTTTGCAACGCTTCGCGCGCTCGGGGTTCACGCGTGCACCTTCCGAACACCTGGACGCCAGTTTGGCGCGCATGCTCTGAGACCTTGCGCTCGGGCCCCGTCGCACGGGGCCCTGCTTTGCACCCATGCTTCGAATCCGAGTGGCCGATGCCGATGTGCTGCTGCATGCCAGCGGCGCTGTGTTGCTGTCGGCCGACCAAACGCTGCTCATCGCCGACGCGCACTTCGGCAAGGCGGTGAGTTTTCGCAAGCTCGGCGTGCCGGTGCCCGAAGCCACCACCGGTGAAACGCTGGCCGCTCTGTCGGCCGCGGTCGACGCCACCCAGGCCAAGCGCATCGTCTTCCTCGGGGACTTTCTGCATTCGCGGCGCTCGCATGCGACCGAAACGTTGGCGGCCATCGCGCAGTGGCGCGCCGACCACGCGGGCCTCGAACTCACCTTGGTGCGCGGCAACCACGACGACCGCGCCGGCGACCCGCCGGCTTCGCTCGACATCCGAGTCGTGGACGAGCCGCTGCCGCTGGGGCCGTTCGCGCTGTGCCATTACCCCAAACCGGTCCCCGGCGCTTACGTGATGGCGGGCCACTGGCATCCGTGCATCAGCGTTGGTGGTCGGGCCTTTCAGCGCTTGCGCTTGCCGTGCTTCTGGTTTGGCGACGACAGCGGTGCGCTGCCAGAGCAGGCTGTGGGTGTGCTGCCGGCGTTTGGCAGCTTCACCGGCATGCACCGGATCGAGCCGCGCGCGGGAGACCGGATCTTCCCCATCGCTGACGATGTGGTCAGAGCGATCCCGGCGCTGCCGATCGCTTAATTCAACGTCGCGCCGACCTTCGCCCCGGCGGCGACGATCTCGCCCCAGGTCGTGTCGTCGATGGCGATGCCCTCGCGTTCGCGCCGCATCCGCGCTTCACGCTCCGGCTCGCCGGCTAGGCGCACGCCATCAGCTCCAGGCGCTGGCGGGCTCTGCTTCAGCCACGTTACGAAGGCCAGCGCCTCCTGCTCGAAAGCCGCGTGCGTTCCGAGCTTGTGCGGATCGATCAGGATGCTCAACATGCTGTTGACCACGGCGCGCGTGCCGTCGGCGGGCTTGTGCCAGGTGCCGCCGCCGGTGAGCGCGCCGCCGAGCAGCTCGCAGGCCACGGCCAGACCGTAACCCTTGTGCTCGCCGAACGGCATCAAGGCGCCGAACAAGCCGTCGGACTGCGGAACGACCACCACGGCAGGGTCGGTGGTGGGGCGGCCCTCTTCGTCGATCAGGTAACCAGGCTCAACCTGTCGGCCCTCGTTGTGCGCGACGCGCATCTTGCCTTGGGCCACGCGGCTGGTCGCAAAGTCCAGCACGAAAGGCGCCTGGCCTTTAAGCGGGACGCCGATGCAGCAGGGGTTGGTGCCGAAGCGTCCGTCGGCGCCGCCCCAGGGGGCGACCACCGGACGCGACAGCACGTTGACGAAGTGGATCGACACCAGGCCCTGCGCCACGGCCATCTCGGCGAAATGCCCGATGCGTCCCAAGTGATGCGCGTTGGCAAGCGCCAATATGCAATTGCCCACCTCTTGAGCGCGGGCGATGCCTAGCGTCATCGCCTGTTCGCCAACGATTTGGCCGTAGCCACGCTGGCCATCGAGCGAAAGCATGCTACCCGCGTCGAGCGTCACCGTGGCGGCGGCGTTGGGTTTGAGTCCGCCCTCGAGCAAGGCTTCGACATAGCGCGGGATCATGCCCACGCCGTGCGAGTCATGGCCACTCAAATTCGCGACAACGAGGTTGTCGGCGACGCGGCGGGCTTCTTCCTGCGAGCTGCCGGCGGCGTGCAATACAGCGGCGGCTTGTGTGCGCAAGTCCTGCGCGGAAATATTCTTTGTCATATCAAATTACATCACCGCGCCGACCTGCCACGGCACGAATTCGTTCTGGCCGTATCCGTGCTTTTCGCTCTTGGATTGCTCGCCCGATGCCGTCGCCAGCACGAGATCGAAAATCCGCCGGCCCATTTCCTGGATGCTGGCCTTGCCGTCGATGATCTCGCCGCAATTGATGTCCATGTCTTCTTCCTGCCGCTGCCACAAGGCGGTGTTGGTCGCGAGCTTCAGCGACGGTGAAGGCGCGCAGCCGTAGGCCGAGCCGCGCCCGGTGGTGAAGCAGATCATGTTGGCGCCGCCAGCCACCTGGCCCGTTGCGCTCACCGGGTCATAGCCGGGGGTGTCCATGTAGACGAAACCGTGGTGCGTGACGGGCTCAGCGTACTCGTACACCGCCTGCAGGTTCATCGTGCCACCCTTGGCCACCGCGCCCAGCGACTTCTCCAGGATTGTGGTGAGTCCGCCGGCCTTGTTGCCCGGCGAAGGGTTGTTGTTCATCTCGCCTTCGTTGACTTGCGTGTAGTGTTCCCACCAGTGGATCCGATCGATCAGCTTGCGGCCGACTGATGGCTCCACCGCGCGGCGTGTGAGCAGGTGCTCTGCGCCGTAGATTTCGGGCGTCTCCGACAGGATGGCTGTGCCGCCGTGCGCCACCAGCAAATCTACCGCGGCACCTAGCGCGGGGTTGGCGCTGATGCCGGAATAGCCGTCCGAACCACCGCACTGCAAGCCGATCGTGATATGTGCCGCGCTGCACGGCTCGCGCTTTACCTGGTTCGCCTGCGGCAGCATTTGCTTGATCAGGGCAATGCCTTTCTCCACAGTCTTGCGGGTGCCGCCGGTATCCTGGATGTTGAACACCTTGAGCGTTTCGCCCTCACGCAGCGATGAGTGCGCGAGCCATGCGTTGATCTGGTTCGCCTCGCAGCCCAGGCCCACCACCAGAACGCCCCAGAAGTTGGCATGCGTCGCGTAGCCGGCGAGCGTGCGCTCGAGGATGCGCATGCCCAGGCCTTCGGTGTCCATGCCGCAGCCGGTGCCGTGGGTGAGCGCCACAACGCCATCGACGTTCGGAAATTCTGCAAGCGAGCCGGGGTTCGACTGGCGCGAAAAGTGGTCGGCGATGGCGCGTGCAGCCGTGGCAGAACAGTTCACGCTGGATAGGATGCCGATGTAGTTGCGGGTCGCCACCCGGCCATCGGTCCGCTTGATGCCCATGAAGGTCGCGTCGAGCTTCGCGGGCTCGGGCTTCACGTCGGCGCCAAAGGCGTAGTCGCGTTCAAACGCGCCTCCTTCGGCGCCCATGCCGAGGTTGTGCGTGTGCACGTGCTCGCCGGCAGCAATGGGCTTGGTCGCAAAGCCGATGATCTGGTTGTAGCGGCGCACCGGCTCGCCCTCGGCGATGTCGCGCGTGGCAACCTTGTGGCCGGGCGGGATGAGACCCTTGACGACGACGCTCTCGGCCGTCGCGCCACCCACGAGTTGCGCCCGGGCGATCAACACGTCGTCGGCGGGGTGGAGGCGGATGAAGGGGGTCATATGAATGGTTCGGGTCAGAGCTGAAGATCTGACCCACAAAGTCTCAGAAGAACATCTTCGGCAGCCACAGCACCAGCTTGGTGAAGTAGGTGATGATGACCAGCGACCCCAGCAGCGGCACCAGCCACGGCAGGATTGCGATGGTGGTGCGCTCCACCGAGAGCTTGGCCACGCGTGCCAGCACGAAAAGCACCATGCCCATCGGCGGATGCAACAGGCCGATCATCAGGTTCAGGACCATTACCAGCCCGAAGTGGACGAGGTCGATGCCCAGCGACTGGCAGATCGGCACCAGGATCGGCACCAGGATTGTGATGGCGGCCGTGGGCTCGAGGAAGCAGCCGACGAACAACATCAGCAGGTTGGCCAGCAACAGGAAGACCCAAGGCTCCTTGGTGAACTCCAGCACCCAGGACGAAATCGCCGCCGTGACGCCGGTGGCGGTGAGCATCCAGCCAAAGATGCTCGCCGCGGCGACGATGAAGAGCACCGTGGCGGTGGTCTCTACGGTGTCCAGGCAGACCTTGACGAACATCTTCCAGGTGAGCGTGCGGTACCAGAACAGGCCCAGCACCATCGCCCACACGCAAGCGGCGATCGCGCCTTCGGTCGGCGTGAACAGGCCTGTGGTCATGCCACCGATCAGCAGTACCGGCGTCATGATCGGCAGCACGGCCTGGAATTTGAACACCTTATCGGCAGCGAAGAGCGCCACCAGTCCGGCGAGCACCACGGGTTGGGCAGGCAGGCCGGCTTTCGTGATCAGCAGCCAGAGCGCCAGCGGCCAGCAGACGACGACCGCCGTCTCGCCGAGCGCCTTCAGGAGGCGCCCCCAGTCGAACTTGATGTCGGCGCCCCAGCCGTTCTTGTGCGCGTAGTAGGCCACGGTGAGCATCATCAGCACCGCCATCAACATGCCGGGCATGATTCCCGCGAGGAAGAGGGCGCCCACGCTCACATTGGCCATCATCCCGTAGATGACGAACGGCAGCGAAGGCGGGATGATCGGGCCGAGCGTCGCCGACGCTGCCGTCACGCCTACCGCGAACTCGGTGCTGTAGCCGTGGTCCTTCATGGCCTTGATCTCGATCGTGCCCAGGCCCGCGGCATCGGCGATCGCCGTGCCGCTCATGCCCGCGAAGATCACAGAGCCCAGCACGTTGACGTGCCCCAGCCCGCCCTTGAGCCAGCCGACGAGGGCCAGCGCGAAGTTGTAGATGCGGTTGGTGATGCCGGCGTTGTTCATCAGGTTGCCGGCGAGGATGAAGAACGGCACCGCCAGCAGCGGGAAGCTGTCGATGCCGCTCACCATGCGGTGGATCACGACGAAGGGCGGCGTGGTCTGCGCCCACAGCAGGTAGATCAGCGAGGAGCCCGCCATCGCAACGGCCACCGGCAGGCCACCCGCCATCAGGAACAGGAAGACGATCTTGAGCATGGATTTGTTCGGGAGTTCTGCGGAGTCAGGCGCGGTCTTGCATAGTCGATTCGACGCGCTCCAGCACGCTGTAGCCGCGTCGCCAGTGAACGCGAGCGACCCAGAACGAGCGCGCAAACATTGCGGCGAACCCCAGCAGGCAGACGCCATAGACCAGGTTCATCGGCAGGTCCACCACCGTCATCCGCGTGGTGAAACCAAGTCGCAACATCATCTGGGCGGTCAGCACCACGGCGGCGGCGAAAAACGCGATGCGCAGCACATCGACCAGGCGCGAGAGCCAGAAGCCCATGCGCGCTGGCATGTGGCGGTAGAAGAAGTCGACCTGGATGTGGTTGTTCTTGGCCACCCCGATCGCCGCGCCCGTGAAGACGGTGGCGATCAGCAGGTAGCGCGCGATCTCCTCGGTCCAGGAGGCCGAGTCGTTCAGCACGTAGCGCGTGATGAACTGGTAAAGCACCGTGAGTCCCAGCAGCCAGAAGAAGCCCAGGGCCACCCAGGCTTCCACCGGCGTGCCGGAGAAATCGACGGCTTCATCCTGCGCGTGAAACTCGCCGTCCGCCCCCATCACCTGGGGCATTTCGTCGATGATCGATCGTTCGGGGTGGACGGCGCTCATCACTTGATCGAGATGATCTTGTCGTAGTCGGCCTGGCGATAGCCGTAGTCGGTCGGCTTCGTGGTCTTGAGCACAGCTTCACGGAACGCGGCCTTGTCGACCGTGATCACGTTGATGCCGCGCTTCTTGAACTCGTCGGCCAGGCGAGCCTCGTTCGCGGCGATTTCCCTGCTGGCTTTCTCGGCGCCTTCGCGCATCGCGTCCGTGAAGGCCTTCTTGTCCGCGTCCGACAGCTTGGCCCACAACTGCCCGGAGACCACGGTGAGCAGCGAATCGATGATGTGGCCGGTGAGCGAGATGTTCTTCTGCACTTCGTAGAACTTCTTGGCCTCGATGGTGGGCAGCGGGTTCTCCTGCGCCTCGACGGTGCCGTTCTGCAGCGCAAGGTAGACCTCGGCGAAGGCGATCGGCGTGGCGTTGGCGCCCAGCGCTTTCGGGAAGGCCAGGTAGGCCGGCGCGTCGGGCACGCGGATCTTCAGGCCCTTCATGTCTTCGGGCTTGGCGATGACCTTGTTGGAAGTGACGTGTCGCGCGCCATAGTAGGTGGTGGCGACGATGTGGTTGCCGCCGGTGGCTTTCTCGTAGCCCGCGGCCAGGTCCTGGAAGACCTCGCTGTTGGCGTACTTCAGCTGGTGCTCGGCATCGCGGAAGATGAAGGGGAAATAGGTGATCGCCAGCGGCTTGTAGCTGGCCGACGCGAAGCTCGCACCGGTGATGATGATGTCCACCGTGCCCAGCGTCAGGCCCTGATTGATGTCCGACTCCTTGCCCAGCGAGGAGGCGGGGAACACCTGGATGTCGTAGCGTCCGCTGGTGCGCTTCTTGATCTCGTCTGCGGACCAGACGGCCCACTTGTGGTACGCCTCGGATGTTTCGTAGACGTGCGCCCACTTGAGCTTGGTCTGCGCCTGGGCGAGCGCGGGCAAGCCCATGGCGGCTGCGATGGCCGCGCACGCGGCGATCCTCAAGGCGAATCGTTTCGTCGTCATCTTCATGTCTCCGGTTGGTGAGTACTGCGGGGTTTCAGGAGGGATTCGCGCGGCGCCAGCTCGCCGTGAATCGCGAATGGGATTTGTCCATGTGCTGCTGCATCGCCGCGCGCGCGGCGTCGCCGTCGTGGGACTTGATTGCTTCCAGCACGACCTCGTGTTCGGCGATGGCGGTTCGCCACGACGGCACGGTCTCGAAGTAGTCGCCCAGCCGCTCGAACAAGGGGCCGCGCCGCGCGTCCCAGAAGGTCTGCACGGTTTCGACCAGCACGATGTTGCCGCAGGCCTGCGCGATGGCCGTGTGGAAGGCGCGGTCGCCGGCCAGCGGAGCAATGCCGCGCTCGGTGTCCTCGCGCATCAGCTCGATCGCCGCGGCGATGGCTTGCGTGTCCTTGCGCTTGCCGTGCTGCGCTGCCAGTGAGGCGATCTCACCCTCGATCACACGGCGGGCGCGGATCAATTCCAGCGGGCCCCACTCGGTCGGCGGGATCTTGCGCTTGCCGTCCTTGCGGTGAGTTGGTTCCAGCACGAAGACGCCGGCGCCGGTGCGCACCTCGACCCAACCCTCGACTTCGAGTGCGATCAATGCCTCTCGCACCGACGGCCGGCTCACGCCCAGTTGTTTGGCAACATCGCGTTCGGCGGGCAAACGCGAACCCGGCTTGAATTCGCCGCCGGTAATCAGCGCTCGCAGCTGCTCGGCAATCTGCCGGTACAGGCGCTGTGGCTCGACGGTTTGCAAGGGCATGGCGAAACTCGGTGCAGGGGCTAGGGTTGTCGCTGATTGGCCAAGTGGTCAGACCAATTAATATGGCGGGAAATCAGCGGCCCGCCATCGGGCAAAACCACTAGGCGCCACCCCAGGAACCACCGATGAGATTGCAAGGAAAGACCGTGCTCGTGACCGCCGCAGGGCAAGGCATGGGCCACGCGAGCGTATTGGCGCTGGCCCGCGAAGGGGCGCAAGTGTGGGCCACCGACGTCAACCCGAAATTGCTGGCCGCCTACGAGGGCATGGAACGCGTGCGGGCCTTGCCGATGGATGTGCTGGACAAGGCATCCATCCTCAAGGTGGTGGCGTCCATGCCGGCGATCGACGTGCTGTTCAACTGTGCCGGCTTTGTGCACAGCGGCAGCGTGCTGCAGGCCACCGACGAGGAATGGAACTTCGCGCTCAACCTGAACGTGCGCTCGCAGTTCTGGGCGATCCAGGCCGTGCTGCCGCGCATGCTGGCGGCCGGCCGCGGCAGCATCATCAACATGGCCAGCGTGTGCGGCAGCATCAAAGGGCTCCCCAACCGCTTCATCTACGGCACCACCAAGGCGGCGGTGATCGGGTTGACCAAGAGTGTCGCGGCCGACTACGTGACCGACAGCATCCGCTGCAACGCGCTATGCCCGGGCACGGTGGATACACCTTCACTGCAGGATCGGATCAATGCCAACGCCGACCCGGAAGCCGCGCGCAAAGCCTTCATTGCGCGCCAGCCGATGGGCAAACTCGCGCAGGCCGATGAAATCGCACCGCTTGTTGTCTTCCTTGCGAGCGACGAATCGGCCTTCGTAACCGGACAGACCTACGCCATCGATGGCGGGATGACGATATGAACCAACTCGACTTCCAGGGTCGCCACGCGGTAGTGACCGGTGGCGCGACGGGCCTGGGCTATGCCATCGCGCAGCGCCTGCTGGCTTCGGGTGGCAGCGTGACGCTGTGGGACCGCGACGAGAAAGGTGCACAGGCGGCGGCCGGCTCGCTCGGCGCCAAGGCGTCGGCGGTCGCTGTCGATGTGTCCTCGCATGAATCCGTCCAGCAGGCCGTCGCCAATACATTGAAGGACTCGGGCCGCATTGACGCCCTGGTCAACAGCGCGGGCATCACCGGGCCGAACGTGAAGGTGTGGGACTACCCGGTTGATGCGTGGAAGCAGGTGCTGGACGTGAACCTCACTGGGCTGTTCCTGTGCTGCCGCGAAGTCGTGCCGGTCATGCGGACCGCGGGCTACGGCCGCATCGTCAACATCGCGTCGGTCGCGGGCAAGGACGGCAACCCGAACGCCAGCGCCTACAGCGC
>JBKJOM010000336.1:0-24149 GCA_046595775.1 Ramlibacter sp. | reverse complement strand
CTGCCTGCAGTTCAGTCTCCGGCCAATGGCGCCGGAGACGATTCAATCCCACCTCGAGCACGTGTTGAAGGCCGAGAACGTTCCCGCGGAAGCGCTGGCGTTGCGGCTCATCTCGCGCGCGGCGCGCGGCTCGATGCGCGATGCGTTGTCGCTCACCGACCAGGCGATCGCCTTCGGCAGCGGCCAGGTCGAGGAAGCCGGCGTTCGCCAGATGCTCGGCAGCGTGGACCGCAGCCATGTCTTCAAGCTGATCGACGCGCTGGCGCAGGGCGACGGCAAGACTGTGGTGGAGATTTCGGAGGCCCTGCGTGCCAATGGACTGAGTGCCGCCTCCACGCTGGAAGAAATGGCGGCCGTCCTGCAACGCATGGCCGTGATCCAGGCTGTGCCCGCGATGGCGCAGGAGACCGATGCCGAAGCGCTGGAGATTGCGCGGCTGGCGCAAACCATGCCCGCGGACGAGACCCAGTTGCTCTACAGCATGTGCCTCCACGGCCGTGGCGAGCTGGGGCTGGCTGCCGACGAATACGCCGCGCTCACGATGGTGCTGCTGCGCCTGCTGGCGTTCAAGCCGGCTCAAAAAAAAACTCTGAATGAAGCGGCAGCGGCCCGCCCGGCCGTGCCCGCGATGGCTGCGACTCCCGTGTCCGCACCTTTGCAGGCACCTTCGCCCGCGCGCGCGGCCGTCCCGGCGGTAGGCGCGCCACCCGGGCGGGTGCTTCCGGTCGTCCAGGCGCGTGCTGAACGCGCGCGACCCTCCGCCACGCCCAATGGGCAACCTGCGTCGCAGGTGGTGGGGGTGCCAGTGCGCGTGCAGGCCGAGTCGCAGCGCGAAGCGATGTCCGCCTCGGCACCCGTGCTGGTTCCCACCGCCGAAGGCGAGTTCTGGCACCAGACCGTCACTGGCCTGGTGTTGCGCGAGGCGATCACGGCGCTGGCTCGCGAGCTTGCGCTGCAGTCGCAACTGGTGGCGCGCGACGAAGGCCACTGGGTGTTGCGGGTTGAGCGCGAGTCACTCAACCAGGACGTCAGCCGCGAGCGGCTGCAAGCCGCGCTGAAGGCGTCGGGCCACGGCGTCGATCTGGGCGTGGAAGTAGGCCCGGTGACCGACAGCCCGGCGCGGCGCAACGCCGCCGCGGCGCAGGAGCGCCAGCGCGCTGCCGAAGCGATCATCCTCCAGGACCCCTTCGTGCAGGACATGATGCGCGACTTTGGCGCGAGAATCGTGCCTGGAAGCATCAAGCCTGCCTAGGCCACAAGATCGTCGTTCAATCAAGGAATCACCATGTTCAACAAGGGACAGCTCGCCGGCCTCATGAAGCAGGCCCAGGCCATGCAGGACAACCTGAAAAAGGCGCAGGAAGAACTTGGCCACGTCGAGGTGCAGGGCGAATCCGGCTCGGGCCTCGTGAAGGTCACGATGACCTGCAAGCACGATGTCCGGCGCGTCGAGATCGACCCGAGCCTGCTGGCCGACGACAAGGACATGTTGGAAGACCTCGTGGCAGCCGCCTTCAACGCTGCGGTGCGCGAGGCCGAAGAGACTTCGCAGGAAAAGTTGGGCAAGCTCACGGCCGGCATGCCGGGCCTGCCCGGCGGCATGAAGTTTCCGTTCTAGTGGCCGACAACAGCTCGCTCAACGCGCTGATCGAGGGGCTGCGCCGCCTGCCTGGCGTCGGCGTGAAGTCGGCCTCGCGCATGGCTTTTCACCTGCTTCAGCACGACCGCGCGGGCGCGCAGCAACTGGCGCAGGCGCTGCAACAGGCCACGACCCACGTGCGCCACTGCGTGCGATGCCACACCTTCACCGAGAACGAGCTGTGTGCCACCTGCTGTGACCCGCAGCGCGATACGAGCAAGCTTTGCGTGGTCGAAACGCCCGCCGACCAGGCCGCTGTGGAGCGCACCGCTGCCTTTCGCGGGTTGTACTTCGTGCTGATGGGCAAGCTCAGCCCGCTGGACGGCATCGGCCCCAACGACATTGGCCTTCCCAAGTTGTTCGAGCGCGCCACCGATGGCGTCGTGCAGGAAGTTATCCTTGCGACCAACTTCACCGCCGAAGGCGAGGCCACGGCCCACGTGATCGGCGAGGCGCTCAGGCAACGGGGTTTGCAGGTGACGCGGCTGGCGCGGGGCGTGCCGGCAGGCAGCGAGCTCGAATACGTCGACCTGGGCACCATCGCGCACGCATTGGTGGACCGCCGATAGGACAACGAGCCAATCAGGAGAACTCCGTGACCGGGACCGCCATTCGATTCACGCTTGCCTATTGGTGCATCTTCATCGCCGCGATGTTGCCGCTCGCCTGTGCGTGGCTCGCGAAGAGCCCCGGCTGGGGCAAGCCGAGGCGCGACGGTGGGTTCGACAATCACGAGCCGCGCGCCTGGCTCGCCAAGCAGAGCGATTGGCAGCGCCGCGCCAATGCGGCCCAGTCCAACAGCTTCGAGGCGCTGCCGTTCTTTTTTGCGGCTGTGATCGTCGCTCACCAGCTCTCGGCGCCGCAAGGCATCGTCGACATCCTGTCGGTGATCTTCATCACGCTTCGCATCATCTACATCGCCATGTACGTGGCCGACCTGGCCACCGTTCGCTCGGTGATCTGGGTGCTGGCCCTGATGGTGAACGTGGCCATCCTGTTCACCGGCCTGCGGTTTTAGGCAATGCGCAGCGGCGCTCCATCACCTTACGTGGAAACCCGCACGGGATGTTCCCGATGCGGGCAGGGGACCCGCTGGCTACTCTCAAAAAACAATCAAGGGCCGGTGTCATGACAAGAATTTCCCTCTCACGTCGCACGTTCGCGTCGGCTGCCGCCCTGGTGGCTGCCGGCGTGGCCGCGCCATCGTTGCGTGCGGAAAGCAAGCTGGAAAAGAGCAAGGTCTCCATCGCGGTGGGTGGCAAGGCCGGCTTCTACTACCTTCCGCTGACCATTTCAGAGCAGCTCGGCTTTTTCAAGGCTGAAGGGCTCGACGTCGAGATCTCCGATTTCGCGGGCGGGTCGCGCGCGTTGCAGGCGCTGGTAGGTGGCTCGGCCGATGTGGTGAGCGGTGCTTACGAGCACACCATCAACATGCAGGCCAAGAACCAGTACATCCAGGCCTTTGTGCTGCAGGGCCGTGCGCCGCAGATCGCAATGGGCGTCTCGATCAAGGCCGTACCGAACTACCGCACCGTCGCCGACCTCAGGGGCAAGAAGATCGGCGTGTCCGCCCCGGGCTCCTCGACCAACATGGTCTGCAACCTCGTGCTCTCTCGCGCCGGCATCAAGGGCAGTGACGTGAGCTATATCGGCGTCGGAACGTCGTCAGGCGCTCTCGCCGCGCTGCGCTCAGGGCAGATCGACGCCATGTGCAACATCGACCCGGTGATGACCATGCTCGAGCAAAAGGGCGAGGTGAAGATCATCAGCGACACCCGCACGCTCAAGGGCACGCAGGAAGTGTTTGGCGGCCCGATGCCCGCTGCCTGCTTCTACACGCATGCCGAGTTTGTCAAGAGCAACCCCAACACCTGCCAGGCGCTGGCGAATGCCATCGTGCACGGCCTGAAGTGGCTCCAGACCGCAGGCCCGAGCGACATCATCAAGACCGTGCCGGAGAACTACCTGCTGGGCGACCGCGCGCTCTACCTCGCGTCGTTCAACAAGGTTCGCGAGGCTTTCGCGCTCGATGGCTTGATCCCCGAGGACGGTACCCGCACCGCACTTCGCGCGCTGGCCAGCTTCGACCCGGCCGTGAAAGCCGACAAGATCGAACTGGGCAAGACCTACACCAACGAGTTCGCGCGACGTGCGAAAGAGCGCTTCAAGGCTTGAGGCGCGCTGCGCCCCAAGCCTGCGGTCTCATCAGGAACCCTCTCTCCCCCACCCTCTCCCCCGAGGGAGCGAGCGAATTGTGAGCGGTTTTTCCTTCGTGCCATGACTCAGCCCGCGCTGGACTTTTCCGGGATCACTGTCACATTCGCCTCGACCGGATCCGGCGAGCGCTATACGGCTGTCGCCGACACCACGCTGCACATTCGAGCCGGGGAATTCGTCTCGGTCGTCGGCCCCACGGGCTGCGGCAAGTCCACCTTGTTGAACATTGGTGCCGGCCTCCTGCAGCCCTCGTCCGGCGAGGTGCGGGTGTTTGGCGAAAAGCTCGAAGGCATCAACCGCCGAGCCGGCTACATGTTCCAGGCCGATGCACTCATGCCCTGGCGCAGTTGCATCGACAACGTGATGGTGGGCCTGCAGTATCGCGGCGTGCCGGACACCGAGGCACGGGCGCAGGCGCAGTCGTGGCTGGAGCGCGTGGGCCTCGTCGGCTTCGGCGAGCGCTATCCGCACCAGCTCTCGGGCGGCATGCGCAAGCGCACAGCCCTGGCGCAAGTGCTGGCGCTGGACCCGGACATCATCCTGATGGACGAACCCTTCAGCGCGCTCGACGTTCAGACGCGCCAGCTGATGGAGAACGAAGTGCTGGCGCTGTGGGCCGCGAAGAAAAAAGCGGTGCTCTTCATCACGCATGACCTCGATGAGGCAATCGCGATGAGCGACCGCGTGATCGTGCTCTCTGCCGGCCCCGGAACGCATCCGATAGGGGAGTTCGAAGTCGACCTGCCCAGGCCGCGCGATGTTGCGGAAGTGCGCTCGGACCCGCGCTTTGTCGAGATGCATGCACGCATCTGGTCGGTGCTGCGCGACGAAGTGCTCAAGGGCTACGTCCAGCAACTGAAGAAGCCTGTCCTCACCCAAGCCGAAGGGGCGGCCTGAAATGTTCGATGCCCTCAAGCCTTCGGGACGCAACTTGCGCTACTGGCAGGTGGGGTTGTTCGTTGTGATGCTGCTGGCGTGGCACCTGGTGTCCCGCAACGAGCAGAGCGCGTTCTTCCTCGGCGAGCCGATCAAGGTCGCGGGCCGCGTCTGGTCCTGGTTCATGCCGTTCGAAGTGCCGGCCAACCTGCTCTTTCCCGAGGGACTGCCGGGGCGCGCCGACATCTACCAGCACCTGGGCGTGACGCTGCTGGAAACGACCCTGGCTTTCGTCTTCGGTACCGTGCTGGGCCTGGTCTTCGGCCTCTGGCTCGCGCTCGCGCCCACGGCGAGCGCCATCCTCGACCCCTACATCAAGGCGGCCAATTCGATGCCTCGCGTGATCCTGGCGCCGATCTTCGCGCTGTGGTTCGGCCTGGGCATCTGGAGCAAGGTCGCACTCGCGGTGACGCTGGTGTTTTTCATCGTCTTCTTCAACGTCTACCAGGGCGTGAAGGAAGTCAGCCCGGTCGTGCTGGCCAACGCTCGGATGCTCGGCGCCAACCATCGCCAGTTGCTGCGCACGGTGTACCTGCCCAGTGCGACGAGCTGGGTGTTTTCCAGCCTCCACACATCAGTGGGCCTGGCGTTCGTCGGCGCGGTGGTCGGCGAGTACCTGGGCTCAGCGCGCGGTGTCGGCTACCTTATCCTGCAAGCCGAAGGCACTTTCGACGTGAACACGGTGTTCGCGGGCATCGTCGTGCTCACCGCGTTCGCGCTCGCGATCGATGCGCTGGTGGGGCGTATCGAGAAGCGGCTGATGAAGTGGCAGCCGCGACAGGGTGAGACAGAGAAGCTCTAGCCGTGTCATCGCGGGTCAAGCCCGCAATGACAAGGTCAGGCGGGTGACAACAGCCGGTTGGCCAGGCCCGGTGCAGTGGTAAAGCGCGGCCCCACCGAGGCGTTGTAGCCATTGTTCAGCACCGAACTCACGAAGACGAATTCGCCGGTTGCGGCCGTGGGGGTGAACGTCACCGTGACGTACCCGCGTGCGCTGGTCTGCGCATAGCGCAGGTCCGGGATCATGCGGACCATCGAGTCGGCGAGGAAGGTCTGGCCGATCCTGGGATGAGTGATCTCGAGGCCGGTCGATGTGACCGAGGGGGTTGCGAATTCGACGCCTACGCGCGCACCGGAAGTGTCGCGCAAGTCATGCGCAAAGGCGTTGTGGCTGTCGCCCGACAGCACCACCAGGTTCTTGTCGGCGGCCTTGGCCATCGCCATCACCCGCTCGCGGGCGGCGGGGTAGCCGTCCCAGTTGGGCAGTTCGTAGCCGATGCGAGGCTGGTTGATGAGCGCCCGTTGTGCGACGGTGCGACTTGCATCGGGCGTGTCCTGGGCCTGCAGGAAGGCCTTGATCGCGTCTTCGCTGAAGTCGTCGTACACCGACAGGGGAATGCGCATGCCGCCGAACACCACTTGCTGGCCCAGCACCTGCCAGGTCGCGGCCGATTGCTGCAGCCCCGTGGCCAGCCATGCTTCCTGTTCGGTGCCCATCAGTTGCCGCGCAGGATCGTTCACCGTGCCCGCGAGGTACGCGTCGCGATTGGTGGGGGCGTCGCGTCCCAGCACGCGTGTCTCCAGCATGTGAAGCCTTAGCAGGTTCCCGAAGTCGAAGGACCGGTAGATCTTCATCGGGTCGGCGCCGACGCGCGTGGGCATCCACTCGTGGTACGCCTTGATCGCTGCAGCGCGGCGGTCGGCGAAGCTGCCCTCGGTGGCCGGGTCGTGGCCGCCCGCGCCATCCTTCCAGAGATCGCCCACGATTTCATGGTCGTCCCACACGCCGATCAGCGGAACGCTGCGGCGCAAGGCCCGCAGGTCGGCGTCGGAGTGGTAGCGCTGGTATCGCAGGCGGTATTCCGTCAGCGTGTGCAGTTCGCCGCGCGGGTCGGCTTCGCGCCCGATCGCGGCTACAACCAGCTGTTCGGCACTCGTGAGCCCGGACTCGTAGATGTAGTCGCCCAGCATCAGTGCCGCGTCGAGGTCAGTGCGGTTCGAGGCGTGGTTGTACACATGGAACTGCCCGAGCGAATACGCGGCGCACGAGAAAACTCCCACGCGCACCTGTTGCACGCTGCCCACCGGCAGGGTGCGTGTGCGGCCGGTCTCCGAGGTCTCGCCTGCGATGCGGAATCGGTAGAAATAGGTCGTTGCCGGTTGCAGGCCGGTGACATCGACCTTGACCGTGGAGTCGTTGGCGAGTTCGGCTACGGCGCTGCCGGTCTTCACGACATTCGCAAATCCGGTGTCGAGCGCGACGTCCCAACTGAGAGAGGCGGACTGTTGCAGCTGGTTGACCCGCGTCCAGATGATCACCCGGTCGGAGAGCGGATCGCCGCTCGCGACGCTGTAGCCGAAGGTGGCCTTGTCGCTGTTGCCGCCACCTCCGCACGCGGAAAGGCCGGCCGTGCCCAGCGCGAGGGCGGAGCCGGTGCCGATGACAAAGCGGCGGCGGGACGGATCGTGGGCGGCCGCAGCCGTTTCGTCTTGATGTTCTTGCATGGATTTCCTTTGGGCGCACGAGCACGGCGCAGTTACTGGCTGAGTTTGAACGATTCGTAAGCGACGCGTGCGGCTAGGTAAGCAAGCGTGACAGACACGCTTGCTCGCATCCCCGCGCTCCAGAAAGCCGTCAGGTCTTCTTCGGCGCCTTGGCCACGGGCCGTTTGGTGCCCGGGCGGGCCTTGGTCGAGCCAGCGCCGCGCGCCTTGGCCCCGGTGCGGGGCCCGGCGCGCGAGGCCGTTTTCACCGGAAGGAACAGCACGACTTGCTGGCCGACGGCGAACGTACCGGCAGGGCTCATGTTGTTCCACTCGGCTATTTGTTTCGCGTTGAGCCGGTAGCGGCGCGCCATGGTGGCCACTGTATCGCGCTTGCCGGCCTTCACTGTGGTCTTGCGGGTGACCTGTTCAGACGCCAGGTTGAGCTGGCCGTTGTCCGCGACGTGGCTGGGAACGTCGTCCAGGTTCTTGGCCGAGCGGGGCACGATCAGCACCGAGCCTGCCTTGATGAGCATGCGCGGCGGGATGGCGTTCACGCTTCGCACGTCGGCTTCGCTCATGCCGACGCGGCGCGCGGCCTCGGCGACGCTCATGTTCACCGGCGCGCTCCAGGCGGTCCAGCTGGCGTACTGGCCCGCGTTGTGCGCCTCGAAGTTTCGCTGGAACACGGTGGCGTTGTCCCAGGGCAGCAGGATCTGAGGCGTGCCGGCAGCCAGGATCACCGGGCGGTTCATCGAGGGGTTGAGCGCCTTGAAGTCCTCGATCGGCACGTCGGCCAGCCGCGCGGCCAGTTGCACGTCGATGTCGCGCGTGACGGCCACGGTCTGGAAGTAGGGGTGGTTCCCAATCAGCGGCAACTCGGCGCGCAGGCTCTCCGGATTGGCGACGATGTTCTTCACCGCCTGCAGCTTGGGCACATACATTCGCGTTTCGTTGGGCATGTTCAGCGATGCGTAGGTGGTGGGCAGGCCCATGCGCTGGTTGCGCGAGATGGCGCGGCCCACGCTGCCCTCGCCCCAGTTGTATGCAGCCAGCGCCAGGTGCCAGTCGCCGAACATGCCGTGCAGCTTCTGCAGGTAATCCAGCGCGGCACGGGTGGACGCCAGCACGTCGCGGCGGTCATCGCGGAAAGCGTTCTGCTTCAGCTCGAAGTACGTGCCAGTCGCAGGCATGAACTGCCACATGCCCGCGGCGCGCGCGCCTGACACCGCCTGCGGGTTGAATGCGCTCTCGATGAAGGGCAGCAATGCGAGCTCGGTGGGCATGTTGCGGCGCTCCAGTTCCTCGACGATATGGAACAGGTACTTGCGCGAACGCTCCGTCATCCGCAGGATGTAGTCGGGCCGCGAGACGTACCACTGCTCCTGCTGGCGGACCAGGTCGCTCTCCAGGTTCTGCATGCGAAAGCCGCGGCGGATGCGGTCCCACAGGTCGGCCGGCGGCGTGAGCAGCATCACGTTGCGCGAGGTCGCGGCGGCGGACGTAATGGGCTGCAGCTCGCCGGCGGGGATAAATGCAGGCGCGGGCGCGGGGGCGGGCGACGGGGCTGCGGCCATCGGCGAGGGGGCGGGTGCCGGAGCGGTGCCCGTCTCCGGCACGGTGGCGCAACCGGCAACCCACAACAACAAGGGCAGGCCGAAGATTACTAGCTGCTTCATCTGAATTGGTTCTTCCATTGCCGGGCGGTGGCAGAGACTGCCACATTTTCCGAAAGGGGTTGCGGCATCGCGCTCGCCGAGGTCGTTTCGCGCCGCAGCAGGTAATTGATCAGCTGGAGGTTAACGGGTTCCACTCACCGGGCAAAGTTCAGGTTGCTCAATGTGTATTGATGTGTAGGCAGCACCCGGGTTTCCCCGGGGAGATGCGTCAGCAGGGCCCGGCGGATGCGCCTCTGCGGGCGTTCGGTCGGTGCGTGACTAGAATCGCTTGCAACATGAGCGACGCGATGATAGGAATGCGGCAGTGGTTCGAGACGCCGGCCGGCCGTTACCTGCTGGCTTGGGAAAGGGCCGAGTTCGACCGCGCAGTCAGCGACATCTTCGGCTTCCACGCGCTGCAACTGGGCCTGCCGGAACTCGATACCTTGCAGGCCAACCGCATGCCGCGCCGCTGGCTCGCACTGCAGAACCCGGCAGAGCGCTCGCCGGCCCAACCCGCGTTGTATACCGATTTCTCGGCGCTTCCCTTCGAGGAGAACAGCCTCGACCTGGTGGTGCTGCCGCACTCGCTGGAGCTGAACGTCGATCCGCACGCCACGTTGCGTGAGGTCGAACGTGTGCTGGTGCCCGAAGGCAAGGTTGTCATCTGCTGCCTCAATCCCGCGAGCCTGTGGGGACTGTGCCAGCGCCGTGGCCACTTGTACCGCAGCCTTGGATTCGGCGAGCTCTTCCTGCCCGACGCCGGGGAGTTCATCGGCTACTGGCGGCTGCGCGACTGGTTGCGGCTGCTGAGCTTCGAGGTCGAATCGTCGAGCTTCGGCTGCTACCGGCCTTCGTTCAAGACCGACCGCTGGCTTGACCGGTTTGACTGGCTGGACCATGCAGGTGAGCGCTGGTGGCCGATTTTCGGGGCGGTGTATTTCCTCGTGGCGGTCAAACGTGTTCGCGGCATCAAGCTGATCGGACCGGCGTGGAAAACCGCCAAGAGCCTGGCCACCGCACCGGTGCCTATCGCCAATCGCGGGCGCCCCACGTTTCTTGAAGAAGAAGTACTTTGAACGAAGTCGTGATCCATACCGATGGGGCCTGCAAGGGTAATCCGGGCCCGGGCGGATGGGGTGTGCTGCTGCGCTCTGGCACCACTGTGAAGGAGTTGTATGGCGGTGAGCGCGATACCACCAACAACCGAATGGAACTGATGGCCGTCATCCAGGCGCTGCGCGCGCTGAAGCGGCCTTGTGCCGTGTCGATGCATGTCGACAGCCAGTACGTGCTCAAGGGCATCACCGAGTGGCTGCCCGGGTGGAAGGCCAAGGGCTGGCGCACGGCGTCCAAGCAGCCGGTGAAGAACGTGGAGCTGTGGCAGGCGCTGGAAACCGAGGTGGCTACCGGCAGCCACAAAATCGACTGGCGCTGGGTGCGCGGGCACGACGGTGACCCGGGCAACGAACGCGCCGACGAGCTCGCCAACATGGGTGTCGAGGTGGCCCTGGGACGGCGGCCTGCACCCCTGTAAAGACAGGGTAAAACCCGGCCACCCGGTGGGTGACCGGGAACCTAGGGCGCCGGAGGATGTCCCGTTAGCATGCTGCTGATACATTGGCGGCTGTAATGAATCACAACGCTGCTGCATCAGCCGGGCAGCGTTCCGCAATTTTTTCATGGCATCCAAAGCAATCTACATGGTGGTCGCGGTGGCGGGTATCGCAACTGCCTCCGGCGCCGCCTGGTGGTTCCAGAACAAGCCTTCCAAATCGGCCGTCGAAGGTGCGCCGGCCGCGACCACGCCGGGAACTGTCGCAGGACCCGCTGCGCCGTCAAGGCCGCCCGCAGTAGAAGTCGCGCGGGTTGAACTGCTCAAGCTCACCGATGACGCGCAGGCAGTGGGCAGCCTGAGGTCGCGCCAGGGCGTGGTGCTCAAGCCCGAGGTCAGCGGCCGCGTCACGCGTCTGAACTTCCGGGATGGCGACCGCGTGCGCAAGGGCCAGTTGCTGGTGCAGCTCGATGCCCAACTGGTCGAGGCACAAGTGCAGCAGGCCAACGCGGAACTGTCGATCGCCCGGGCCAACCACAAGCGCAACCAGGACCTGGTGGCACAGAACTTCATCAGCCAGCGATCGGTGGACGAAAGCGCTGCCAACCTGCAGGTGGCACAGGCCAAGCTCTCGCTGGCGCAGGCCACGGCTGCGCGCCTGCGCATCGTCGCGCCCTTCGACGGCATCACGGGCATCCGCACCGTGAACGTCGGCGACTACCTCAAGGACGGCGCCGAGATCGTGAACATCGAGGACATCGACGCCGTGTTCGTCGACTTCCGCCTGCCAGAGCGCTTCCAGACGAAAGTGCAACGCGGCCAGCGGGCGTCGATCGAGGTCGACGCATTGCCCGGCCGGCGCTTCCAGGCGGTGGTGCAGGCGATCGACCCGGCAGTGGATGCCAATGGCCGTTCCGTGGGCGTGCGCGCCTGCATCGACAACCGCCAGATGGCCTTGCGGCCGGGCATGTTCGCGCGCGTCACGGCCGTGTTCGGCGAGCGGGAGAACGCCAAGGTGGTCCCGGAAGAGGCGATCGTGCCCCAGGGCGGGCGCCAGTTCCTCTACCGCCTGGTGGACGGGCCGGACCAGGACACCAAGATCGCTCAAAGAATCGAAGTGAAGGTCGGCATCCGCCGTCCCGGACGCGTGGAGATCGTCGATGGCGTCCAGCCCGGCGACATCGTGGTGACGGCGGGCCAGCAGCGCATCCAGAAAGATGGCATGCCGGTGCGCATTCTCGAGTTGAAGGCAGCGAGCACGGCCGGCACGGCGGGCACGGCGTCTGGCGTTTCGGCGCCGCGGGCGGCTGCTGCAGTGGCCTCCGCCCCGGGAATTTCCGCGCAGGCTGCGGCTCCGTCGAAGGCCGGCCCGGGCCCGTGCGACATGTCGGCATCCGCCACGCGCGGCAAGGCGTGAGCGCCACCGCGCCCGAAAGAGAGGCACCGCATGCAACTGCCTGAAATAGCCATCCGCCGGCCCGTCTTCGCCACCGTGCTGTCGCTGCTGGTCCTGCTGGTTGGCGGCGTGAGCTTCACCCGACTGGCCGTGCGCGAGTACCCGAAGATCGACGAACCGGTGGTGACGGTCAGCGTGAGGTACGCGGGCGCCTCGGCCGAGGTGATCGAGTCCCAGGTGACCAAGCCACTGGAAGATTCCATCGCCGGCATCGACGCCGTGGATGTCATCACCTCGATCAGCCGCGCCGAGCAAAGCCAGATCTCCGTGCGCTTTCGCCTCGAGAAAGATGCCGATGCCGCGGCTGCCGAGGTGCGCGACCGCACTTCGCGCGTACGCAATCGCCTGCCCCAGGCCATCGAGGAGCCGGTGATCGCCAAGGTCGAGGCCGATGCCTTTCCGGTGATCTGGCTGGCCTTCACCAGCGACACGCTCAACCCGCTGCAGATCAACGACCTGGTCAACCGCATCGTGAAGCCCCGCCTGCAGACGGTGACTGGCGTGGCCGACGTGCGCATCTTCGGCGAGCGCAAGTACGCGATGCGGGTCTGGCTTGACCCCGACAAGCTGGCTGGCTACAAGCTCACGCCGCAGGACATCGAGGACGCGGTGCGCCGCAGCAACCTCGAGGTTCCGGCCGGGCGCATCGAGTCGCAGCAGCGCGAGTTCAGCGTGACGTCGCAGACCGACCTGATTCGGCCCGCGCAGTTTGCCGAAGTGGTGATCAAGAACGTCAACGGCTTCCCGGTGAAGGTCCGCGACGTGGCGCGGGTGGAGGAAGGCGCCGCCGACGAGCGCAGCGCCGTGCGGCTGAACGGGCGCTCAGCGATCTCCGCCGGCGTGATCCGGCAAGCCACCGCCAACCCGCTCACGCTGTCCCAAGGCGTGCGGGAGATGCTCCCCAAGCTCAAGCAGGACCTGCCGTCCGACGTGAACATCGACATCGCCAACGACAACTCGCTGTTCATCGATCGTTCGGTCAAGAACGTGTACCGCACCATCGTCGAAGCCATCGCCCTGGTGGCGCTGGTGATCTTTGTCTTCCTGCGCACAGTGCGCGCTTCGATCATCCCGATCGTGACGATTCCCGTGAGCCTGATCGGCACCTTCGGGATGATGGCACTGTTCGGCTTCACCATCAACACGCTGACGCTGCTGGCGCTGGTGCTCGCGATCGGGCTGGTGGTGGACGACGCGATCGTGATGCTGGAGAACATCTTCCGGCACATCGAGGAGGGGCTGGACCCGTTCTCGGCCTCGATCCGTGGCGCGCGCGAAATAGGGTTCGCCGTGATCACGATGACGCTCACGCTGGTGGCGGTGTACGCGCCGCTGGCCTTCACGCCAGGACGCACCGGGCGGCTGTTCGTGGAGTTCGCGCTGGCGCTGGCCGGCGCGGTGCTGGTGTCGGGCTTCGTCGCGCTGACGCTCACACCGATGATGTGCTCGCAGCTGCTGCGCCACAACCCGAACCCGAGCTGGTTTGATAGCCACATGGAGCGCTGGCTCACGGCCCTCACCGATGGCTATGAACGCGCGCTGCGCTGGCTGGTCACGAAACGCTGGGTGCCCGCCACTGGCGCTGCCGTCGTGGCATGGAAGCAGCGCCTGCTGCAGGCGCGCTGGATCGTCATCGCCGGCATGGTCGTGGTTGCAGGCGTGATCGCGCTGGTGTGGCCCACGATGAAGTCCGAGCTGTCTCCGCTGGAAGACCGCGGAACCATCCTCGCAAGCATCAATGCACCCGACGGCGCAACGCTCGACTACACCAACCGCTACGCCAATGCGCTGGAGCAGATCGGGCAGCAGTACAAGGAGTTTGACCGCATCTTCGCCAACATTGGCAACCCCACGGTGTCGCAAGGCAGCGTGGTGTACCGCGCGGTGGACTGGGAGAACCGCACCAAGACCACGCTGGAGATGGCCCGCGAAATGACGCCCAAGCTGGGCGGGCTCGCCGGCATCAGCGCGTTCATCATCACGCCGCCGTCCCTCGGCCAGGGCTTCCGTGACCGGCCGCTGAATTTCGTGATCCAGACGTCCGACAGCTACGACAACCTCAACCGGACCGTGCGGCAGCTGCTGGACGAGATCGCCAAGAACCCCGGCATCCAGGGCGTCGACGTCGACCTGCGGCTGAACAAACCGGAGCTGCGCATCTCCGTGGACCGAGACAAGGCGGCGGACATGGGCGTCAGTGTTGAAGTCGTGGCGCGTGCGCTGGAGACGACCCTTGGCGGGCGGCAGGTGACGCGCTACAAGAAGAATGCCGAGCAGTACGACGTGATCATCCAGAACCGCGCGAGCGGCCGCACCACACCGGAAGACATCGACAGCAACTACGTGCGCGGCCGCAACGACACGATGATTCCGCTGTCCGCGCTGGTGAAAGTCACCGAGAACGTGAGCCCGCGCGAGCTGAACCACTTCGGTCAGCGCCGCTCGGCGGCGATCACCGCCAACATCGCGCCAGACTACTCGCTCGGGCAGGCGCTGCGATTCATGGACAGCACCGCCGAAAAGATTCTCAAGCCCGGCTACACCACCGACCTGAACGGCATATCGCGCGAGTTCCGCAACTCGCAAGGTGCGCTCGCCATCGTGTTCGTGCTGGCACTGCTGTTCATCTTCCTTGTTTTGGCGGCGCAGTTCGAGAGTTTTGTCGATCCACTGGTGATCATGTTGTCGGTGCCGCTGTCGATGATCGGCGCGCTGCTGGCCCTGAAGTGGTCGGGTGGATCATTGAACGTGTACTCGCAGATCGGCCTCATCACGCTGGTGGGGCTGATCACCAAGCACGGCATCCTGATCGTCGAGTTCGCCAACCAGTTGCGCGAACAGGGGCTGGACAAGGTCGATGCGCTCGTCAAGGCGGCGTCGCAGCGCTTGCGCCCGATCCTGATGACCACTGGCGCGATGGTGCTGGGGGCGATCCCGCTCGCGCTATCGCATGGCGCTGGCGCTGAGAGCCGCAACCAGATCGGCTGGGTGATCGTCGGCGGCATGTCGCTGGGCACGGTCCTCACGATCTTTGTGGTGCCGACGATGTACCTGCTGTTCGCTCGCGACAAGGTGCCCGGTGCCAACATGGCCGAGACGCACGAAGAAGTGCAACCGCACCACGGCGACCTGGTCGCCAAGTGATGCCGGCGCAATAAGGCGCCTGCATGCCCCACGTCGAATTCGCGCCCGCCCTGACACGGCACGTCGCCTGTCCGCCCCAGGTGCTCGAGGCCGCCACTTTGCGCGCCGCGCTCGACAGTGCGCTGCTCGCGGCACCTGGCCTGCGCCATTACGTGCTTGACGAGCAAGGGGCCGTGCGCAAACATGTCGCGGTTTTCATCAACGCCCGCATGATCGCCGACCGCTCACGCCTGGACATCGCCCTCGCGCCCGCGGACAAGGTCATGGTGATCCAGGCGCTCACCGGAGGTTGACATCCATGACGGCCCTATCGCAAACCCTCTGGATCGGCACCCGCAAGGGCCTGTTCGTCGCACGCCGCGGCGCATCGGGCTGGAAACTTGGCACGCCGCGCTTCCCGGGCGAGCCGGTCACACAGTTCGCCGTCGATGAGCGCACGGGCGCGTGGTATGCCGCCCTGCGCCTCGGCCACTTCGGCGTGAAGGTGTGGAAGAGCAGCGATGGCGGCGCGCAGTGGAACGAAGTCGCCGCTCCGGCGTTTCCGCCGAAGCCCACCCAGGGCGAGTGGAAGGACGATGCAACTCCCTGGACCGTCGACCTCATCTGGGGTCTCGAAGCACAGGGCGATATCTTGTGGGCCGGCTGCCTGCCCGCGGGGCTGTTCAAGTCGACCGATGGCGGTGCCAGCTGGAAACTGATGGAGAGCCTGTGGCTGCGGCCGGAACGCAAGGAATGGTTCGGCGGCGGCTACGACCACGCCGGCATCCACTCGATCCTGGTCGATCCGCGCGATGCGAACCACGTGACGATCGCCGTCTCATGCGCCGGGGTCTGGCAGACGCGTGACGGCGGCGAGAGCTGGACCAACACATCGAAAGGCATGGTCGCGGACTTCATGCCGCCCGAGCGCCGCGAGGACCCGAACATCCAGGATGTGCACCGCCTCGACCAGTGCGCGGCGACTCCCGACGTGATGTGGGTGCAGCACCATGGCGGCATGTACCGCTCAAGCGATGGCGGCATGAACTGGTTGCGCCTGGCCGCGCCGCAACCCAGTGACTTCGGGTTCCCGGTCGTCGCCCATCCCACTGATCCGCAGCGCGCCTGGTTCGTGCCGGAGCATTCGGATGCACAGCGCATGCCGGCGGACGGCCGCATGGTGGTGACCGAAACGCGGGACGGCGGGGCCAGCTTCGCCGTGCGCTGTGAAGGGCTGCCGCAACAGGATGCCTATCACCTCGTCTATCGCCACGGGTTGGCAGTGAGTGCGGACGGTGAAACACTCGCGATGGGTTCGACGACCGGCGGGCTGTGGGTCAGCGAGGATGGCGGCAGCGACTGGCGCTGCCTCTCGCGTGACCTGCCCCCGATCGCGGTGGTCAGGCTGGGCTGATTACCTGGGCGCCAGGAACCGGTCCACTTCGGACGCGAACTTCTCTGGCTGGTCCCACATCAGGAAGTGCGAGGCGCCGTCGATGCGGGCCAACCGCGCGCCGGGCAAGTCCTTGTAGGCGGCGGCATAGAGCCCGTCGACCTGGTCCGCACTCCACGGTGCTGAGGCGTCCCAGGCGTAGAGCACCGTGACCGGCACCTTGATGCCCTGCAGTTCGGGCCGCAGGTCGAGCGTCATCAACTCGTGCACGGACCGTGCAATGGTGCCGCGGTCGCTGCCCAGTGACCATGCGAGCGCAGCTGGGCGGTTCGCATCCGACTTCACCAGCATGCGCATCGTCCTGTCCTGCGACGCGCCGAACTGGTCGGCGCTCATGGCGATCGTGCCGTCGCGCATGGCGTCGGCGCGCGGTCGCACCTGATCGACGGTAACGGTGGGCCCGAAAAGCAGCGAGAAGAAGGGCAGGGCATCGACCACCATCACACGACCCACGGTTTGCGGGTGGCGCGCCGCGAGCGCCAGCGCGGTCGCACCTCCCATAGAGTGCCCGATCACCGCAGGCGACTGCAGCTGGGCCTGCTCAATATAACGCGCGAGTTCGCTAACGAGCGGCGCAACCACGGGGCCTTGCGCGTTGCCCCGGGGCGTCTCACCGGCGAAGCCCGCAACATGCACCAGGTGCACGCGATGGTTCGTCGCCAGCTTCGCGGCAGTCTCTTTCCACACGTCACGCGAGGACGCGAGACCGGGAATGAGGATGACGTCGGGCCCCTGGCCGCGTACTTCCACGCTGAAGCGGTCCGATGCTGGCGGGGTCTGGGCGAACGCCAGTGGCTTGGCCATCCATGCGGAACAGATGAGCAGTGCGATGAAGACGAAACGGGTCATGGTGTGCTTTCCGTGGGTTTGTTGGGGTTGTCGAAGACCGCTTCGACCGGCAGTTCAAAGGCCGCAGCGATCCGGTAGGCGAGGCCGAGTGACGGGTCGTGCTTTTCTGTCTCGAGCGCGTTGACCGCCTGGCGCGACACGCCGATGCGCTCGGCGAGGTCGGCCTGGCTCCAGCGCTGTGCGGCACGCAGTTCGCGAAGCTTGTTCTTCATGACGAGCTGCGCACGAAGGACGAGATCGCGCCGTACGACGCCCAGAAAATGGGGACCACCATGTAGAGCTCGACATGGAACGCCCCTGCGTAAACCTCCATGAAGCCCCATGCGGAACAGATCACCTGGGTGATCGCCATGGCCATCACGAGGCGCCGGGTCGTCAGCGCGCGAACGTATTCATCGCTGTCGCGCATGAAGACCAGCACGGCCCACATCACGCCGGCGATCGGGATCGAAGGCGTGAAGGCAGCGGCCCAGCTCCAGGGCGAATTCAGCAACCCGGCATTGCGGGCACTCGACAGCGCCACAACCAGCCCGACATAGATCATCATCCAGAAAAACACGCTGCGCACGTAAGCGCGGCCAGCGGCGGTATCGTTCATTCCCATGTCCAGTTCTCCTTGCTTAATGACAAGTAGACTTTACATGGCGCTTGAAGCAATGTCAAGCAAACACGACAAAAAGACAAGGGGCCCTGTCGCCGTCTGGCGACAGGGCCCCTTGTTCGAGCCGGGGAATCCTGGGATCAGGACTTCTTGTTGGCGGCCTTCATTTCGGCTTTGGCGCGCTTGACGTCGGCTTCGGCCTTTTCATGGGCAGCCTTCGCGTCTTTCTTGCAGGCCTTCTCTGCATCGCCCTTCATCGGCTTGCACTTGGCCTTGGCGGCCTTGTAGTCGCCGTCGGCGGTCTTCTGCATGGCCTTGATGTCGGCCTTGGCAACAGCCTTCGTATCGGTGGTTGCCATGGCGCCGCTGGTGCCGGCCTTCATGCCCGTGGTGCTCGAACCGGTAGCGGTACCTGTGGTGCCTGAACCGGAAGTCGGCGAATTGGTCATGGCCGCGCCGGAGGCGGGCTTCATCGCTGCGCCGGCATGGGCTGCTGCGAAGGCGGAAGCGGACAGCCCCATGCACAGGGCGGCGGAAAGGGCGATCAAGGTCTTGTTCATGGATGAGTTCCTGTGGGTGAAGCCGGCGATTCCGGCCATCCCCTCAACGCGCGGTGGGCTATTTTGGTTTGTAGGACAACGCCGATAGTTGAACCGCTCAGGTTCAGATCGCGCCGTCGAACATCTGCACGTCGACTTCATCGCCTGGGGCGACATCGCCTTGCGCGTGGTGCAACACGATGAGTCCATTGGCCTGCACCATGGAACTCAGCACACCTGAGCCTTGGTTGCCCGTTGTGCGCGCCTGCAGGCTGCCGTCTATGGCCCGCGTCACAACGCCGCGCTGGTATTCGGTGCGCCCCGGTTTCTTGCGGATGGCCTCTGCGCTGCGCGCTTTGAGCAGGGGCGATGCACCGGCCGTGCAACCCATCATTTGCAGCAGCGCGGGCCGCACGAACGCGAGGAAAGTCACCATCACCGCCACCGGGTTGCCCGGCAACCCGAACAGCACGGAACGCCCGATCCGGCCGACGGCCATGGGACGGCCCGGCCGCATCGCGATGCGCCAGAAGGCTACGTCGCCGAGCTTGGCCATCATTGCCTTGGTGTAGTCGGCCTCGCCGACGCTGACGCCGCCGCTGGTGATGATGGCGTCGGCCTTCGCGGCGGCCGACGAGAACGCGGCTTCCAGCATGGCCGGGTCATCGCGGACGACGCCCATGTCGATCACATCGCAGCCCAGGCGCGTCAGCAGGCCGCTCACGGTGTAGCGATTGCTGTCGTAGACCGCGCCTTCGCGCAGCGGCTCCCCCAGGTTTTGGATCTCGTCTCCGGTCGAGAAGTACGCGACGCGCAGGCGGCGGCGCACGCGCAGCCTGGCGATGCCCAGGCTTGCGACCAAGCCGCAAGCTGCAGGTCCGAGTCGCGTACCCGCAGCCAAGGCGGCATGCCCCGCCGTCAGGTCCTCGCCCTTGTGCCGCCGGTTGTCGCCGGGACGCAGGATGTCCGCGGGGATCGAAATGCGCGCATCGCCAATCGACTGGGTCAGCTCCTGCGGCACGACGGTGTCGAGGCCCGCCGGCATGATCGCGCCCGTCATGATCTTCACGCACTGCCCGGCGTGCACTGCGCCTTGCCAGGCCTTGCCGGCCAGCGCGGTGCCCACGACCGTGAGCTCCAGCGGCTCGCCGGCGCGCAGTATCGCACCGTTGAAAGCGAAGCCATCCATCGCCGAGTTGTCGTGGGGCGGCACACTGATCGGCGAGACGAGGCTGTCGGCCAGCACGCGATCGAGCGCGTCCACCACAGCCACTTCCTCGGTTTCCACCACAGGCTCGACCAGTCTTGAGAGGAAGTCATTGACCGCGTCCGACGGCAGCGCCTTGGGGTCGTAGCCCTGCAATTGCGCCGCGACTTGCGCGATGCTTTTCATGGCTGCTCAAGCCGGTGCAGTTCGTCCAGCGTATTCGCGTTGAAAAAGGCGCGAGCCTTGTCGGCGGGCGTGTCGAAGGGCACCACCACCGTCTTGTGTTGTGCTGTCCAGGCGTCGATCTTGCGACCGCCACCTTGCGTGAAGCGCACCAGGCTTTCAAGCAGGTCGATGCGCAGAAGGCAGAAGACGGGTTGCGTGCGCAACTGGCCGTCCTCTTCGGGCGCGGCGGCCATCGCAATTTCGGCGTCGTGCGCGGCGGCAGACAGCGCGAGCCTCGCAACCAGGTCATGCGGGAACAGCGGCGTGTCGCAAGGCACGGTGGCCAGCCACCCCGTCTCGCATCTTTCGAGCGCGGTGAGGAAGCCGGCGAGCGGACCTGCGTAGTCGGAAAGCACGTCGGGCCAGACCGGCACGCCGAAGGATTCATAGGCCGCAAGGTTGCGGTTGGCGTTGATCATGACTTCGCCCACCTGCGGCTGCAACCGCATCAAGGTGCCCAGCGCCAGCGGCATGCCATTGAAATTCTGCAGGCCTTTGTCCACGCCGCCCATCCGCGAGCCCTTGCCGCCGGCGAGGATCACGCCCGTGATGTCCGCTGTCTCTATCAACTAGCCTCCGATGTAACTCATCTCGACGCGGCGCCTGCCCGGCGTGTCGTCGGCCGGCAGGCTGCCGCGCAACTGCGAATAGCGATCATCCCGCCCGTGCCAGATATGCCCGATGGCTGAAGCCAGTTGCTCGTCCGAAGCGCCACCCCGCAGCAGCGTGCGCAGGTCATGCCCCTGTGTCGCGAACAGGCACAGGTAGACCTGCCCTTCGGTGGACAGCCGGGCGCGATTGCAGTCGCCGCAGAAAGCCTGCGTCACGCTGCTGATCACTCCGATCTCGCCTGCATGGTCGGCGAAGCCCCAGCGCTGCGCTGTTTCGCCGGGCGCGCTGGGTTCGAGTTGCACGAGCGGAAGTTCGGCGTGGATGCGTTGCACCACCTCCGCCGAGGGCATCACCTCGTCCATGCGCCAGCCGTTGGTCGCGCCGACGTCCATGTATTCGATGAAGCGCAGGACATGGCCGCTGCCCTTGAAGTGGCGCGCCATCGGCAGGATCTCGTGGTCGTTGGTGCCACGCTTGACCACCATGTTGATCTTGACCGGCCCGAGCCCGGCGTCGCAAGCCGCGTCGATGCCCGCCAGCACTTCCGCTACCGGGAAGTCCACGTCGTTCATGCTGCGAAAGACGGCGTCGTCCAGGCCATCGAGGCTCACCGTCACGCGCCGCAGGCCGGCAGCCCTCAGCGCCTTCGCCTTGCGCGCCAGCAAGGAGCCGTTGGTGGTGAGCGTAAGGTCGAGCGGCTCGCCGGCCGGCGTACGCAACGCCGCAAGTTGCTCGACCAGGATCTCGATGTTCTTGCGCAGCAGCGGCTCGCCTCCGGTGAGGCGAATCTTGTGCACGCCATGGGCGACGAATTGTTGGGCCACCCGAGTGATCTCCTCGAAGGTGAGGAGTTGGGAATGCGGCAGGTAGGGGTAGTCCTTGTCAAAGACTTCCTTGGGCATGCAATAACTGCAGCGGAAGTTGCAGCGGTCGGTGACGCTGATGCGCAGGTCGCGCAATGGTCGCCCCAGCGCGTCCAAGAGCAGGCCCGACGCCGCAATGGCTTGCGCCGGCACGGTTGCCGCGCGGGCGGCAACGCGCTGGTCGACAAGGGGGATCACGCGTTCAGCCATGGGCCTATTGTCCCGCAGCGCGGCGCGTTTCGCGAAAAGA
The DNA here is from genome assembly GCA_046595775.1 of Ramlibacter sp. GTDB lineage: Bacteria > Pseudomonadota > Gammaproteobacteria > Burkholderiales > Burkholderiaceae_C > Ramlibacter. The sequence continues at coordinate 2,483 of JBKJOM010000336.1, read as the reverse complement.
CCTCACGGCGAACGCCCTCACAGCTACCCCCTTCACACGCAGCGGGCGCCGTCTACCTCGATGCACACACCGGAGATGAACGCGGCCTCGTCACTGGCCAGGTAGAGCGCGGCGTTGGCCACGTCGAGCGCCGTGGAGAAGCGCCCGAGCGGAATGGAGGCGAGGAATTTTGCACGGCGCGCATCGTCCACCGGCCCGCCTGCGAACTCGGCCGAGAGGCCGGTGTCCGGGTTGAAGACAGGGTTGATGCAATTCACGCGGATGTTGTCGGGGCCGAACTCTGCGGCGAGCGACTTGCTGGTGGTGATCACCGCGCCCTTGGAGCCGTTGTACCAGGCCAGGCCCGGCCGGGGCCGGATGCCTGCGGTCGAGGCGATGTTGATGAAACTGCCGCCCTTGTTCGCGCGAAACGCCGGCACGGCGTGGATCGTGGAGAGATAGATGCTCTTCATGTTCACCGCGAAGCATTTGTCGAATTCGTCCTCGCTCACTTCAAGCGCGGGCCGGTTGCGGTGGGTCCATCCGGCGTTGTTCACCATCACGTCCAGCTTGCCGTGGCGCTGCACGGCGGTTTCCACCAAAGCCTTCATGTCGCCCGAGTTCGTCACGTCGCCTGCGAAGAAAGAAGCTTTACCGCCCTGGGCGCAGATCTCCTGAGCAACGTTCTTGCCCATCGCTTCATTGATGTCGTTCACGATAACCCGAGCACCCTCGGCTGCGAGCCTGCGGGCGATACCCTCGCCGATGCCGCCGCCCGAACCGGTCACGATGATCGACTTGCCTTGCACGCGCATCGCGCTCTCCTTGTTGGTTTGCAGACTAGCCATGCTTGATCGCCACCGTCTTCACGGTGGTGAAGCCGTACAGCGCCTCGAAGCCCTTCTCGCGACCATAGCCCGATGACTTGACGCCGCCGAAGGGCAACTCGACGCCGCCACCGGCGCCATAGTTGTTGATGAACACCTGGCCGCTCTTCACGCGCCTGGCCACGCGCAACTGCCGCCCGCCGTCGCGTGTCCAGATGCCGGCGACCAACCCGAACTTCGTCGAGTTCGCGAGCTGCACCGCTTCGTCTTCATCCCTGAAGCTGGCCGCCGCGAGCACCGGCCCAAAGACTTCTTCCTGTGCGAGCCGGTGCATCGGGGGAACATCCCGCAGCAGGGTAGGGGCCTGGTAGAAGCCCGTCTCCGGTGCCTCATCGACGATCTGGCCCTGCGCCACCATGGGAATCTCCGCGTGCTGCGCATCGGAGAGAAAGTCCCACACACGCTGCTGCTGGCTCTGGCGGATGAGCGGGCCGACATCGAGATCCATTGCTGCAGGCCCGACCCGCAGGTTCTCGAAGGCCTGGCCGAGTCGCTCGAGCACCGGCTCATAGATCGACTGCTGCACCAGCAGCCTCGAACCGGCGGAACAGGTCTGGCCGGCGTTCTGCACGATGGCATTGATGACGGAGGGCAGCGCAGCGTCGAGGTCAGCATCGTCAAAGATCACCTGCGGGCTCTTGCCGCCCAGCTCCAGCGTCACCGGGCAATGCCGCTGCGCCGCCACCTGCTGGATGATCGTGCCGACGCTGGGGCTGCCGGTGAAACTGATGTGGTCGATGCCCTCGTGCCGCGCGAGTGCGTCGCCCACTTCATGGCCGTAGCCAGTGATGATGTTGATCGCGCCTGCCGGAAAGCCGACGTCGGCCGCAATCTGCGCCACGTGCAACAGCGACAGGCATGCGTCTTCCGAGGGCTTTACCACGCAGACATTGCCCGCCGCGAGAGCGCCGCCCACGCTGCGCCCGAAGATCTGCATCGGGTAGTTCCACGGAATCACGTGGCCTGTCACGCCATGCGGTTCGCGCCAGGTCAGCACGCTGTACCCGTCGAGGTAAGGGATCGTGGAGCCGTGCAACTTGTCGCAGGCGCCGGCATAGAACTCGAAGTAGCGCACCAGCGCCAGCGCGTCCGCCCGCGCCTGCTTGGTCGGCTTGCCGCAGTCGCGCTGTTCGATGTCGGCGAGTTCATGAGCATGGTGCGCGAGCTTGTTCGACAGGCGCATCAGCAGCCGGCCGCGCTCGGCGGCGCTCAGTTTGCTCCAGACGCTCTCGTAGCACTGACGCGCGTGGCGCACTGCATCAGCGATGTCTTCGGCCGTGCCGCGCTGCAATTCGTCGAAGGCTTGGCCATCCGACGGATCGATCACCGGTATCGTGCGGCCGGACGTTGAGGGCTGGGCAGCATTGGCGATGTAGTGGTATTGCATGCCAACATTTTGCTTGAAAGCCCGGTCACGTTAACCAGCAACCCCTCATTGCTGGCCTACGGGGATGAACCGGTCGGTGTTCTGTTCGAGCCAGCGGTTGGAGTGGCTGCTGTCGTGCTGGCTCGGGTGAAAGTCCTTGCGCAGGTAGTCGCGCCAGGGCTTGTAGGTCAGGCGGATCAGGCCGCGTTGGCCGAACAGGTAGGAGGCGGCACTGGTCCACGTGCTCCACT
>JBKJOM010000299.1:0-11154 GCA_046595775.1 Ramlibacter sp. | reverse complement strand
GGCCAGGCGCACGTTCTGGCCGCCCCGGCCGATCGCGATCGCCAGGTTCTCCTCGTCGACCACCACGTCCATCGCGTGCTTCTCTTCGTCAACGACGATGGAGGACACGTTGGCCGGCGCCAGGGCGCCGATCACGAACTGCGCCGGGTCTTCCGACCACAGCACAATGTCGACGCGCTCGCCGGCCAGTTCGTTGGTGACGGCGTTGACGCGCGTTCCACGCACGCCGACGCAGGTGCCGATCGGATCGACCCGCTTGTCATGCGACAGCACGGCGATCTTGGCGCGGCTGCCCGGATCGCGGGCGCAGCTCTTGATCTCCAGCAGGCCCTGCTCGATCTCGGGCACTTCCTGGCGGAACAGCTCGATCATGAATTCGGGGGCCGAGCGCGACAGGATGATGGGCGCGCCGCGCAGCGTCAGGTCCACTTCCATGATCATGGCGCGAACGCGGTCGCCGTTGCGCAGGTTTTCCTTGGCGATCATTTCGCCGCGGCGCAGGCGTCCTTCGACACGGCCGCTTTCCACGATGATGTCGCCCTTGTCCATGCGCTTGACGGTGCCCACGAAGATCTTGTCGCCACGCGACATGAAATCGTTCAGCAGCATTTCGCGCTCGGCGTCGCGAATCTTCTGCAGGATCACCTGCTTGGCAGCCATCGCGCCAATGCGGCCGATCGGCACCGATGCGACCGGCTCCTCGATGTAGTCGCCCTCCTCGACGTCGGCGATGCGCTCCTTGGCGTCCATCAACAACTCTTCGGCTTCGGGGTTCTGCAGGCCGGCCTCGTCGGGCACGACCAGCCAGCGGCGGAAGGTTTCATAGACGCCGCTGTCGCGGTCGACCGCGACACGGATGTCGACTTCGCCCTGGTATAACTTTTTGGTCGCCTGGGCGAGAGCCGACTCCACGGCGCCGAAAACGACGTCGCGCTCCACGTTCTTCTCGCGCGAAATGGCTTCCACCAGCATCAACAGTTCGCGGTTCATGTCACTACGCTCCTTGCCCACGGGGTTTCCGCCCCTTGAAATCAACAACCGACGCCAGCCGCGCTTCCTTCAGCTCGTCCAGCGAAAAACCCAATGCCTGCAAAGGAGCAGGCTGCCTCTTCTTCCCGACCTTCGCGCCAGGCTTGGCCGGCGGCTCGTCGCTCCACACGATCTGCCAACCCGCGTCCGTGCGCTCCAACGTGCCACGAAACTTCTTGCGGTTGGCGGCCACCTGGCCCGCGCCCGCAGCGCCCATCGGCTGCTTGAGCGTGATGTCCACCAGCTCGCCGGCAAAACGCTCGAAATCCTGGTCCGACCGCAACGGGCGATCGATGCCGGGGGATGACACCTCCAGCCGCTTGTAGTCCGTGCCTTCGACTTCCAGTGCGAACTGCAGTTGCCGTGTCACCTTCTCGCAGTCCTCGACGTTCACAGGCTGCTCCTTGCCAGGCTCCCACGGCAGGTCGATCGTGATGCGCAGCAAACCCCCGGCGGAGCGTTCAATCTCCACCAGTACGTAACCGAGTCCGGCCACCGTTTGCTCGACAATCTCCTGAAACGCCACCTTGCTCTCGAATTCCCTAAAAGCGATCGCCCATAAAAAACGGGCGGTTGGTTCCGCCCGTTTGGTCGTGAAGCAAGGATTGTACCCCGCAAACCGTTGATTTGCAACGGCTTGGCACCGGGAAAAGCGCTTCAGGCGGCGGCGGCGACCAGGGTGCGGGTGTACTCCTCGCGGGGTGCGTCCAGCACCTCGTGGACCGGGCCGGCTTCTAGGATTTCGCCGTCTTTCATGACCACCACGTCATGGGCCATGGCGCGGATCACGTCGACGTCGTGGGTGATGAGCAGGTAGCTCAACCCTTTCTCGCGCTGGAGCCGTTGCAGGAGTTTCAAGACCTGCTTCTGGATGGTGACGTCCAATGCGCTGGTCGGCTCGTCAAGGATGAGCAGTTGCGGTTGCACGATCAGGGCCCGGGCGACTGCGAGGCGCTGCCTCTGGCCCCCTGAGAATTCGTGCGGGTAGCGCTGCAGCAGGCCCGGGAACTGGGCTTCGGAGAGCCCGACATCGGCCAGGGTCTGGATGACCTTTTCGCGCCGCTGGGGCAGCGGCAACCCCGGCTCGTGGACCAGCAGGCCCTCTCCGACGATCTCTTCCACCGTCATGCGGGGCGAGAGCGAGGAGTAAGGGTCCTGGAAAACCACTTGCACCATCCGGCGGATGGCCTTGTTGCCGGCCGCATCGGGGCCCCAGCGGCTGCCCACCACATCGAGGTCGCCCTGGTGCGGGATCAGGCCCAGTGCCGCCATTGCCAGCGTTGACTTGCCCGATCCTGATTCGCCGACGACACCCAGCGTGCGCCCCGGCGGGATCGAGAAGGCGGCGTTCTTCACGGCGACGAATTCACCGCGCTTGAACCACCCCTTGATGCCCGCGAGATGGACGGGATAGCTCACGCGCATGCCCGAGGACTTCATGATGGGCTCTCCACCCACCGCGCCCTCGACGACGTCGCGCACCGGACGGCTGTCGATCAATTTGCGGGTGTACGGATGTTGCGGATTGGCGAACACCTCCTCCACTGTTCCCTGTTCGACAAGGTAGCCGTTCTCCATCACCACCACGCGGTCGGCGAACTTGCGAACCAGGTTCAGGTCGTGCGTGATGAGGAGCATCGCCATGCCGTTCTGCTTCTGCACTTCGGAAAGCAGGTCGAGGATCTGCCCGCGCAAGGTGACGTCGAGCGCGGTGGTCGGCTCGTCGGCAAGGAGCAGGCGAGGCCGGCCTGACAACGCCATTGCAATCATTGCCCGCTGGCGCTGGCCGCCGGAGAGCTGGTGCGGGTAAGCAGCGGCGCGGCGCTCGGGGTCAGGGATGCCGGTGGCGCGCAACGCCTCGATGGTGCCCTGCCAGGCTTCACGCTGGGTGAGGCCGTCCCTCAGCTGCAGCACCTCCGCGATCTGGTCGCCCACCGTGAACAGCGGATTCAGGGCCGTCATCGGCTCCTGGAAGATCATCGCGATCTCGCGGCCGCGGATCGAAAGCAGTTGGCGCTCGGGCAAGGCCAGCAGGTCGCGGCTGCCTTCGCCGTTCTCGTTGCCGAACAAGGCGGACCCGGTCACGGTGGCGTTCTGCACCAGGCCCAACAGGCTCAGTGCCGTGACGGTCTTGCCGGAGCCGGATTCGCCGACCAGAGCCAACTTCTCGCCAGGGGCCAGCGAGAAATTGACGCCGTGAACCACTTCCTTTCCCGCGAAGGAGATTCGCAGGTCGTTGACTTCGAGCAGCGCGCTCATGCATCGGCCTTTCGGGGATCGAGCGCATCGCGCAGCGCATCGCCCATGAAGGTCAGCAGGGACAGCGTCAGCACGAGAACCAGGAATGTCGCAACGGAGATCCACCATGCGTCAAGGTTCTGCTTGCCTTGTTGCAGCAATTCGCCGAGCGACGGCGTTCCCGGTGGCACACCGAGCCCGAGGAAGTCGAGCGACGTAAGTGCAAGGATGGCCGCGCTCATCCTGAAGGGCATGAAGGTCACGACCGGTGTCATGCTGTTGGGCATGATGTGCCGCCAGATGATGCGGCCATTGCCGACACCCAGGGCGCGTGCGGCGCGAACGTAGTCCATCTGGCGGTTGCGCAGGAACTCCGCGCGCACATAGTTCGAGAGACTGGTCCAGCCGAACAGGCTGAGCAGCAGAAGCAGCAATGCCACGCTCGGGGCAAAGATGGCGCTGAAGATGATCAACAGGTACAGCTCCGGCATCGAGTCCCAGATCTCGATGAACCGCTGGAACGACAGGTCGGTCCAGCCGCCGAAGTAGCCCTGTATCGCACCGGTGATGATCCCGACCACAACGCCGACGGCCATCAGCGCCAGCCCGAATAACACGCTCAGCCGAAACCCGTAGATCAATTGCGCGAGCAGGTCGCGACCTCGCTCGTCGGTGCCCAGCCAGTTGTCGGTGGACGGCGGGCTGGGGAACGGGTACTTCGAATAGTAGGCGAGCGTCTTGGAGCCGTACGGATTCAGCGTGAAGAGCATCCAGTTCCCGCTCCCGGACATCCTGCCGGTCATGAACGGGTCGTGGTAGTCGGTCGGCGTTTCGAAGTCACCGCCGAAGGTCTTCTCCGGATAGTCCTTGACCATCGGGAAATAGAACTCGCCATTGAAGTGCACGACGAGCGGCCGGTCGTTGGAGATGACTTCGGCGAAGAGGCTGACGACCAGCATCACTGCGAAGATCAACAGGCTAGCGAAGCCGAGGCGATTTTTGCGGAAGCGCCGCCACGCGCGCGCGCTTGGGCTGTTGCTCACGGATGCGGGCTGGGCCACGGCGAGGGTGGCCTCTTCGCTTGCGGGAGCCTCAATCGAATTTGACACGGGGATCGGCCCAGACATAACTCAGGTCGCTGATCAGCTTGGTGACAAGGCCGATCAGCGTGAAGACAAAAAGCGATCCGAGCACCACCGGATAGTCGCGACGAATGATGCTGTCGTAGCTCAGGAGCCCGAGGCCGTCGAGCGAAAACAGCGTTTCGATCAGCAGCGACCCGGTGAAGAACGCGCCGATGAACGCCGCGGGGAAACCCGTGAGGATCGGCAGCAGCGAGTTGCGGAACACGTGCTTCCACAGCACCTGGCGCTCGGGCAGGCCCTTGGCGCGGGCCGTCAGCACGTATTGCTTGCGAATCTCTTCGAGAAAAGCGTTCTTGGTCAACATGGTCGTCACGGCAAAGCTGCCGAGCACCATCGCTGTGACCGGCAAGGTGATGTGCCACAGGTAATCGACGATCCGGGACGGCCAGCTGAGGTCTTCCCAGTTGGCCGATGTCAGGCCGCGCAGCGGGAACCATTCGAGTTGTCCGCCGAAGATAACCAGCAGGAACAGGCCCAGTACGAAACCGGGAATCGCGTAGCCCACCAACACGAGGATGGTGGTGACGAAGTCAAAGCGCGATCCCGCCCTCACCGCCTTGGCAACGCCCAGCGGCACCGCAACGAGATAGCTGATGAAGAAAGTCCACAGGCCCAGGCTGATGGAAACCGGCAACTTCTCGGCGATCAGCTGCGCGACCGGCTTGTTCTGCTGGAAACTCTTGCCCAGGTCGAAAGTCGCGTACTGGCCGAGCATTTTCCAGAAGCGCTCGGCGGGTGGCTTGTCAAAGCCGTACATGGCTTTGATCTCCTCGATCCGCTTGGGGTTCACGCCCTGTCCGCCGCGATACGACGACACGTCGCCGCCGCCGCCGGCGCGCTTGGCTTCGGCCATGTATTGCTCCACCGGTCCACCCGGCACGAACTGGGTCACGGTGAAGGTGACCAGGAGGACGCCGAACAAGGTCGGCAACATGAGCAGGATCCGCTTGAGTATGTAGGCAGCCATGGGTGGTCCCGATCATTCAGTCTTGGAGGGCAGCCGGGCCCACCAGACGGTCATGAACCAGTCCATGTAGGGCACGCCTTCGGGCGGATAGGCAGGGACGGCTGAAGGCCGCACCAGTCTCCAGGGGGTGTAGGCGATACGCCGGCCAGTGGTCGTCCAAGCCGGGATCAGGTAGTGGCCATGCGCGATCGTGCGATCGAGCGCGCGGCATGTGGCAATGAATGCGTCCCGGTTGTCGGCCACCGTGAGGTTGGCGACAAGGGCATCGATGGCCGGACTCTTGATGCCGCTGTAGTTGCCCGAACCCGGAATGTCGGCGGCCTTGCTGCCGAAGAGGTCGGCGTAGTCCGAGCCCGGGAAGTGGGTACCCGGAAACGAAATGCTCAGCATGTCGAACTTGTTGGACTCCAGCCGCTCCTGCCACAGCGCGAAGTCCACCTCGCGCAACTGGAAATCGATACCCAGCTGGGCCAGCGCACGGCGCCACGCTGCCGTCGTCGTGGCACCGCGTGCTTCAGTGCTGTCGAGAAATTCAATGACGAAGGGCTCGCCTTTGGCGTTGCGCAGGGCCCCGTCGCGCAGCTTCCAACCGGCATCGGCCAACAACGCCTTGGCCTTGCGCAGGTTGTCGCGCAGCGAGTTCGGCGCATCGGTGTTGGGCGGCAGCACCATCGGGCCGAAGACTTCGGCCGGCAGGCTGGAGCGAAACGGCTCGAGCAGGGCCACTTCCTGGGGCGACGGCATGCCGAGCGCTTCGCAGTCGGTGTTGCCGAACACGCCTTTCACCCGCTTGTAGGCGCCGCGGAACAGGTGCAGGTTCATCCACTCGTAGTCCATGGCCAGTTCGAGCGCCATGCGGACACGGCGGTCTTCGTACTTGGGCTGGCGCAGGTTCAACACGTAGCTGTAAAAGCCCTCGGGCAATTTGTGCTTGAACTCCTCCTTGATGATCTCGCCGCTCTTCACGCGCTTGCTGTTCATGCGCCGCGTCCAGTCGCCGGCCGAGAAGAACTGCATCAGGTCGAACTCGCCCGCCTTCAGTGCTTCCAGCTGCGCCGTGCTGTCCTTGTAGATCTTGATCGTGATGCGATCGAAGTTGTTCATGCCCCGGTGCACGGGGAGGTTGCGGCCCCAGTAGTTCGGGTCACGCACGAAGGTCGTGTCGCGGCCGAAGTTCTTGCCGGGCAGGATCTTGTAGGGGCCGCTGCCGATCGGCATGTCCGTCACGACCTGATCGAAAGGCTTGTTCTTGCGGTTTTCGAGGCCCCACTTGGGCGAGAAGATCGGTATCGCACCGACCACGAGAGGCAGCTGCCGGTCTTTCTTCTTGAAGCGAAAGCGCACCGTTCGATCGTCGACCACATCGCAGGCTTCCACATCACCGAGCAAGGTCGCATATTTCGGGTGCGCGAACTTCGACGTGAGCGTCTCGAAGCTGTACTTCACGTCCGAGGCCTTGATCGGGTCCCCGTTGTGAAAGCGCGCCTCGGGGCGGATGCGGAACGTGGCGGAGGTGAGTTCAGGCGGCACATCGACGTCCTCGGCGATCAGGCCATAGCTGACCCCGACCTCGTCGTATGGCGCGAACAGCAGTCCCTGGAACAACAGGTCTTCGGTGAACGAAGGCGCGTTACCCCTCAAGGTGAACGGGTTGTACTTGTCGTAAGACGAGATGCGGGAGCCCGCGACCATCCTCAACTCGCCGCCCTTGGGTGCGTCGGGATTGACGTAGTCGAAATGGGTGAACCCGGGGGGGTACTTGAACGTGCCCCAGACCGCATAACCGGGCGCAGACCAGGCCGCACCACTCGCCACAAGGGCGAGAAAAATCAAAAAACCTCGCATGCGACAATTCTGCCCACTTTTTGAACCGGGACACTTATGGGTTTCCTCACTGGCAAGAAATTGCTGATCACCGGCGTGCTTTCCAACCGCTCGATTGCATACGGCATCGCGCGAGCCTGCCGCCAGCAAGGCGCCGACCTCGCGTTCAGCTACGTTGGCGAACGATTCAAGGACCGCATCACCGAGTTCGCCGCGGACTTCGGCTCGAACCTCATCTTCGACTGCGACGTCGGCGATGACGCCCAGATTGAAAAGCTGTTTGCGGACCTCGCGACCACCTGGCCGAAGTTCGACGGGTTCGTGCACAGCATCGGCTTCGCACCCCGCGAAGCCATTGCCGGAAACTTCCTGGACGGCCTCTCCCGCGAGAACTTCCGCATCGCACAGGACATCAGCGCCTACAGTTTTCCGGCGCTGGCCAAGGCCGCGTTGCCGATGCTCAACGACAAGGCCGCAATGCTCACCCTCACCTACCTGGGTGCGATGCGCACTGTGCCCAACTACAACACGATGGGGCTTGCCAAGGCCAGCCTGGAGGCGTCGGTGCGTTACCTTGCGGAAGCCGTGGGCAAATTGCCCGACGGCCGCTCGATCCGCGTCAACGGCATCAGCGCCGGCCCGATCAAGACTCTGGCGGCCAGCGGCATCAAGGATTTCGGCAAGCTGCTCAATGTGATCGCCACGGCCGCGCCGCTGCGCCGCAACGTGACGATAGAGGACGTCGGCAACGTCGCTGCCTTCCTGTTGAGCGACCTGGCCTCGGGCGTGACATCGGAGATCACTTACGTCGATGGAGGCTTCAGCCACACGGCTGTGGCGGTCAACGAGTAACGACACTGGATTGCGGCTCAAGGCCGCAATGACAACGCCGGGCAATGCCCGGCGCTCCGACCGCGCGGAGCAACGCGCAGAGCGGTCACCCTTTGGTGATGGATCCGGCTCCACCGGTCCAGCACCGAAAATTCAGGCACGAGAAAAAGTCGCAACGCGACTTTTTGGAGTAAAAAAATTTGCCCACCTGTTCCGTGCGCCGTATCAGGACGCACGGAACAGGTGGGCGAAGCTGCGGCTGACCTCAAGCACCTCGGCGTGCCCCTGGATGTGAACCCGCTGGCGACCGGAGTCGTCGCGGTTGACTGCCGCAATGGCTGCCAGGTTGACGATCGTCGACCGGTGGATCTGCCAGAACTGCTGCGCATCGAGCTGCGGCAGCAGTTCACGGATCGCGGTGCGGATGAACGCCTCCTGGTCGCGGGTCTGAACCCGCGTGTACTTTTCGTCGGAACGGAAGAACAGCACGTCCTTCACGTCGATCAGTTTGGTGGTGCTGCCCGTGGTGGCCTGGAGCCAGCGCAGCGGCTGCGAACCTTGGGAAGGCGACGCCATGCCTTGCTGCAATTTGGCCAGCTTGGTCATCACGGCGTCCAGCGTCGCGTCGTCCGACAGTGCCGGCGGCGCGGTGCGCGCGGCCAGCCGAGACTTCAGCCGCTGTGCGGTCTGCACAAGCCGCTCCGGTTCCACGGGCTTGAGCAGGTAGTCCAGCGCGCCCTGCTCGAATGCCGCGACCGCGTATTCGTCGTAGGCCGTGACAAAAACAATCTCGCCGTCCCAGTCGGGCAGCGCAAGAATTTCGCGCGCGGCCTCGATGCCCGTCATGCCGGGCATCCGGATGTCCAGGAACATGATGTCGGGCCGCAGCTCGTCGGCCCGGGCCAGCGCCTCGTTGCCGTCACGGGCTTCGCCCACTATTTCAAGATCGGGCCATACTTTCGTGAGTCTTGCCTTGAGCTGCTCGCGCAGCAGGCGCTCGTCGTCTGCAATGACGGCGGTCAGCGGTCGCGATGGGCTGGACGGAGCGTTCACGCCGGCTTCTCCTCGCGCACACCGTTGCCCGCGGCAGCCATGTGCGGGCCGACCTGGTAGGGCACGACGATCTTGACGGAAGTGCCGGTCGTGTCGTCGGACACCAGGATCAGGCGGCTCTTGCCCGGGTAAAGCATGGCCAGCCGCTCGCGGATGTTCTGCAGGCCCAACCCGGTGCCGGATGTGGGGCCTTCCAGGCGATCGGTGTTCGCGATGCCGATGCCGGTGTCCTTCACCTCCACCCACAACTGGCCGTTCTGGATGCGTGCTGCCACCGTCACCTTGCCGCCTTCGGGCTTGGGCTCGATGCCGTGCTTGATCGCGTTTTCCACCAGCGACTGCAGCATCATGGGCGGGAACTCGGCAGACTCGGCGCCTTCCGGCACGGCGAAGTCCACGTCCAGCCGGTCCTCCATACGCATCTTGAGCAGGTCGAGGAATGAGCGGATCAGACGCAGCTCCCGGCCGAGCGTCGAGGACTCCTGGCGCATCTGCGGCAGCGCACCACGCAGGTAGGTGATCAGCGCCTTCTGCATCTGGCTGGCGCGCGGCGGGTCGGTCTCGATCAGGTAGTCGATGGCCGAGAGCGTATTGAACAGGAAGTGCGGTTCGACCTGGGCCTGCAGCACCTGCAGGCGAGCCTGTACCAGTTGGCGCTCCATGGCTTCGTGTTCGGCGGCGTGCTCTGCGCTACGCACCTTGGCGTCGGCCTGGGCCACCTTGCGCACCACGATCTTGGTGGCCACCAGATAGCCGAACGAGATGATCAGCAGGGCCGAGCCCAGGTCGCCGATCAGGCCTCGGAACGTGAAGATCTGTTCGGTGACAGTGCGCTTCTTCAGCCCCTTCAGCTCTTTCTTGAGGTCTTTCAGCTCCTTGTTTAACTTCTCGTCGCCTTCGTCCGTGGAGGCGCCACCGGGTGCGGGGGCTTCCGGCGCCGCTGACGGCGGGGTGGCATCGGCCGACGCATCCGGCCGACCGGGAGAGGACGCGCCGCTGCCTGCCTTGGTCACCTTGCCGTTGCGCTTGATGACGATGCCATCCTTGCCGTTGATCGAGACTTCAACGTCGTCCTCGCTCTCGGCGCTGCGCTGGACCTTGACGCGGTCGTGACGCAGGTGCAACTGGTCCGAAATCATGCTGGCCGCGATGGTGATCACGATGAACAGCACGAGCAGCCGCCACCAGGACATCGATGCCGCCCAGGCTCCCACCTGGTTGTTCATCCGCACCAGCCACTCGATGAGGGGCGGATGGGCCAGCGGCGCTTGGTTTTTATCTGTAGTCATGACCTGGGATTTTCCGCCCTGCAGGGGGATCAGAGGGCACTGGCGCGGCTGGTTCGGTCAAAGGTGCCGGAAGCGGCTTCTGTCGCGATCACCACGGAGTCGCGCCGGCCCACGATTTCGACGGCAGGCAGTGTCACGTGGATGACGTTGCGCGACAACGCGGCGGTGGAGAGGTCGACGGCTTGATGGCTCACCCGGCCGGCGGAAGTCCACCCGAGGGCCACGAAGCCGGCCACCACCACGGCGGCCGTGAGGCGGGCGGCTTTAGACAGAAGCGGCAGAGGTGCGGCGGTTCGGGTGCTTGCGATGGTGCTCATGGTGTCCTTCCGGTCGAGCGGTATGGCTCGATGGGTTGGACTGTAAGGACCGCCGCCCGGCACCGCGAGCAGGATGCGACGAAGCGCGGATTGACGCGATGAAGTGCGCAAATCCGGGGGATTGCGGAAACGCGCCGGCACGCGCGCAGCGTGCTCAGGCCTGCACGCAGTCCGCGTAATAGCGCATTTTGCCGTCGGCGTCGGCCTCCTCGACCATCCCGTGGATGTCGGTCTCGAAGCCCGGGCAGATCGCATTGAACTCGCGCGAGAACTTCAGGTAGTCCACGATCTTCTTGTTGAAAACCTCGCCGGGGATCAAAAGGGGAATGCCGGGGGGGTAAGGCGTGACCAGGGAGGTGGTGATGCGCCCTTCGAGATTGTCGATCTCCACCCGCTCGGTCTTTCGATGGGCGATGTAGGCGAAAGCGTCGCTCGGCTTCATGGCGGGGGTCAGGTCCGAC
>JBKJOM010000018.1:0-22333 GCA_046595775.1 Ramlibacter sp. | reverse complement strand
GCTACGGCTATGGCATCGAGGCCAACAACAAGTGGAAGGAGACGCTGGGCGAAAGCTGGCGTCAGTACGAACAGACCTTCCCCGCGCTCGACCGCAGCAGAATCCAGCAGGGCTGTTCGTACTGACGCCAGCTCTCGCCCAGCGTCTCCTTCCACTTGTTGTTGGCCTCGATGCCATAGCCATAACAAATATGGACGGCGGTCGTGCACTTCAGGCCTTCGGCCGCCTTCTCCAGCGCCGGCACGCCCCAGTCGACGGTCTCGTTGAGATAGACGTTGAAGGCGGGCTCGTCGAACTGCACGACATCGACGCCGAGTTTTTCGAGGTCCCTGGCTTCCTGGTTCAGCAACTCGGCGAAAGCGAAGGCCATCTTCACCCGGTCGCCATAGAACTTGTCGGCCACTGTGTCGACGATGGTCATCGGCCCGGGCAGCGTGAACTTCAGCTTGCGCCTGGTGTGCGCGCGCGCCAGCTGCGCTTCGAACGCGTGCACGCGGCCCTTGAGCTTCAGCGGCGCGACCACCTGCGGCACCATCGCCTTGTACCGGTCGTTGCGAATGCCCATCTCCACCTTGTGATCGAAGTCAATGCCCTCGACCTGCTCGAGGAAGCCATGGACGAAGTGCTGGCGCGATTGCTCGCCGTCGCCGATGACATCGAGGCCCGCGTCCTCCTGCGCCTTGATCCACAGCAGCGTGGCATCGGCCTTGGCCTGGCGCAATTCATCGCCCTGCGCCTTCCACTGGGGCCAGAGCTTGTTGGTTTCGGCCAGCCATGCGGGCTTGGGCAGGCTTCCCGCTATCGCGGTGGGGAACATTTGGGTCTCCTTGGCTGCTCGTCAAAATCGAGACTCGCATAATGCCAGCATGTCCGAGAAGCCGAACAACAATCCCCGGATCGTGATCATCGGCTGCGGCTTCGGGGGCCTCGAAGCGGCGCGCGCCTTCGATGGCGCGGCGGTCGATATCGCGCTCGTCGACAAGACCAACCACCATCTGTTCCAGCCGCTGCTCTACCAGGTGGCCACCGCCGGACTCTCGGCGCCCGCGATCGCCGCGCCGATCCGCCACCTCTTTCGCAAGCAGCCGAACGTGACCAGCCTGCTCGGCGAAGTCACGCGCATCGATGCCGATGGGCGCGAGGTGCACATGAAGGATGGCGGCGCCCTGCCATACGATCACCTGATCGTCGCGGCGGGCGCCACACACAGTTATTTCGGCCGCGACGACTGGGCGCCTTTCGCGCCCGGCCTCAAGACCCTGGACGACGCCTTCGAGATCCGCCGGCGCATCCTCGTGGCGTTCGAGCAGGCGGAGCGGCAAACCGAGCCCGCAGCCCGCAAGGCCTGGATGACCTTCGTCGTGATCGGCGGCGGCCCCACGGGCGTGGAGATGGCCGGCACCGTTGCCGAGATCGCATGCCACACCTTGCCCGGCGAATTCCGCCATATCGATCCGGCGCAGGCGCAGGTGCTGCTGCTGGAGGGCGGTCCGCGCATCCTGCAGGCGATGCCCGACGACCTGAGCATCCGTGCGCAGCGGCAACTAGAGGGCCTGGGTGTGCAGGTGCGCGTGAATGCGCGAGTCACTGACATCGACGCAGCGAGTGTCGGGGTCCGGCCCGGCGAAGGTGAGGCCTACACAATCCCGACCCGCTGTGTAATCTGGGCCGCGGGCGTGGCCGCTTCGCCGCTGGGCAAGCAGCTGTCGCTGGTCACCGGGGCGCAAACCGATCGCGCCGGCCGCGTCGTCGTGGAGCCGGACCTGAGCCTTGCTGGCCATCCCGAGATCAGCGTCATCGGGGATCTCGCCGCAGCCCGCAGTTTCGTCCCCGGCCAGGAGCCGCGCGCGGTACCCGGCGTCTCACCCGGCGCCAAGCAGATGGGCCGCGCTGCGGCGGCGAACGTGCTGAACCGCATCGCCGGCCGGCCCACGCAGCCCTTCCGGTATCGCGACTATGGAAACCTGGCCACGATCGGGCGCAATGCGGCGGTGGTGGACCTGGTCTCGCCCGCCGGTCACTTCAAATTCAGTGGCTACTTCGCCTGGCTGTTCTGGCTGTTCGCGCACATCTACTTTCTCATCGGCTTTCGCAACCGCATCGTGGTGCTCATCGACTGGGCATCGGCCTACTGGAGCAAGCAGCGCTATGCGCGGGTGGTGACAGGCATCGGCATGCAGGAACAATCGCCGCGGCTGTAGGAGCAAGCTCAGGGTTTTTGGCTCCTCGCTCCGACATCGCCGCCTTCCCCGATGACCGACCTTCGCTCCATGCGCTCACTTCTCCTGCCCTGCGTCCGGCCCACCGCCGGCCTGGGCCTGGCAGCGCTGGCGGTCCTGGTGTTCACCGCACTGGCCCTCGACCTGCGATGGCACGGCCCCCTCACGCGGGCGGATATCGGGGTCAGTGTGCGGCTGCATGGGGGCATGCATCCGTTGCTGACGCAGTTCATGGTCGCCGTGACCGACCTGCACAGCACCTTGGGGATTTGCGTGCTGGGCGCCATCGCTGCGGCAGGGCTGGTCTCGCGGCGCGCATTCCACTGGTTGCCGCTGCTGGTGGCCGTGGTACCCGGCGGATTGGTGCTCAACGCGTCGCTCAAACATGTCTTCGCACGGGCGCGGCCCTTGTTCGACGGCTTGCCGGTTTCTGACCTCCGCACCTTCAGCTTCCCGAGCGGCCACACAGCCGGCGCCACGATATGGTGGGGATTTGCGCTGGTGCTGTGGTTTGCGTTCGAGCGCCGTGCCCTACAACGGCTCGCGGGGGTGTCGGTGGCGGTGGCCCTGGTGTTGCTCACAGGACTGTCTCGCGTCTATCTCGGCTTCCACTTTCCCAGCGACGTGCTGGCGGCGATGGCCGAAGGCGTCGCGTGGCTGGCCTTGTGCGTCACGCTGGTGCCACGACTGCAGGGAGCGCCGGCCAGGCAGCATCACGCCGCATGACAGTGCCGGCACACGTCATCGTCAACGCGACTTCGGGCACTGGATGCCCGCAGGGCTGGGATCGCGAAGTCGAGGACAAGTTTCGCGCGCGCGGCATCGAGGCGAAGGTGCACCTCTTGCGCAGTGGCGGAGAAATCTCCGGGGCCGTCGACCGCGTGATCTCGGAGGGAGCCACGCTGGTGATTGCGGCGGGCGGCGACGGCACAGTCAGTGCCGTCGCGTCGCGGCTGGCCGATCGCGATGTGACGCTTGGCGTGCTGCCCATGGGCACCTTGAACCACTTCGCGAAAGACCTCGGCCTGCCGCTTGAGCTGGATGAAGCGATCGGCGTCATCGCGCAGGCGCACGATGCCCAAGTCGATATGGGCGAAGTCAATGGCCGCCTTTTCATCAACAATTCCAGCCTCGGGCTGTACCCTGACATCGTGCTCGACCGCGAGCGGCAACGCCAGCGGCTGGGACGCGGCAAGTGGATGGCGTTGCTCGCGGCCAGCGTGACTGCGGCGCGGCGCTACCCGGTGCTCTCGCTGCATCTCGAGGTCGACGGGCGGCCGATGGAGCGGCGCAGCCCGTTCCTGTTCGTGGGCAACAACCTCTACCAGATGGAGGGCTTCGAGATCGGCGAACGCGAAGGCCTGACCGACGGCCGCCTGAGCCTGTACGTGACGCAGCGCACCGGCCGATTCGGCCTGCTGGCACTGGCCTTTCGCGCGCTGCTCCGGCGCCTGAAGCAGGCGGACGACTTCGACATGGTGTCAGCCGCGCAGGTCGTCGTGCAGACGCGGCGCCGCAGGATGCGCGTATCGGCCGACGGCGAAGTGCTCACGCTGGAGACGCCGCTGCGTTACCGCATCCGCCCCGGTGCGCTGCGGGTGCGCGTGCGCGTACCCATTCCAGCTGCATGAAAAAACGGCTAGAGCCGGTTGTGGATCGCCGTGGCGGCGATCGAGGCCTGACCGCCGATCACCAGGCAATCGAGGACCGGGGCACGTCCATGCCGCTGCAGTCAGGCCGCGGCCATCGTGCGGTCAGTTTCTCGCGCGGCCGGCAACGCCGCGGCCACGGCAGTGCCCAGCGAATTGATGTCGAAGGGCTTGCGCAGGATCGTCGGCTTGCCGGCCAGCCGCTCGACGGCCGCCATGTCCGCGTAGCCCGTCGCCAGGATGACCGGCAGGTCCCCCACCAACTCACGCGCCTTGGAGATCATTTCGGCACCCGTCATGTCGGGCATGGCGTAGTCCACCACCATCAGGTCGGGCTTGCGATGCCCGATGGCGGCCAGCCCTTCTGCGCCGTTGGATGCCTCGGTCACGGCGTAGCCGATGAGGCCCAGGCATTCGACGATCACGCGCCGGACATCCGGGTCGTCCTCAACCACGAGGATGTGGTGCGAGTTCTGAGCCTGCACCAGCGCGGGCGTCCCCAGCGGCACGCTCGTGTCTTCCTCCTCGTCGGTGGCCGCCGGGAAGTACATCTCCACGGTCGTGCCCACGTCCTGCTCGCTGCGGATGAAGGCCAGGCCACCCGACTGGCGCACGAAGCCATACACCTGGGACAGGCCCAGGCCCGTGCCGCTGCCCACGGGCTTGGTCGTGAAGAACGGGTCGAACACTTTCGAGATCAGCTGCTGTGGGATGCCAGGCCCTGAATCGCGCACCGACACCACCACGTAATCGCCCTTCTTGAGCAGGCCGTCGGCATCCGTGCCGTGCTTCGGGCAGGTGGCGATCACCAGCTTGCCGCCGTCGGGCATGGCATCTCGCGAGTTCACCGCGAGGTTCAGCACCGCCATCTCGAGCTGGCTGGCGTCGACCACGATCGCGGCCTGCTGGTCGCAGAGCTCGAAGTCCACCGTCACCGAAGAGCCCGCCGAGATCTCAAGCAGGTCCTTCATGCCCAGCAGCAACTTGTTGACCTGCGTGCGCTTGGGCAGCAGCGACTGGCTGCGGGCGAACGAGAGCAGCTGGCCCGTGAGCTTGGCACCGCGCTTGGACGCGCTCTTGGCGCGCTCGACCACTGGCTTCACCTTCTCGTCCTTGGCGTACAGGGAGATCAGTTCCAGGTTCATGTTGACCACATGGAGCAGGTTGTTGAAGTCGTGCGCGATGCCGCCGGTGAGGCGGCCGATCGCTTCCATCTTCTGGCCCTGCGTGAGCGCGGCCTGGGCCCGTTCGCGCTCGGCAATCTCCTTCATCAGCCGGTTGTTGGCGGTAGCCAGCTCCATCGTGCGCATTTCGATCCGGCGTTCGAGATCGCTGTTGAGCTGCTGCACTTCGCCCTGCGCCCGATTGATCTCGTCCAGGTGTTGCCGCGTCGCGTATTGGCGTCGGCGGGCGCGCACCGCCGCATCGGCGGCGCTGGCCAGCGTGTCCGAGTTGAGCGGCCGCTCCAGCAGAATCACGTTGCCCAGTGCGTGCAGCAGACGCCCCGCCCCGGGCGGACGGGGGCCGGATTGGCGCGAGGCCAGCACCACAAAGGGGAAATCCGACCAGGGCGACTGGGTGACCAGCCACTGCTTCAACGCCGTGACCAGGGCATCGTCGGCGAATGCTTCCTCGGTGATCACCGCGGCTGCGGCGCCTTGCCGCAACGCAACCACCAGTTGCGCGGCAGTATTGCAGACCTGGACGGTATGGGACGACTGGATAACGTCGCGCACCACGACCGCGTCACGCCCACGCGGCGCATGGATGAGGACTCGCAGTTCCATCAGCGGCCGCCCTGCCGGTCTGCGTCACCGAGCAGCGCCATGCTGCCCTTGTACGACGCCACCCCGGTCATCACGCCTTCGAAGTCGACCAGGGCCTCGCCCACATCCACGCCCTCCTTGCCGAGCCGGAACTCCCGGATGTTCATCTCGTGCGCCGTAGTCCGGCTCTTGACCACGGACACTGCCTTGAGGAGACTGCCCCTGGCCTCGAAGAACCTGAACAGGACGATGCCGTCAGACAGATAGGACAGGTCCACGTCGCTGCGAACATCGCCCAGCACGCCGTGCTGCGCGAGGATGAGGATGGTGACGATTCCGCGCTGGTTCAGGAAAGTGAGCAGTTCATGCATCTGCAGCAGCAGGTGCTTGTCACCCGACATGGCTTGCAGGTAGGCGTTGAGGCTGTCAATCACGACGGTGCGGCTACCGGCGTGCACGGCGGCCCGGACCATATTGGCGAACTGTCCCGGCGAGACTTCTGCCGGGTCCAGGGGCCTGATATCCAGCAAGCCTTCGTCGATGAAGGACTGTAGGTCCATGCCCAGCGCCCTGGAACGGATGAGCAGGGTGGCGAGGCCCTCGTCGAACAAGTAGTACACCGCCCGCTCGCCACGCAGAAGCGCGGCGCGGGTACAGGCGATGGCGGTCGTTGTCTTGCCCACGCCCGATGGCCCGGAAAACAGGATGTTGCTGCCGCGCGCCAGGCCGCCGCCCAGCAGTTGGTCCAGGTGCTTTGAACCGGTGCCCACGATGTCGGCACTGAAGTCCGCGCGGTGTTCTGCCGCCACCAGCCGCGGAAACACTTCCAGCCCGCCTGTGGTCAGGTTGAAGTCGTGCTCACCGCCTCGAAAAGGAATGCCGCGCATCTTGAGGATGCGCAGGCGCCGGCGCTCGGGGCCGTATTGGCCCACACTTTGCTCGAGGCTGACAACCCCGTGCGTGATGCTGTGCAGTTGCAGGTCGTCGCGGTCCGCGGTGCGGTCATCGAGCAACAGCACCGTGCAGTTGCGTGTGGCGAAGAAATTCTTGAGTGCCAGCACCTGGCGCCGATAGCGCAGCGGGTTCTGCGCCAGCAGCCGCATCTCCGAGAGGCTGTCGAACACGACGCGATTGGGGCCCAGGCGCGCTGCGGCAGCCATGATGCCGCGGGTGGTCTCGCCCAGCTCCACCTCGGAGGGATGCAGGATCGACTGTTCGGCGTCCGGGCTCAGGCCATCGTCAGCGACGAGCTGGAAGATTTCCACGCCGTCGAGCGACCAGCCATGCGAGGCAGCGACTGTGAGCAGTTCGGCCTTGGTCTCCGACAGCGTGATGTAGAGCCCCTTTTCGCCGGCTTCCACGCCCTTGCGCAGAAACTGGAGCCCGAGCGTGGTCTTGCCCGCGCCTGGCGTTCCCTCGATGAGGTACAGGTGGTTGGCAGGCAAGCCACCGCCCAGGACGTCGTCCAGGCCGGATATGCCAGTGGAGGCGCGCTCCTGCTCAGGGATGGTCGGCGCAGCAGCGGTCGGTCGCATTCGGATGGGCGAAACGCTTCAGTTAGAACTGCCGCTGATGCTATTAGCAATCCGGCGCGCGGCCTGTAGGAGGCTGCCGACAGTCGAGTTGGCGCTCGCGCGAAAGCGCTACCGGATAACGGATCACGCGACGCCGCGCCCCTTCTGGCTTTGAAAATACACGGCCTTGCGCGCGCGTTGCACCTCGCCCAGGGGGCGGTGCTCGGCCAGTGCCTGCCAGGGATCGATGACCGTGCCTTCGACTTCGCCGGCCAGTGCCTGGCCCTGCGTGGATAGCAGGTCCTGCCGGGGAAGCATCAACCTCGCCACCGTGGTGTAAGGCGTGGGCCAGCTCACCGAAGCGTTTTCGATCGGCGTGAGCTCGGCGCTGGTGTAGAACTGCAATTGCAGGTCCCAGTGCAGCGGCTGCCTTTGCAGGCGCGCGGCGAAGTCTTGGGCCCAATCGTGGCTGGCGCCTGCCTGCGGCGCGCCGTTGCCCGCCGCGGGCACGAGCCTCACGCGCACCGCGTACGGACCGTTGGCCATCGGCACCGCGGAGTGAAAGGCCTCAGTGGCAAAGCCCGTGAACCGGCGTATGGTGGCCTTGGCCAGGCGCGCGAACTGCAGCGGCCCGCCGATCAAGCCGTAGCGCCGGACCACGTGTTTCAAAAGTGCACCCTTGCCCTGCGTCGCCGCGACCACGAACTCGACGAACTCGCTGCCACTGCGGAAAGCAAAGCTCTCATGGTTGATCAGCGTGAAGTCCTGGCTGCGGGCCGGCCCGTTGCCCAAGGCGGAATCACCGCTCACATCGAAGACCCGCAGCGAGAAGCCACGCACGTCCGGCACGCGGTCCGGCGCACGGTCGAAGCCGCCGTTGGAAAGGCGGACCCACACTTCGTAGTCATGCGGCCTGGCGAAAAGGCCCTGGTGCGCGAATGGCGGCAGGCCGTCGAGCACTTCCAGCGTGCCTTGCGCTGCGACGATCTGCTTGCGGTGCAGGGCGCGGCCGTTGCCCCACCGCGCCGACTTGCGCGCCTGGATCTGCGCGAACTGGCGCGCGTAGCCGGCGAAGCGCTCCTCCTCGTCAGGCGCGACGGTTTCCTGCCAGCCGGTGCTGGGCCCCGGTAGCTCGCTCATGGGGGGACCTTTCGCATGTTCTTGCTTCCAGTCTACGCATGACCCAGCCCCGCATCAATCCCCGCTTTTTTCGGCCTCCTGGAGCGCGCGCCACATCACCTTGCCGCTGCCGCTCTTGGGCAAGGCGGGCGCGAACTGCACGATGCGCGGCACTTTGTACACCGCCATGTTCTCGCGGCACCAGTCGATGATGTCCTGCTCGCTCACCCGCCCTTCATGGCCCTGCCGCAGCACCACGACCGCCTTCACCGTCTCGCCGCGGTAGGCGTCGCGTGCGCCGATGATGCAGGCCTCCTGGATGGCCGGATGGCGGAACATCAAGGCTTCGACTTCCGCGGGCCAGACCTTGAACCCCGACGCATTGATCATGCGCTTGAGCCGATCGGTCATGAAGAAATAGCCCTCGTCGTCCATGCGGCCGAGGTCACCGGAGCGGAAGAATTGCTTGCCTTCGATCTCGATGAATGCCGCAGCAGTTGCGTCCGGCCGCTTCCAGTAACCTGAAAACACCATGGGGCCGTGCGTGACGATTTCGCCCTGCTCGCCAACCGGCATCTCGGCCAGCGTTTCGGGGTCGACCACGCGCGAGTCGCAGCCGATGAAGGGCACGCCCAGGCACTGCTGCTTGGGCCGGTCCGGCGGGTTGCTGTGCGACGGCGCAGCGGTTTCGGTCAGGCCATAACCCTCGATGTAGCGCAGGCCGAACTGCTCGAACAGTCGCTGCGCCACCGCCTGCGGCATGGCCGCGCCGCCGCCGCCGATGTGCACCAGGCTGGACAGGTCGAAGCTGTCCATGTGCGGGCTGGCCAGCAGGTCCACCACCATCGTCGGGATGTTGGTCCAGCTGGTGACTTTCCAGCGCGAGATCAGGCGGCCCGCCAGCTCGCGGTCCCAGCGCGGCAGCAGGACCAGGGTCGAGCCCATGTAGATGTGCGCGTGCATCACGCTGACCATGCCGGTGATGTGGAACATTGGCACCACCAGCAGCGCGACGGCTTCGGCCGTGCCACTGCCCCAGATTGTGCTGGACATCGCGTTGTGCATGATGCTGCTGTGCCGATGCATGCAACCCTTGGGCAGGCCGGTGGTGCCGCTGGTGTAGGGCAGCACCGCGAGGTCGGAAGGCGTCACGGTCAATTCAGGCGCCGCATCTGTGCAAGCCAGTGCAGCCGGCCAGGGCGTCACATGCCCGCCGTCCAGCTGCGGCATCGGATGCTCGGTCAACAACCATTCGTGCCATGACGCCGGCATGGCCTGGGCGTCTTCGTGCGCAGGATCGAACGCATCGGTGAAATGGCTGACGATGAGGTGCGCCAGCCTTTCCCCGGGCGGCAACTCGTTGCTGGCGCGCGCCAGGCCGGCGGCCAGGTCGGAGGTGGTGATCGCCACCTTCGCATCCGGGTCGTTGATGTAGTGCTTGAGCTCTTCCGCGCGGTTCATCGGGTTGACCGGCACCACCACCGCGTTGGCCCGCAGGATCGCGAAGTGAGCAATCAGCAGTTGCGGGCAGTTCTGCATGACGAGTGTGACGCGGTCACCCTTTCGCACCCCCATCGCGGCGAGGGACGCCGCCAGCCTTTCCGCTTGCGCCGCCAGCTCCCGATAGGTAAGCACGCGGCCCAGGAAGACCAGCGCGGGCTTGTCCGGGTAGCGCCGGGCGCTGGTGGCCAGGTTGTCCCAGAGCGTCGTCGCGGGCGGGGTGAGGGAATGCGGAAGCCGGGCGGGCCAGAACTTGTGATGCGGTCGCTGCATAGGTTTGCGCAGGTTAGCTTGCACACCGCCGCTGCCGCATCGGGAATGGCCCCAACGCCGTCGCGTTGGCGACGCCCACGGTATCCTGAACGCCCATGACCCCGCCTTTCGATGAAGCCGCCCTTGCCCGACTGCTGGTCACCGCGCGGGAAGACTCGGCACTCGTCTCCCCTGCCTTGATCGCACCTGCGGACCGCGCTGCGGCTTTCGCCGTGCAGGATGCAACGCTCGCCCTGATTGGCCCCGCGGGCGGCTGGAAAGTCGGGGCGAAAGGACCGGATGCCGAACCCGGCTGCGCCCCGCTGCTGGCCCGCGGCCTGTTTCGCAGCGGCGAACAGCTGGCAGCCGGACAGTGGCGATTGCGCGGGATCGAGGTCGAGGTGGCGCTGCGGCTCGGTCGCGACCTGGTGCCCGACACATCCACCATCGACACCGCCTGGTTGCAGGCCGCAGTCGAATCCGTGGTCCCTGCGATCGAGATCGTCGAGACACGCCTGCAAGACTGGCGGGAGAGCGATCCGCTGGCGCAACTTGCCGACCTGCAGAGTCATGGCGGGCTGGTTGTCGGTGAACCGGGCGCATTGCGTCCCGCCGACGTGGACCTGCGCGCGGTCGAGGCCTACCTGGCCTTCGATGGCCAGCCCGTGGCCTCCACGCGGGGCGCCAACCCGGCGGCGGATGTGTGGCGACTGCTCGGCTGGCTGGCCTGGCACTGCGTGCAGCGCGGAACGCCCTTGCGCGCAGGCGACGTCGTGACCACCGGCTCATGCACCGGCTTGTTGTTCGCGCCCGAGGGCGCGCGGGTGCAGGCGCATCTCGCCGGCATCGGCAGCGTGGAATTCCAGTTCTGAGCGAGGGAGAGAACGCGCTCGGCCGAGGTACCGCGGCAGTGACCCTTGCGGGCTGCTAGCGGCCGAACAGCGAGAGGTCCAGCTTCCACGCGTTGCCGAGCCAGTAGGCGTACTCGGTGTGATCGACAAGGTCGTCGCCCGTGAGCCCATGCACGAAGACATCGAGACTGCCGCGATGCTCGTCGAGCCATGGAATGAGTCGATCGAATTCGCCCGCACCGAAGGCCAACTGGCAACTCCATGCAGGATGCGGGCCGACCAATTGCTCATGCACCCGGCCCATGTTCACCTTGAAAAGGCGCGCCGCTTCGACGGCGAGAGCACGCGCTTGTTCGACAGTCTCCGGCCCGAAATAGATGTGCGCGTGGTAGGCCTTGTGCGCGTTGACCGGTCGTTGGGGCATGGCCGCGCCAGTCTAGCTCCTCGCCCGTGTAGCGAGGCTACGCCCGACTCTGCTCAGTGCGAATGCCGGTGGTGCGCGTCGGGAAAGTGCGGGTGGCTGTGTGCCAGCGGGTCGTGCCGATGCGGATGGCTGTGACGCGTGCCGGGTTCGACCGGCGGCTGGTGCGTGTGGTCGTGGTGCACATTGTCCGCGCCATGAACATGTTCGTGCGCATGATCGAGAGACTCGTGGAGATGCCGATGCTCGTGCCGCTCCGAAAGGTGCAGCGCGACGCCTGCCGCCATCAACACGCCCGCCAGCACCAAAGGAGCAGTGAGCGGCTCGCCGATGACCACGACGGCGAGCAAAGCGCCGAGGAACGGCGCCACGGAGAAGTAGGCGCCGGTGCGCGCGGTCCCGAGTTCGCGCAGGCCCACCACGAACAAGGCGAGGCTCGCGCCGTAGCTCGCAAAGCCGACCACACCCGCCAGCAGGATGACGGTGGGTGAGGGCCACGTGGCGCCAAGCGCCAGGGCCAGCGCGAGATTGACGGACCCGGCGGCCAGTCCCTTGACCATCGCGATCCAGGATGCATCCGAAAGCGAAACCTTGCGCGTCAGGTTGTTGTCGATGCCCCAGGCGAGGCACGCGCCGACCACCAGCAACGCGGGTCTCCAGCCGGGCCAATCCAGCGAACCCGGCCAGCCGACCACCACGCCACCGGCCACGATGGCCAACATTCCGAGCGCCACGCGTCGGTCAACATTCTCGCGGAAGACGAACCACGCGATGAGCGCGGTGAAGACTGCTTCGGCGTTGAGCAACAGTGAAGCGCCAGACGCGGGCATGGCCGACAACCCGAGCATCAGCAGCACGGGGCCAGCCACACCGCCCGAAAGGATGGCTGCGGCCAGCCACTTCACTTGCCCCGCAGGAAGAACAACGCGCGGCGACTTGTGCAGCACGCGCCACAGCGCCAAGCCGGTTCCGGAGCCGAGGTACAACAGCGCCGCAAGTTGCCAGGGGCTCGACTGCTCGAGCAGGAGTTTGGCCAGCGGTGTGCCGGCGCCGAAGAGAAGCGCGGCCGCCAAGCTGGCGAGGACGCCCCGCGAGAGACGCGGGGCTTTCATGAAATGGCGAGGTGGTGTCTCACCACGCCATGGTAGTTCGGTTCAGCGCGTGATCTTGGCCAAGAGATAGCCCAGGGCGAAGGCGCCTGCCACCACGGCCAGCGGATTCGCGCGGACCTGTTCGCGTGCGGCGTCGCCGTATTCCTGCTGCCAGCCCATCACCTTCTCGGTGCTGGTGCTGAGGGTCTGCCCGATCTTGTCCACGGCCTCGTGCGCCTTCTGCGCCACGCGCTGGACGTTCGGGCTTCGGTCGTTGTTCCCATTGAGGCTGGTGGTGCTGGAGCCCATGGTGCCGATGTTGTCACTGATTTCGCTGTTCATGATTGGTGTTCCCCTTTTGGCGATGCGTGGAAAAAAATCGCCAGCGTTGCCGGCGAGACAATCCCCACTGTAGAAACGTCGCGCTCGCCGCTGTGTCAGCCGAAGTCCTGCACGCTGTGTAGGACGGCGCCTGCCTTGCGCCGTGGCGCTCGGCGCTGCTCTGCCATGGATAATCAATTGATGCCTCGCACTGCCCCTGTTCCCCGATCCCGCCGTCGCGGCGAAGGCGCCATCACCGACGTGGCCGGTATCGAAGTGGGCCACTTCAGCGACGCGCGACGCCCTACCGGATGCACGGTGGTCATCGCGCGCGAAGGCGCCATCGGCGGCGTGGACGTGCGCGGCGCAGCGCCGGGCACGCGCGAGACCGACCTGCTGGCGCCCACCAACCTTGTCGATCGCGTGCACGCGATACTGCTTGCGGGCGGCAGCGCTTTCGGCCTCGACGCGGCGACCGGCGTGATGCGCTGGCTCGAGGAACAAGGCATTGGCCTGCCGGTCGGCCCGGCGCGCGTGCCCATCGTGCCCGCCGCGGTGCTGTTCGACCTGATGGTGGGCGACGCTTCGATCCGTCCCGATGCACAGGCCGGTTATGCCGCCTGCGTGGCCGCCAGCACACGAGCACCTGCCCAAGGCAATGCGGGTGCCGGCTGCGGCGCGGCTGTGGGCAAGCTCTTCGGCATCCAGCGCGCAATGAAAGGCGGCATCGGCAGCGCCTCGGTCACGGTGGACGGCGTGACGGTGGGCGCGCTCATCGCATGCAATGCGATTGGCGACGTGATCGATCCCGCCACGGGCACGGTGATCGCGGGGGCACGTACCGCCAACGGGAAGTCTCTGCTCGATTCTCGCCGGGCGATCCTGCGCGGCGACGCGCCGAAACCGCTGGTGCCCGGCACCAACACCACCATCGGCGTGATCGCCACCGATGCGGTCATCACCAAGGCACAGGCCTGCCGCCTCGCGACCATGGCGCACGACGGCCTGGCACGCAGCATCAACCCGGTTCACACCATGACCGATGGCGACACGCTCTTCGCGCTCGGCACCGGCCTTGCAGGGCGCTCGCCCGGCATGCTGGTGCTGGGCACCATGGCCGCCGAAGCGACGGCACGCGCCGTCGTGCGTGCCGTTCGGGCAGCCCAGGCGCTGCAAGCCGGCAACTTGCACCTGCCGGCGGCGCGAGATTTCGAATGAACCGCACCATGCCCAGCTCTGTCCGGCACGCGCTGATTTCGGTCCGCGAGCTGCTGGTATCCGCCGGCCCCGTCGCCTTCGTGGCCGTGGCACTGGTGGTGCTGGCCTATCTCTGGATGAACCCGACACCGCCCCGGCATGTGCGCCTTGCGACCGGTCCCGCGCAGAGCGCGTACGACGCATTCGGTACGCGCTACAAGAAGGCGCTGGCGGCCAACGGCATCGAGGTGGTGCTGGTGCGCAGCGAAGGCTCCTCCGACAACCTGCGCCTGCTTCGCGAGGGAAAAGCCGATCTGGGATTCGTGCAGGGCGGCAGCAACGAGCGCGACACCACGCAAGAGAGCGAACTGGTCTCGCTCGGCAGCCTCTTCGTCGAGCCGGTGTGGCTGTTCGTCCGCGACGATGGCAAGCGCAAGGGCACCGGGCCGGGATCGCTCACCCAGTTGCAGGGCCTGCATTTGAACGTGGGCACCGCCGGCAGCGGCGTGCCGCGCTTGATGGACAAACTTTTCGACGCCAACAAGGTGGAGCGCAGCCAGATCCGGATGTCGCAACTGGAGCAGACACCGGCCACCGTGGCCTTCCTCGGGAACGAACTCGATGCGCTGGTGTTCGCCTCGGCGCCCGAGTCTCTCATGGTGCAGATGCTGCTGCAGACGCCCGGCGTCAAGCTGATGGACTTTGCGCAGAGCGAGGCGTATTCGCGGCGTTTTCCCTTCCTCACGCCCGTGGTGCTGCCGCGCGGCGTGGTCGACCTGGCGCGCGACATTCCGGCGGCGGACATGCGCCTGGTCGCGACCACCACCTCGATGCTCGCCCGCAATGAAACGCATCCGGCGCTGCTCGACCTGTTCGCGCAAGCGGCACGCGACATCCACGGGCCGGCGGGCTGGTTCAACCGGGCCGCCACCTTTCCGACCATGGAGCACAGCGAATACCCCGTGTCGGGCGAGGCCGAGCGCGCTATCCAGGGCGGCCGTCCGTTCCTGCAGCGCTACCTGCCCTTCTGGCTGGCCAACCTGGTCGGCCGCATGTGGCTCGCGCTGGGCATCATCATCGCGGTGCTGCTGCCGCTGTCGCGCATCGTGCCGCCGCTGTACCAGTTCCGGATCCGCTCGCGCGTCTTCCGCTGGTATGGGCAATTGCGCGCGATAGAGGACCGCATGAATGAACAGGGAGCGGACCGAGGCCAGATGTCGCGCGATCTGGAGGCGCTGGAAGCCCATGTGGGCCGAATTACTGTGCCCCTGTCGTACGCCGACGAACTCTATGCGCTGCGCAACAACATCGGCCTGGTGCGGCGCAAACTGGATTGATGCACGGCAAGGCGCGGTCCTACACCGCGGGGTCACGTACAGCCTCACAGTTACGCCAACATGGACGCCACGCAAATGACTTTCCCCAGCCTGCGTGCCGGCAACCCGGTGTGGAGCGAGGAAAACCAGGTTCTCGGCCGGCTCATCGTGGTAGCGGCGACCGGCGACGTAACGGCTTTTGAACAGCTCTACGAACGGACCGCACGCATCATGCTCTACCACGTGCGACGCCTGGTGCGGGACGGCCACGCCGAAGACGTGTTGGCGGAGGTCTACCTTCGCATCTGGCAAAGCCTGTCCAAGTTCGACCCCGCGCGTTCGCCCCCGGCTGCCTGGATGGCACTGATCGCGCGCAGCATGTCGCTGGACCACCTGCGCCGGCAGCGGCGCATGGCGGAAGTCGAGGACGCCGACTCGTTCACCGCGGAACCCAGCACACCCGGGCCCGACCACGTGCTGTGCGAACTGGAGAGCCGGGAGATGGTGCTGTTGGGCCTGGCCTGCGCGCCCTTGAGTGAACGCGAGCGACTGATCGTCGGGCTGGCCTATTTCCGCGACAATACCCAGCAGGAAATCGCTCAGCTCACCGGTATGCCGTTGGGCACCGTGAAAAGTGCAATGAAAAGGGGATTGGCCAAGCTGCGCGTGCACCTCTGCCCTCCGGACACGGGCGCAGCAGCCGTCAGTCACCTGATGAGACAGGCATGAAGGATCATCGTCCCGACAACCCGGTCTTGCTCGACGCCGACGTCCGCGAAAACCTGCGCCGGCGCCTGGAGGAGTGCGCGAGCAGCGACGACGCGCTGCTTGCGCGCGTGAAGTTGCGTGTGCTGGACCGCATCGCCGCCGAAGCGCCGGGGTTCGTCACCATTCGCGCTCAGGAAGACGGCTGGCAGCCGCTGGTGGCGGGCGTGGAGCGCAAGGTACTGCACAACGCCGGATCGAGCCTGTCGTACCTGGTGCGCTTCGCCCCCGGCACTCGCATCGAGGGGCATTCCCACCAAGCCGACGAAGAGTGCCTGCTGCTCGAAGGGGACATTCGACTGGGTGACGTGGAATTGCGACCGGGTGACTATCACCTGGCCACCAAAGGCACCCGCCACGCGTACGCCAGCAGCAGGTGTGGTGCGGTGATGTTTGTCCGCGGCGCGGCCGAACTGGCCTAGCGACTCCCGCTCAGGGACCGGTCGCAAAAGTCAGGTTGCCCCAGTAACTGTCCCAGTCGAATTCCTTCGTGC
The DNA here is from genome assembly GCA_046595775.1 of Ramlibacter sp. Taxonomy (GTDB): domain Bacteria; phylum Pseudomonadota; class Gammaproteobacteria; order Burkholderiales; family Burkholderiaceae_C; genus Ramlibacter. Next base: position 5,858 of record JBKJOM010000018.1, on the reverse strand, counting down.
CGGTAGCGGGCACCATGTGCACCACGCTTGCCATCCAGGTCCCGGAGAGCGCAGGCGTGAAGCTCACCTTGCCGTCGGGTGCCGTCCGCGCGCTCTCGGCCACCAGGCCCTTGGGCGAGCGATGCCAGAATTTCACCAGCGTACCGGCCAGAGGTGCCTGGTCGAAGTAGATGCGAAATGAGAGGGATCGGCCCCGGGAGCGGGTCGGGTCCTGCAGCGGCACGATCTCCAGCCGTTGGCCCGTGCGCCGCAGGTAAATCGGATCCGCGCCCACGCCAGAACGAAACAGCGTCTTGATGTTGCGGCGATAGCGCTCGCGCCCTGGACGGTCCAACTCGCCACGCGCCTTGCGTTGTTGCAGCACCTGCGTGAGGCCTTCGAGCTCCAGGTATTCGTTGAATTTTGCGGCCGGCAGCTCGATGCTGCTCGGGTGTGTGTCGATGGCAACCAGTTGCATGCCGCGGCCTTGCAGGGCCACCGGCCATTCACCGATCGCCGGTCCCGCGCGCAGCGTCGGCGCCAGGTCGCGTGATCCGCCTGCCGTGTAAAGGCGCGCACGCTGGATCAGGGCGGGCGCGATGCCGACACGCTCGCCCACGAAATCCTGACCCACCCAGAGGGACAGGGACGCAGGCTCGCCCGGGGCAAGCTCAAAGCGCTGGGGCAGCGCCCAGAACTCGTGGGCGGTCGCGGTCCCCAATGAAAAAGCGGCGAAGGCGCCCCAGAGGATGGAGCGCCAGCGCCGCAAGCGTATTGTCATGAAATCATGGATGCGTGGGCCGCGAGGAGGCGGCCCACGCATTGTCGCGTCAAAGCACGTCGGAAGTCTCGCTCGTGGGCAACGCGACGTCGCCGAGCCTCACCGGCTCACTGGTGCTGTTCGTGTTGTTCGCGATGAGGTCGTTCAAGTAGGCCACCAGGCCTGCGATGCTGTCCTGCGCAGATTGCGGCACCTCGCTCGCCGATGAGGACGAGGCGGAGGAGGAGTCGCTGCTGCTGCCGCAGCCTGCCAGGGCGAGCCCGGCCACGAGGGCCGCGAGCGCCAGTCGGATGCTGTTTCGCATGGTTCTTCCTTTCTTACGGGAAGGTGGTGCCGGCCGCGGGCGCCGGGTTGAAATTGCCGGGCAGCGGTGCCGTAAGGTACGGGAACGTCGTGCCGTAGTTGGCCGCCGTCTTGCGCACACCGTCGGTGATCGCTAGGCCGCCTGCAGGAGCATCAGCCGGCTTGCAACCCACTTTCAGGGTGTCGGTCGCGCCAGTGATGACGCACAGCGCACCCATGGCCACGCGCAACGACACGTCGACAACATCGTCGGCCGGGCGGCGTCCGTTCGGGAAGCCCGCGAGGTCACCGCCGGCAACACCCAGGGGGTTTTGCGCAGCAGCGGCCGTCGCCGGCGTGGAGGTGTTCAGCCGCAGCATCTCGGAGGCGACCACATTCTTGGGCTGGTTCACGCCTTCGATGCCCTTCAGGAACGCCGTGACCAGGTCGGTGCGCGGGAAGTTCGTTGGTGCCTTGGCCGAGGGGAACAGCAACTCGATCAGCGCGGGCAGTGACGGGTTGGTCACGTAGTCGGCGAACTGGCCGTCGTCCTTCGGCTTGGACGCGTTGAACTTGTCCTTGTCGGCCACGCCGATCACGACTTCGTTCACGAGCGGCATGCCCAGGCGCGAAACCTGCGCCCACGGACCACCTTCCTTCGATGCCTTGCCCAGACCCGTGGCCGGTGCGCCATTGATGAGGCGCGCCTGGCGGACGCTGGCGGTGGTGTAGGCGCCGATGACCGGGTCAGCCGTCGTGGTGATGCAGTCGATCGGCAGTTCCATCGCGATGGTGCTGACGTTCTTGCCTTCGAGGTCGTTGTTGTTGCCGCCCACTTCCGGCCCGAGCGGATTGAGGTTGATCAGGTCGAATATCTTGCCGACAGCAATGTAGAACGGCTCCTTGCGCTGCCCGACGAACACGCGGCCCGCGGTGGTGCAGCCTGGGATGGCGACGTTGTAGATGTGCTGGTTGGCGTAGGCCGAGTAGCCGCCCGGGAAGGACTTCTCGCCGATGTTGTCCACGGGTTTGTCAAATGTGGTCGCGCCGCCGCTGGAGGCCGCCACGGCCGTGCGGGTGCCGCCCCGTCGCGTTCCGCGCACGAGGTCGATCGTAAATGTCTCGCGCACATTGAGCGCGCCAGGGTTGACGCCTGTGATCGGGCCGCTGTTGATGAGCGGGATCTTGGTGGACTTGCCACCCACCATCAGGGCTGTGTCCTTGGAGGTGCTGTTGAAGCGGAACTGGAACGTGAGGTCTTCCACCGCGTCGCCGTTGTTGTCGATGTGGATTTCGTACAGGGCGTTGGGGTTGAACTGGTAGAAGTTCGGTCCACCCTGCGGGTCCTGGAAGGGGATGTAGTTGGCCAGGATCGTGACGAATCCCTGGCGCCCGGTTTCGTAGCTGCGGAACATGTAGAGGTCGGTTCCATCGACTGTCGGCTGGGTCGCGATGAACGGCCCCTCACGGTGACTCGATGCCATCGCCGAGGCGGCGGCGCATACCGTCAACACGGCAATGGCGAGTGAACGCAGCGCTCCGACTTTCTGGGGCTGTTGCGAAATGGGATTGCTCATAAGGTCTCCTTGGTTCAGCAATTCGGGGCAACATGCCGCCGAACCCAGAGTACGAAAATCGAACGCTCAGCGGTTTGTAGGACGCCGCCGCGTCCTGCTGCTGCTCAGCTCAGACTGTTGCGCAGGGCCGTTTGAGCGACGGCATCGAGCGCACCATCGACCAGCGCCTGACCCGACACCAGCCGCAACGTCCCGCCGTGCAACATCTTGCCCAGCAGGCGCTTGGTCATCGACTGCGGCTGCCCCGACGCACCGGAGAACATGAACAAGGTGCCGTGCGGGCTGGCCCAGGTCACCTGGCAACGAGCCCAGCCGTTGGGCGTCATCATCTCGACCCACGCGCCGGGCTGCAGCTCCGCCACCGGAATGTCGGGCGTGGCTTCGCGCGAGTCAGGCTGGGTGTCGTTGAAGCCCGCGGGCTGCGTGGACTGGAAGAGCGGCTTGGGCGCGAGCGTCTGGTGAGTGTCGATGAAGCCGGAGTGCTGCGCCTCTGAAGGCGCGAGCCAGGCGCCGGCGCCTTCCCCAGTGACGCTCTCGCCCATCATCGACTCAAGCTCTTCGCGAGACAGTGAAGTCAAGAGCGATGCCGCGGGCAGGGCCTCGGCGCTGGCCGCCTGCAAAGCTTCCCGGTGCGCCTGGGCCAGGTGAGCGAGGAATCGCTGCGTGGCGGTCGCGGGAAAGTCGATGCTCGCCAGGCCCTGCCGCAATCTTTCGATCAGCACCGGCGCCAGCTTGGCCAGACGCGCGGACTGCGTTGCCGCGACGCGCGGCTGCGCGCTCCACACCAGGTCGGTCACCAGCGAAGTAAATCCGGCGGGGTCGGGCGAGCCCGATGTGTCGAGCAGGCGCGCCTGGGCCATCACCTGTGACCAGGGCCCGGCGACGAACGCGATGATCTCGCGTGGAGCGCCGGCGACGTCCGGCCGATTGCGCATCTCCTTGGCGATCCGGTCGGCCAGCAGGTTGCGCTGCTCGGCCTGCAGCAAGGCACGCACGGCCTTTTCGCGATGGTGGCGGTCCCGGTGCTGCAGCTCGCCCCACGCTTCCCCGAGCGTGTTGAGCGCGAACTCGAAAGGCGCAGCGCCCTCGACCTGTGTCGTCCGCAGGACCTCCACCGCCTGCTGCAGGGGCTCCACGAAGGCCGCGAAGCCGGGCGTGTCCACCGACTGCCAAGCCAGGCTGCGCTGCGTCAGCTCATCCAGGAGTCGGCGCGCCGGATGCTTGCGATCGCTGAAGAAGCGCGGATCGTCGTGCGCCAGCCGCATCAACGCCGGCTCCAGCTCGCGGACGCTGGCCTGCACCGGCGGCAGCAGGCGTGCATCGCTGGCGATGTTCTCCACCATGAGCTTGACCACTTCTTGCGCGATTGCCTGCGCGGCGGCGCGCGGCTCCGAAGGCTGGCGCTGCTTCACGCGCTTGATGACCTCTTCGAGTTCCTTCTTGTTCTTCAGCGCCTGAAAGGCGGCCGGCAGCGTAACGGAAAATTCCGGCGGACGCTCGGGCGCGGCCGGCTTCGCGGGCGGAACTTCGACGAGCTCGCCCGACAGCAACTGGCGCAATTCATTGATGTTCAGCGTTGCCGCGGCTGGTGTCTCGGCCGATGGCGTTGCGTGGTAGCGCGCATCGGCCACGCCTTGTTCACGCAGCCAGAGCGCGAGTTCGCGGTAGACACGCGCCAGCTCCGGGCCGAGCGCTTCACCGAAGCTCACCATCCAGCGCGCACGTACCGCATGCGGCACCGGGCTTTGCTGCAGCACAGTGCGCAGGCTGCGCACATAGATCTCGGGCCGCAAGGGATTGCGGTCGGGCTGCACGCTTTGCAAGCCCTGCACCGAAGAGACCAGCGAGTTGAGGTCGGTGAGCTCCGCTTCGACCTGGTGGGCGACCAGTTGCTGCAGGCGCATGAGCTCGACGTTCTCGCGCATCTGGTCATCACCCATGAGCTCGAGCGCGTCAAAGCTCAGCGCGCCGGCCTTGCGCGAATCGCCGGAGATGGCGTGCGCAAACTCCTCGAGCAACGCTTGCGGATAGGCCTCGCACAGCGCGACGTCGTGCTTGAGCAGCGTCTTGGCAGCTTCGCGCAGCAGGCGCCTCTCAAATTCGTCAGGCGCAAACGTGGCGCGGCGGGGCAGTGAGTCACCGGCACGGCCGATCAACCTCTGCATGAGAGTGCGGCCCTGCCCCGCGGCTTCTTTCATGCAGGCCCGGTAAAGCGCCTGATAAGTCATCGTCGGCGTCGCGGTGGACATCGGTTGTAGCTCCCTCGCAGGCCGGCGAGCGCATCGCAACATGGGGCGCCCGCCTACGAACTGTCGTGGTAGGTCCAGTTTAAGCTGGTCCGATCCACATTCACAAGGGAGACACTCCATGGCCAATCCCCTCCTGGGCCAGATCCTCGGCGGCGTCTTTTCCAATGTCATGCGCGGCCGAGCGCGGCCCGGCCCCTTCGGCGGGAGTTCCGCAGGCAGTGGCCTGGGCGGCGTAGCACTCGGCGGTCTGCTCGGTGGCCTGGTGCGAGGCCGCACGCCGGGCCGATCCGGCAATCACGGCATGTTGCTGGCGATGCTGTTGCCGCTGGCGATGCAGTGGGTGCAACGCAGTGGCGGCATCGGCGCCGTGCTGGAAAAATTCAAGCAAAAGGGCTATGGCCAGCACGCGCAGTCGTGGTTGAAGCCCGGACAACCCAATGATCCCTTGCAAGCCGACGCAGTCGACAACGTGGTGGGCCGCGAGGAACTGTCACGTATCGCCAAGCAATTGGGCGTGGCGGACGACGATGTGGCGCATGCCTTCGCGGAAATCATTCCCGAAGTGAGCGACCAGCTGACGCCGCAAGGTGAAGTGACCCCCGAGGCCGATGAGGCCCTGGAGGCCGGCACCAGCGAGTTGCAAAAGCTGCTGCGCGAAATCCAGCCCGATACCCACCTGGCTTAAGGAAAAGCGGGTGCCTCCGCAGGCTCGCACCCGTCACGGTGGCTCAGGCCGGGTGCCGCCGCAGGCTCGCACCCGTCACGGTGGCTCAGGCCGGGTGCCGCCGCAGGCTGGCACCCGTACGCTGGCGGTCAGCGGCTGCGCTTGCGCAGTCCGTCTGGACCGCCACAGCGATCAAGTGCGGCGAGCGGCGCCCGTCCGTCACTTGAGGGCCTTGTAACGCATGCGATGGGGGCGAGCGCCCTCTTCGCCGAGGCGCTTCTTCTTGTCGGCTTCGTACTCCTGGTAGTTCCCGTTGAAGAACGTCC
>JBKJOM010000188.1:0-24985 GCA_046595775.1 Ramlibacter sp. | reverse complement strand
GTAGCACACAAAGTCGGCGAAGCCAGGCACACGCCTTTCATACGCGGCACGCAATCGATCGGAGTACTCCACACCCAATTCCGACCACTGCTTCTTGGTTCCGAGAAACGGCGGATTCCCAATCACGACGCTCGCCTTCGGCCACTCCGCTTCCACCGTCTTTCCCGTCGTCGGATCTATCGACAACAACGCGTCCCGGCATTCGATATGGTCCAGCGGCTCCAGCACCGGGTTCGTCTTGAAGCTGTACCCATGCTCCAGCCGCCACTGCAGTTCGCCGATCCACACCGTCACGCGCGCCAGCTCCGCCGCGTACTCGTTCAGCTCGATGCCCAACATGTTGTGCGGGCCGGTCACCAGGTCTTGCTGGCGGTCCAGCCCGAGGGCCGCCGCTTCAAGGTGGCTGCGGTGCTCGATGTCCTTGAGCGCCTTCACACCGAGGAACAGGAAGTTGCCGCTGCCGCAGGCCGGGTCAAGGATGCGGTAGGTCTCCAGCCGCTGTAGCCAGCGCACGAAAACGGCATGCGCTTCCTTGTGCGCGCGGTCGTGCCGTTTCCGGCTCTTGTGCATCAGCGCTTCAATTTCCGCCGCCGCGCTTTTCCACTCTTCCAGCAAAGGCCGCTGCATGACGGGTTCGACCAGCCTCATGATCGTCGCGGGGTCGGTGTAGTGCGCGCCCAGCTGGCTGCGCTTGGCAGGGTCGAGGCCCCGCTCGAACAGCGTGCCGAAGATCGACACGTCGATCGCGCTCCAGTTCAGTGCCGCTGCGTTGCGCAACTCGGTGACGTCAAGGATCTCCAGTTTGGGAACTGCAATTCGCTTGAACAAGCCGCCGTTGAACCAGGGAATGTCGTCCGGTCCGTACAGGCCGCCGTCGCGCATCACGGTGAACAGATCTCGCAAACCTGTGGTGAGCCTGTCGCAGGTGAGGTTGCGGTTGTTCACTAGCCGCTCGAACATGCGGCCCGGCAACAAGCCTACGTCTTCCGCGAAAAAGCAGAACAGGCATTGCGTGAGGAAGTGCGCAACCGGCTCGGCCTCGTGACCGCGTTTGCGCAACTGCTCGGCCAGATTCGCGAAGCTACGCGCCGCCGTCTCGGTGATGTCGCGGGTGGTCTTGTGCGGACGAAAGCTTTCGGGGTCGGTCCACAGCCGTCGCAACAACGCCTGCTTTTCCGGCTGGTCGATCTGCGCGAGCGCGATTTCGTGCGCCTCGCTCGGGTGGCCATTGAACTGGGTGTGGATGCGGATCGTCAGGCGATCGCACACCACCAGCAGCGGCGGGTTGTCCAAAAACAGGTTGTAGTTCAGGAGTTGCCGCAGCGCGGCATCAAGACTCTTGCCCGGCGCCTTGTTCTCCCACGCAAAGTGGTCACGCATCGAAACGTCGGCATAGCCCTTGCCGCCGCCGATCACGCCGCCTTTCTCTTCGAACAGGTAACCGGCTTGCGTGCCGGGCTTGGACACGCCCAGCACTTCGCACAGGTCGAGAAAATGGCTCTGCGCCCCCTGTTCCTCATTGAGGTAGTAGGCCGGCCCTCCCGGGCCCCACTTCTGGATGAATTCTTGTGGGGTCATCGGTGGCGATTCTGACCCAACTCAGGCGTGTCCCCTATTGCAAGGATTCTTCACTCGCCAAAGATCTGCCCCCTCGCCCCCTCGGGGGAGAGGGATGGGGAGAGGGGGTTCCTGATGTTCCGGCCCCCTGTCCCCTTTGTTCCCCTTCGGTCTTGAACCATCGGGCCGTTTCATTTACGGTGCGGCCATGACCACCACCACCCTCCTCGTGCGCCAGGACCAGTTGGCCACCGCGCGCATCGCCACCCGTGACGACGCGGCACTCACCGACGGCCAGGTGCGCGTGCGCATCGAGTCCTTTGCGCTGACCGCCAACAACATCACCTATGCCGCTTTTGGCGAGGCGATGCACTACTGGGATTTCTATCCGGCCGGTGAAGCGGGCTGGGGCATCATTCCGGTATGGGGCTTCGGCGCAGTGGTGCAGTCGCTTCATCCCGGCGTCGCGGTGGGCGAGCGTCTCTATGGCTACTGGCCGATGGCGAACCAGGCCGTTTTGCAGCCCGGCCGCATCAGCGAGGGCGGCTTCACCGACGCGGCGCCCCATCGTGCAAACCTTCCAGCCGTCTACAACCAATACCTGCGCTGCAGCACCGACCCGTTCCATCCCGGCACTGCCGAGGAAGTGCAGTCGCTGCTGCGGCCGCTCTTCGCGACGTCATGGCTGATCGACGATTTCCTCGCCTACAACGACTTCTTCGGCGCGAAGACGATGTTGCTCTCCAGCGCATCGAGCAAGACGGCCTACGGCACGGCCTTCATGCTCGCGCAGCGGGGTGGCATCGAGGTCATCGGATTCACATCGCCGGGCAACAAGGCCTTCTGCGAAAGCCTCGGCTGCTACAGCCGCGTGCTGGCCTATGACGAAACCGATGCGATCCCGGCCGACCGGGCCTGTGTGTACATCGACTTCGCGGGCAATGCAGATTTCCGCCGCCGCGTCCACACGCGCTTCACGCAGCTCAAGTACAGCTGCTCGGTCGGTGGCACGCACGTCGAGCAGCTCGGCGGCGCGAGGGACCTGCCCGGTCCGAAGGCCACGCTGTTCTTCGCACCGGCGCAGATCAAGAAGCGCCAGGCCGACTGGGGCCCGGCCGAGCTGGGCGGCAAGCTGGTGCGGTCATGGCGCACCTTCGCGGCGAAGGCGTCCGGCGCCACGCCGCCGTGGCTGCAAGTGCAACGCCACGAAGGCGCCGACGCGGTACAGGCGGCGTATGCGCTGGTCTACGCCGGGCGCGGCGACCCGCGCATCGGCCACGTTCTCTCGCTGACCTGACCTGCGTCAAGCGCCGCGCCCCGGGCGATGAGCGAAGATGGCGTATCCCGCCGTCATGAAACTCGCCCTCTTCGCAGACCTGCACTCCAATCTTCAGGCCCTGCAAGCCTGCCTGGCGGATGCACGTGCGCGTGGCGCCACGCACTTCGCCTTCCTCGGGGACCTGGTCGGTTACGGTGCCGACCCCAGCCCGGTGCTCGACATCGTGATGGCGCTGGCGGAAGACGGCGCACTGGTGGTGCGCGGCAACCACGACGACGCTGCACTGTCGCCGCTCGCGAACAGCGGTCGCGCTGACCAAGTGGGCGCCGCCTGGACCTACGCGCAGTTGTCGCTGGCGCAGCGTGAATACCTCGCCTCCTTGCCGCTACAGCAGCGGCTCGGCCCGGCCTTGCTGGTCCATGCCAGCGCCCACCACCCCGTACGATGGGACTATGTCAATTCACCGATGATGGCCACGGCCAGCATGAACGCCGCGCGCGTGCAGGGCGCAACGCTGGTCTTCGGCGGTCACGTGCATGAGCAACGCCTGTTCTACGAAGGCGCTGCGGCGCGCGTGATGGCCTTCGAGCCCACGCCGGGCATTGCCGTCCCGGTGCAGTCGCGCCGGCGCTGGGTCGCCACCGTGGGCTCGGTCGGCCAGCCGCGCGACGGCCGCCCCGAGGCGATGTACGCGATCTACGACGATCAGGCGCAGCGCCTGCTGTTCCTGCGCATGCCCTACGACCACGCCGCCGCGGCACAGGCGATCCGTGCCGCCGGGCTGCCCGAGGCCAACGCGCAACGCCTCGCATTGGGACATTGACATGAAGCTGCTGGAACCAGGCACCGAAATCGACGGTTTCCTTGTCGGCGAATGCCTGCATGCGGGCGGCATGGCGCACATCTACCGCGTGAGCTATGCATCCAGGGATCGCGCCGAGCCGTTTCCACTGGCGATGAAGGTGCCGCGCATGACCGACGGCGACGGCGCGGAGAACATCGTCAGCTTCGAGGTCGAGCACCAGTTGCTCCAGGTGCTGCATGGCACGCACGTGCCGCGCTTCGTCGCGGCCGGCGACCTCTCGCGCCTGCCCTACCTGGTGATGGAATACATCGAGGGTCGTTGCCTGCAGGCCTGGCTGGACGACGCGATCGTACTCAAGCAGCACCCCGGCGCCCAGGAGATCGCGGCGTTGGGCGCTGCCATGGCGACTGCCGCGCACAGCCTGCACCTGCAGGAAGGCGTGCACCTCGACTTGAAGCCCGGCAACGTGATGATCCGTCCCGACGGCAGCGCGGTGCTGCTGGATTTCGGCCTGAGCTGGCATGCGCACTACCCCGACCTGCTGGCCGAGGAGACCCGGTTGCCGGTGGGCTCGGCGGCGTGGATGGCGCCGGAACAGGTCGTGGGTGTGCGTGGTGATCCGCGCAGCGACATCTTCGCGATCGGCGTGATGCTTTACGAAATGGCGTGCGGCGAGCTGCCCTTTGGCGACCCGGAAACGCGCGGTGGCTTGCGCCAGCGCCTGTGGATGGAGCCCGTGCCGCCGCGCATCATTGCGCCGCAAACGCCGCCCTGGCTGCAGGAAATCATCCTGCGCTGCCTCGAAGCCGAGGCGGATCGGCGCTATCCCTCGGCCGCGCACCTGGCCTTCGACCTCTCGCATCCGGGGCAGGTGGTGCTCGGCCCGCGCGCGGAGAAGTCGGCGCACGACCCCTGGCGCCAACGCCTGGCCCGCTGGTTCAAGGCGGCGGGCATGCACTACCAGCCCAGCCCCTTGCCCAGCACACGCGTGGACGAAGTGCCGATCGTGATGGTTGCGGTGCCGTGGAAGGACGCGACCGACGCCACCCTGTATTCGCTGCGGCATGCGGCCAGCCGCTCGCTGGGCATCCGGCCCGGCGCGCGGCTGGCCTGCGTCAGCATCGTCGACTCCGAGGATGAAGCCACCGGCTCGGCGCGCGGCGCCGAGACCGAAGTGCACCGGCACCACCTCGACCGGTTGCGCCAATGGGCGCGCGGGCTGGCGCTGGAAGGACACCAGGTGTCGTTCCATGTGATCGAGTCGGACGATCCGGCGCAAGCCCTGCTCGATTATGCGGGCGCCAATGCGGTGTCGCTGATCATCCTGGGCGCCGCCACGCACGGCCTGATGCTGCAGCGGCTGGTGGTCACGGTGCCGATCCGCGTCGCGATGGAAGCACCTTGCAGCGTGATGCTGGTCAAGCAGTCGCTGCCGTTCCAGCAGCTGGGCCATGGCATCGATGCGAGCGGCGACAATGCCGCATGACTTCGCATCCCTATGACACGCTCACACCCGATGTGGTGCTGGATGCCCTCGCCTGCGTCGGCCTGCACGGCGACGGCCGGCTGCTCGCGCTGAGTTCGTACGAGAACCGCGTGTACCAGGTCCACCTGGAAAACGCATACGAAGGCAACGCGGCGGTGGTCATGAAGTTCTACCGCCCCGGCCGCTGGAGCGAGGCGCAGATCCTCGAGGAGCACGCCTTCGCGCAGGAACTGGCCGCTGCCGAAATACCGGCGGTGGCGCCGCTGGTCTTCAACGGACGCACGCTGCACGACTTCGGCGGTTTTTCCTTCAGCGTGAGCCCACGCAAGGGCGGACGGCCGCCCGAGCTGGACGATGCCGAGGTGCTGGAGTGGATCGGCCGCTTCCTCGCGCGCATCCAGGCCACCGGCGCGAAGCAGCCCTTCACGACGCGGCCCGCGCTCAACGTGCAAACCTTCGGCCGCGAGTCGCGCGACTGGCTGCTGGCACACGACAAGATCCCGCTCGATGTACAGAGCGCGTGGCAGGCGCGCTGCGACGAGGCGCTGGCCGTCATCGGCGGCACCGCACTCGGCGCAAGCAATGACAGCGGCACGCGGATGTTGCGCCTGCATGGCGACTGCCATCCCGGCAACATCCTCTGGACGCCCGATGCCGGCCCGCATTTTGTCGACCTCGACGACGCGCGCACCGGCCCGGCCGTGCAGGATTTGTGGATGCTGCTGTCGGGCGAGCGGGCGCAGCGGCAGAAGCAGCTCGGCGCGCTCGTCGATGGCTATGAGCAGATGCGCGAGTTCGACCGCGAAGAGCTGGCGCTGGTCGAGCCCCTGCGCACGCTGCGCCTGATTCACTACAGCGCGTGGCTGGCGCGGCGCTGGGAAGACCCGATCTTCCCGATCAACTTTCCGTTCTTCGGCAGCAGCGACTACTGGAGAGGCCAGGTGCTGATGCTGGAAGAGCAGCTCGAGGCGATGGCCGAGCCGCCGATGGTGGCTTAGGGTTGTCGCGGTTTTCCAAAGAAGGAGTCCGCACCCATGTTGAAGAAACTGCTCGCCCTGCTGGTGCTGCCCGTGGCCTGCGCCGCCGCTCTGGCGCAAGGCTACCCCACCAAGCCGATCCGCCTGATCGTGGGCTATCCACCCGGTGGCGGCATCGACTTTGCGGCGCGCACCATCCAGCAGCCGCTGCAGGAGGCGCTCAAGCAGCAGGTGATCGTCGATTACAAGCCGGGTGCGGGCGGGATGTTGGCCGCTGGTGAACTCACACGCGCCGCGCCGGACGGCTACACGCTGCTGCTGGCCAACACCGGTCCGTTCGCGATTGCGCCTTACCTGCAGTCGAAGATGCCGTACGACCCGGTCAAGCAATTCACGTATATCGCGCAGATCAGCCAGGGCAGTTACATCGTCGTCACGCGGCCCGACCATCCCGCCCGCGACCTGAAGGAGTTCATCGCCTGGGCGAAGACCAATACGGGCAAGGTGAATTTCGCCTCGGCCGGCAACGGCACCTCGACCCACCTCAATGGCGAATTGATGAACCAGGCGACCGGGCTGGACATGACGCATGTGCCGTACAAGGGCAGTGCGCCCGCGGTACAGGACCTGATCGGCGGGCAGACCCAGTTGTTGATCGACGCGGGCACCGTCTTGCTGCCCCAGGTCAAGGGCGGCAAGCTGAAGGCGCTGGCCGTGACCGGGCCAAGACGCGACCCGCAACTGCCCGATGCGCCGACCGTGCGCGAACAGGGCTTGGCCGCCATGGAATCGACCGGCTTCCAGGGCCTGGTGGGCCCGGCCGGAATGCCGCGCGAGGTGGTCGACAAACTGGCGGCGGAGCTGGGGCGCGTGCTGGCGCAGCCGGACCTCAAGGCGAAGTTCGCGGCTTCGGGCGCGGAGGTGCACTTCCAGGGCCCGGCGGACTTCGCGGGTTTCGTGAAGACCGACAACGAAAAGTGGTCGCGTTTGATCAAGGAACGCAAGCTGCAACTGGACTGACGGGGTGCGCTAAGCCGGGGGCGAACTGCCGGACGCAGAGGACGCGAAGGATTCGCAGAGGACGCAAAGGAAGACAGAAGAAAACTTTCTTGGAAGTCCTTTTGCGTCCTCTGCGTGACTTTTGCGTCCTCTGCGTCCGGCTGTCCGAACCGCTCACGGCCGGTTTTTGGCGGTTTCGTCGCACCATGCCGCAGTTCGTCGCAATCCTGTGGATGGCAGGGACGCCTTTGCCTAAAGTCCACCCATCGAACCACACCGGTTCCCTGGAGAGAACAAATGAACACCATCGCCATCGCGAACACCGCCCCCCAGCAACTGTCCAGCACGGCCCGCTTCATCGCCGCCGCAGTGGTCACCATCGCGCTGTCCGCGGCCTGGGCTTCGGCCGGCAAGGCCAGCCACGAAGCCGTGGTGGCGTCGATGGGCACGCTGAACGCTACCCATGTCACCTTGCCCGCCGTCGAGATCGTTTCGCACCGCGATGCCACGACGCAAGTCAGCGCCGGCATTGCCGCCAGCAACGAACTCTGATCCGGCCTGTCGATCTGTTCAGGGCCGCAGCGCCACCTGCTGTGCCGGATCTGCCGCCCCGTGCGTGAACAGGTCCGACTGCGGCAACTTCACCAGCCCCATTGCTTCCTCGATGGTTCCGTTCAACCAGGCATCCCAGTCCGGGCGCTCGATCGGGATCACCGCGCGCTTGTCCTGCCGGTCCTCGGGCAAGGTGGGATCGGGCTTGTGCATCAGCGACAGCAGCGGATGCTGGTCGCAGTTCTGGGTGAGCATGGTGTAGCTCACGGCGATCTCGCCTGAAGCCGGGTCGGTCCACTCGGTCCAGATGCCCGCCAGCGCCCACGCCTGCCCGTCCTTGCGCCCGAAACGCCACCAGATGTTCTTGCCGGTGCCCCAGTAAGGCTCGTCATAGTCCACCGCGGGAATCAGGCAACGCTGCCCGCGCGCCCACGGGCCCTTGAAGCTAGGTGCCGTCGCCACGGTTTCGATGCGGCAGTTGTTGGTGCTGATCGGCTTGCCCAGCTTGCCGGTGGGCCGCTTGCTCTTGCTGAACCAGGGGATGAGACCCCACTGCCCGACGTCCAGGCCCTCCTTGCGCACGAAGGGGCCTTGCTGCCACGGGCCGATGCCGCCGGTGTTGAAAGCCGCATCGGGCTCGCGCTCCTTGATGGAGGTGAAGCCGAAGACGTCACGCACGTAGGTGACGCTGGCGGGACGGTAACGGTTGCACATGCCTGGCGGACGGTTGCGAAGCGATGCGCTGGATTCTAGGGTGCCGGCAGGCCCGATTAGGATGATGGCTAAAACGAAGAGAGCGATCCGATGACATTGAGGAAATTCGCGCTGGCCGCCCTGGGTGTCGTCGCCATCGCCGGCGTGGCCGGCTGGTTGAGCCTCGACAAGGAAACGCGCGGCCTGTTGGCCACCGTGCCCACCAACCGCGACCTGTTGTTCTGGAACCAGCCACAGCGCGACGCGGCGTTTCGCGCGCTTGACCGGATCCCGCTGCTGGCCAAGGCGCACGTCGTGCCGGCCGGCGCTACGCCCTCGCCACTGCCGCCCGGTCCGCCCTTGAAGCTCGCGGTCGATGTCGACCAGTACATGGCCGGCCAGCGCAGTGCGGCACTGCTCGTCGTGCATGACGGCAAGCTGCGCATGGAGCGTTACGGCCTGGGCTTCGACCACAGCGGCCGCTGGACCTCCTTTTCCGTGGCGAAGTCGATGACTTCGACGCTCGTGGGTGCGGCCCTCAGGGACGGCCGCATCAAGAGCATGGACGACAAGGTCAGCGACTACATCCCGCAGATGAAGGGCTCGGCCTACGACGCGGTGAGCATTCGCCAGTTGCTGACCATGACTTCGGGCGTGAAGTGGAACGAGGACTACGCCGACCCCCAATCGGATGTCGCGCAGTTCAACAAGCACAAGCCCCCGGAAGGCGTCGACGCGCTGGTGGACTACATGCGTCGCTTGCCGCGCGCGGCGCCGGCCGGCACGCGCTGGAACTACAGCACCGGCGAGACCAACCTGGTGGGAATCCTCCTGGGCAACGCGGTCGGCAAGCCGCTGGCCGATTACCTCTCGGAAAAGATCTGGGTGCCGGCGGGCATGGAGCAGCAGGCCACCTGGATCCTGAGCAAGACCGGACGGGAAATCAGCGGTTGCTGCGTCCAGGCCGCACCGCGCGACTATGCGCGACTGGGCGTCTTCATCCTCGATGGCGCGCGGGTGAACGGCCAGTCGATCCTGCCCGAGGGATGGCTCGCCGAGGCGACAACGACACGCGCGGACATCGGCCAACCCGGCCGCGGCTATGGCTACCAGTGGTGGACCTACTCGAGCGGGAGCTTCGCCGCGCGGGGCATCTTTGGCCAGGGCATCTTCATCGACCCGAAGCGCAAGCTGGTGATCGTCTCGAATGCGAATTGGGCCCGGGGGGCCACCGACACTGCTGCCATCAACGCGCGCGAGGAGTTCTATGGCGCCGTGCAGAAAGCGATCGACGGCGAAGGCCTGTAAGCTCACGGCTTGAGAAGCGAAGTTTCATGCTGACAGACAATTCATGGCCGAGCCTGGTGCGGCGACTCTGGGAACCTGAAGTCAAGGATGCCTTTGCCAGGCTGTCGGCGCGCGAAGTGCTGGTCGGGCAACTGTTCTTCGGCGTGCGGCGATCCCACCAGGGCGCCATCGGCTTGTACTCCGAGGTCTATCGCCATCCGCGCCGACATTCGGTGCGCCTGGCCACACTGGCCTACCAGCAGGACTACGACGGCGTCGTGCCGCTGTTTCGCGGCTGCAGGAGTGAGCAGCGGCCACAGGACGACGGACCCGTGACCGTTGAAATGGAAGGGCTGGCGCTGGGCTATGGACACTATCGCGCGCGGATGACAGTGCGCGTTGCTGGCGGTGAAACGACGTCCATCGAAGCCAGTGCCTCCGTGGAAAAAACCGCCGGCGCGCCCGGCCCGGACATCCCGCCCGTCCGCTGGTCCGACCGCACGCGCAACCTGGTGGGCGACGGCAAGTCGCTCGCGCCCGGCCATGCCTTCTGCCCCAACTGCTTTGGCATCGGATCGCAACGCACCATGTCGATCCCGAAGGCCGATTTCGAAAGCGGGCTGAAGGGCAAGGACCTGTACGACAGCAACAGGGTCAACGGCCGTGTGGGTTGCCCGGTATGCGGTGGCGCCGATGGCGACTACGAACCCTGGTACCTCGAAGAGCACCCGGAGCTGAAGTCCGATAAGCTGCGATCCGGTTCTGGCTTGATCAGGATGAAGTCGCTGACATGAACAGTGCGCCCACGAAATTGCCCAGGGTCCTCGCATCGTCCCGCCTGCATTACGCCTGGGTCATGCTGGGCCTTGCCTTCCTCTACACCACATTCGCCACGTCCGCCATGGGCGTGCCGGCCGTGCTGATCCTTCCCATGTCGAAGGAGCTGGGCTGGAGCATTGGCGAACTCGCGGCGCCGCAGGGCCTGCGTTTGGCGATCTTCGGGCTCTGCGCGCCACTGGCCGGCGGCCTGATGCTGCGCTATGGCCCGCGGCGCATGACCGCGATCTCCGGCACGCTGCTGATGGTCGGCCTGCTGATGTCCATCACGATGACTGAGCGCTGGCAGTTGTGGCTGGGCATGGGCGTGCTGCTCGGGCTCGCCCCGGGCATTACCGCCATGCAGCTCACTGCGGTCGTGCCCGCGCGCTGGTTCATCACGCATCGCGGCCTCGCCGTGGGGATGCTCGGCGCCTCGGTGGCAACGGGCATGTTGATCTTCATGCCCCTGGCCGCGTGGGTCAGCGAAGTGTCGAGCTGGCGCGTCGCGCTGCTGATCCCGGCGATCGGATCCTTCTTGTCATGGCTGCTTTTCCTCTGGCTGGCGCGCGACCGGCCGCAGGACATCGGCCTGCAGCCGCTGGGCGCCACCTCGCCGGTGCCCGTACCGGCCAGGCCGACGTCGAACTTCATTCAGCTGAGTCTCGCCGCGCTCGCCGTGGGCGTGAAGAGCCGCATGTTCTGGATCCTCACCGTGACGTTCGCGATTTGCGGCGTCTCGAGCTTCGGCCTCACGCAGTCACATCTGGTGCCCTTCTGCAACGACCTGGGCATCCCGCTCGGCATTTCCGCCTGGCTGCTGGCCGTGATCGCCGTGTGCGACATGATCGGCACCATCGGCTCGGGCTGGCTCTCGGACCGCTACGACAATCGCTGGCTGCTGGCCATCTACTATGGCTTTCGCGGCATCGCCCTGGTGTGGCTCGTGTATGCAAACGTCTCGCCGGCAGCGATGTTGATCTTCGCCGTGGTCTATGGCCTGGACTTCATCGCCACCGTACCGCCGACGGTCAAGCTCACGGTGCAAAGTTTCGGGCTGGACGTCGGGCCCGCAGTGTTCTCATGGATCTTTGCATCGCACCATCTCGCGGCCGGCCTGATGACCGTTGCCGCCGGCGTCACGCGCGACGTCATCGGCAGCTACGCGCCGGCCTTCCTGTTTGCCGGCGTTGCATGCCTGCTGGCCGCTGCAAGTTTCGGCGTCGTAAAAAGGCCGATGCCGGCGGAGGCCGCTGCGCGCTAGGCGACACTGGATTGATCGAACCGGTAAGTTGACGGTGCGTTTCGCAACCGCCGCACCCCGCAAGCTCGACAACTCCTTACAGGCGCCGGCCTGCCTAAGGCATCCTTTGGCATGGCATCCACTTACGAGCGCGGCGACAAGGTGCGCAGGAGTGCCGGTGGCCCTGTCATGACGGTGGAGCATTGCAGCGAGCACGCTGTGTACTGCATCTGGTATGTCGAGAACAAGACGCAATCGGCAAACATCGCCCGCAATGAGCTGGCGCTGGCGCTCAGGCGGGAAGACGTGCCCGACTCGGGGCCGGCGCCATTGGAGTGAAGCCGCACGGTGCCACCGGGCCGCGCCGTCGTGAGGTGCTTGCGCAATATTGGACAATGGCGGTTCCGCCTTCTACCTACCCCCTGAAGACCATGGACACACCCGTCTCCCCGATCCGCCTGCGGATCACGGAACTTCGCCGCGTCATGAGCGCTGCCGATGTTCACGCCCTGCTCGTTCCGTCTGCCGACCCCCACGTCTCCGAGTACCTGCCACCCCGCTGGCAGGGACGCGAATGGTTCAGCGGCTTCACCGGCTCCATGGGCACGCTCGTCGTCACTCGCGACAAGGCCGCCTTGTTCGCCGACAGCCGCTACTGGTCGCAGGCCGAGCGCGAGCTTGCCGGCACCGGTGTCGAGCTGGAGAAAATTTCGACCGGCGCGTTCAAGCCGGTCAGCGACTGGATTGCTGCCACGTTGCAGCGCGGGCAGGTGCTGGGTTTTGACGCACAGGTGCTCAGCCTGGCTACGGCGAAGCAGTTGCGCACCGCGCTGGCCGAAGCCGGCATCGTCGAGAAGAGCAACGTCGACCTGCTCGAAGCCGCCTGGCCCGGCCGCCCGTCCCTGCCACTCGCACCGGTGTACGAACACCTGCCGCCCGAAGCCACGGTAGCCCGTGCCGACAAACTCGCCCAGGTTCGCGCCGCAGTGAAAGCCGCCGGGGCGACGCACCACTTCATCTCGTCACTGGACGATGTCGCGTGGCTCCTGAACCTGCGCGGCGCCGACGTCACCTACAACCCGGTGTTCGTCGCGCACGTGCTGATGGATGCCGACGAAGCCACGCTCTTCATTGCCGACGGCAAGTGCGATGCCGCGCTGGCTGCGCGCCTGGCGGCCGACGGCGTGACGGTCGCAGCCTATGCGCGGGCACCCGCCGCACTGTCCGCATTGCCCGCCGACGCCGTGTTGCTCATCGACCCGCGCCGCATCACGGTCGGCCTGCGTGAGGCGGTGCCGAAAGCCGTGAAGGTGATCGAGGCCGTCAACCCCAGCACCTTTGCAAAGAGCCGCAAGACCGATGCCGAGGCCGCTTTCGTGCGGGTCGCGATGGAGCAGGACGGCGCCGCGATGTGCGAGTTCTACGCGCGCTTCGAGGACGCACTGGCACGCGGCCAGCGCCTGTCCGAGCTGGACGTGGACGAGTGGATCAGCGAGGCTCGCAGCCGCCGCCCGGGTTTTGTCGGCCGCTCCTTCAGCACCATCGCCGGCTTCAACGGCAACGGCGCGATGCCGCACTACCGAGCGATGCCCGATCATTTTTCGTGGATCGAGGGGGACGGCCTGCTGCTGATCGATTCAGGCGGGCAGTACAAGGGCGGTACGACCGACATCACGCGCGTCTGGCCCATCGGCACCGTCTCCGCTGCCCAGAAGCGCGACTACACGCTGGTGCTCAAGGGCATGATCGGCCTGTCGCTGGCCGTGTTTCCGCGCGGCACGCCGGGCCCGATGCTCGACACGCTGGCGCGCCTGCCGCTGTGGCAAGCGGGCATGGACTTCGGCCATGGCACCGGGCACGGCGTGGGCTACTTCATGAACGTGCATGAAGGCCCGCAGACCATCTCCAAGGCCGTGGTCGAGCCGCACATGGCGATGGAGCCCGGCATGATCACCTCGAATGAACCGGGCCTGTACCGTCCCGGCCAATGGGGCGTGCGCATCGAGAACCTGGTGCTCAACGTGCCGTTCGACACGCCCGAGAAAGGCGCGTTCGGCGAGATGTTGAAGTTCGAGACGCTCACGTTGTGCCCGATCGACACGCGTTGCATCGAAGTATCAATGCTCCGGGCCGACGAGGTCGCGTGGTTGAACGAATACCACGTGGATGTGCAGAAGCGCCTGGCGCCGCTGCTATCGGGCGCTGCGCTGCAGTGGCTCGAAACCCGGACGGCGGCGATCTCCGCTTGAGTTCCGGGTAGGGGCTGGGCACCGTGGACGGCCGGCAAGCTACGGCGAGTGCGCCTGGATCCACATGCAGCTGGACGCCCGCGGTGATCCTATCGGTCCTGTGGTTCCGGCGCCTTGCCTGAGCAGCACGGTATCCTGCAAGACATGCCCGCCACTATCCACATCGAAGTTGTACAAGGCGTCGAAGTCCGCATCGAAGGCACTGGGCCCGAGACCATCGTCATGCTGCACGGCTGGCCCGACACGCTGGCGCTGTGGGATGCCACGGTCGATGCGCTCAAGGACCGGTACCGCTGCGTGCGCTTCACGCAGCCTGGCTTCGCGGCGGGCGATGCGCGCCGCATGCGCTCGCTCGACGAGTTGGTCGCGCTGTACGCCGCGATCGTCGATCGGGTGAGTCCCGCCCAGCCCGTCACGCTGCTGCTGCATGACTGGGGTTGCGTGTTCGGCTACCAGTACGCGATGCGGCACCCACAGCGTGTGGCGCGCATCATCGGCGTGGACATCGGTGACAGCAACAGCGGCGCCTTCATGCGTTCGCTGTCGGGCAAGGCCAAGCTGGGCCTCGTGGGCTACCAGTGGTGGCTGGCGCTGGCGTGGAAGATCGGCGGGCGCATCGGCGATGCGATGACGCGCCGCATGGCGCGCGCGCTGCGCTGCCCGTCGGAGCCGTCACTGATGCACGCGGGCATGAACTATCCCTACTGGCTCGCCTGGACTGGCGGGCTGAAGAAATCGGTGCAGGTGGCGCCAGAATGCCCGGTGCTCTACCTTTATGGCGACCGGAAGCCCTTCATGTTCCATTCCCCGCGCTGGCTGGAGCGCGTGCAGGCCTTGCCCGGCGGCTCGGCGCAGGGTCTGCGCACTGGCCATTGGGTGATGACGCAGGCGCCGCAAGCATTCAACGGCGCCGTCCGCGCCTGGCTGGATGCCTAGGGCAATGTCAGGCGGCCCTGTTCGTCGACGCGTATTTCCTGCTGGCTGCCATTGAACGAGTACACGACCAGCAGCGACTTTTGCCTGCGGCGTGCCGGGTCGACACCCAGGGTGTCGTTGTCGACGTTGATGTCGAGCCGGCCGTCGCGAACCATGGAGCGAACGCGGTTGGTCACGTCGGCGTAGCGCCTGCCATCGCCGTAACGCGCCGAAACGATGTAGAGCGAGAGCCGGGTAGCCTCCCGGCCGCCCCAGCCACCTCGCCAGCCACCCTGGCCCCACTGTCCGCCGCCCCAGCCGGTGAATTGCGCGCCATCGATCACATCGCCCTCGCGATATTCGAAGGTGCGCGTCCCGCCATCCCGGCCCCGCGCATAGATGCGCAGCGTCTTGACGCGGCCAAAGTCAGGGTCTTCGCCAAACAGGTTGTTCGATATCTGCACCTTGGCGTCAGTGCGCGCGAGTTCTTTCAGGCGGCTCGTGACGTCGATGTTGCGCGAAGGCGTTCCGTAGCGCGCCTGCAGGATCTGGTATTCGCCTTCATCGCCCTGCCGCTGCGCAAAGGCCGAACCGAAGGGCAGCCCCGCCGCGATGAGCGAGCCGCCCATCAATCCCAGGAATTGTCTGAGTCGCATTCAATTTCTCCTTCGGCAGGAACGGGTGTCCGCCTTGTGCGGAAGATGATACGACTTACGCCGGGAAAATTGGGCCGCCTACGACCGTCATTGCTCTTCCGAAAGGGTGCCGGCGATAGGTACAACAGCGTAAGCCGGCGGCATGACAGGGACAGCCGCGCTGGTGGCCGGCCCGCATCAGGCGGATGCGCGCGAATTCGTGACGGAGCTGAGCACCTGCTGGATTTGATCACTCGTGACCGGCTTCACGAAATGGGCATCGAAGCCCGCCATGCGGGAGCGTTCGCGGTCTTCAGCCGAGCCGTAGCCCGTCAATGCCACGATGCGCATCGACAGCCCGGGAATGTATCGCAGCCGACGTGCAGTTTCATACCCATCGATGCCGGGCAGTCCGATGTCCAGGAACACAATGTCAGGTGCAAACGCCTGGGCGGCTATCAGCGCGGAAGTCCCGTCTCCAGCGATCCGTGTCTCGGCACCCATGATTTGCAAGATCTCCGCAAGAGTGCTGGCAGCGTCCGCGTTGTCATCGACGACGAGTACGCGTGCATTCACGCTGGGCGGTTCCGGAACTTCGTATGCGATGCGCGCCTTCGGCGCGTTGACGATGGGAAGGCTGACCGTGAAGGTGCTACCGTGCCCGAGCCCCGCGCTGTGGGCGGTGACACGGCCTCCGTGCAGTTCGGCGAGTGTGCGCACCAGCGTGAGCCCGATGCCGAGCCCCCCTTGGGAGCGGTCCAGTGACACGGGGACCTGCTCGAACAGGTCAAAGATGCGAGACAGCATGTCCGGGGGAATGCCGATACCGTTGTCACGCACCAGTATCGAAACCCGGCCGAGGTCGGTCGCAATGCCAAGTCCGATGGTGCCGCCGGGGTCCGTGTACTTCGCCGCGTTTTGCAACAGGTTTGCGAAGACCTGCGTCAGACGCACGCGATCGGCGTTGACGAAGACTTCTCCCGGTTCGCCGAAATGTTCGACGCGATGGCTACGCGCCTCCAGCGCGGGCCGCGCGGCCTCGATGGCAATTTCGAGAATTTCGGAGACCGCAAGCGGTTCCCGCCGCAGCTCAATGAGGCCACGGCTGACGCGCGAGACATCGAGCAGATCGTCCACCAACCGGGTCAACTGATGCACTTGCCGCCCCATCACATTGAAGTGCCGGCGCAGGTCCGCCACCTCCGGTCGCTCCATCCGGCGCAACAGGGCCAGCGAATTGAGCAGCGGCGCCAGCGGATTGCGCAACTCGTGCGCCAGCATGGCCAGGAATTCATCCTTGCGCGCGTGTTCGCTGCGCAACTGCTCATTCAAGCCTGCCGCGGCGGCGCGAGCCGCGTCCAGCGCCCTGACCAGCGCATGCGCCCGGTCCGCGGCGAGGCCCGCCTCGCGCACCTGCGCTTCGCCGGCGGCCAGGCGATGCTCTGCTTTCAGCATGGCCCCGAGCAGGGGCAACTGTTGTTTGAACGATTCAACCGTATCGGGCTGCGGGTCGCCCCCCAGCAGCGCGGCGAGGACGTCGTCCTGCCGGATCGCGATGACATTGCGCAGCCGACCGCGCGGCAGGTCTACCTCGTCCTCGGTAACGTCCGAACCTGAGGTGGCGCAGCGCTTGAGAAACGCGCGCCAAAGGGGCCCCCCATGAAGGGTCTTGGGCAAGCCCGGCGCCGGGACCCAGGCGCCAACCTCGGCGTCACGGACAAAGAGCAGCAGTTCCTCGCAGCCCAGGACCGCCGCCGCCTTCTTCGCAGACTCCGACCGGCTGCTGGCGGCGGCAAGCGAGACCAGGCTCGCCAGGAGTTCCGAAGGTGTCACGCCTCACGCGGGGAGCACGCACACCACTGCAGTGCAGTTGTGGAAGCCCCCGAACTGGCCTTCCGCCCGCGCGATCTGACCGTAGGTGTTGCAGCCAACGAAGCCCGCCGGTTCCAGCAGATTGGCGCAAGCTTGAAGTTCGTCGTCGAACGACTTGCCGAGCCGCAGCCGCGTGGCGACGCAGTCGAACACAAAGGCCGCGCCCGGCTTCAGCCCTCCAAGCGCCTGCAATGCGGCCGATGTAGCGCGCCTTGCGGCGAGAACCGCGGATTCTTCGCTCGCCTTCATCAAATGCACGATGGCCCCCTCGGGTACCGGCGCTGCGCACGCCACCGAGCCGTCCTCGCCGATCGCGAGCGGCACGCGCAGGCGATATCCCTCGGTTCCCTGAATGCCGATCACGTTGTGGAGGAAAAAAGGCATCGGTTCCTTTTCATCGAAAGACTGACCGGTCTGTTCGGCATGTTCGTGAAAGGCTTCGACGGCTGGTGCGCCATTCAGGCTCACGATCGTCATGCCGTGGGCTTCGGTGACCCGCAGGCCCTCGCCGACCGGCAGCCACCCGTGCGCGACGCCAACCCCCAACGGCTTGTCGGAGAGAATCTCCAGGGCGATGACGGCGTTGGTGATCGCCTCGCGCCCTGCGAACACGTGGGTCTTCTGGAACCGGCCATCATCGCCAGCACCGCCACCAAAGAACCGGTAATTCCCGCCGGTGGCCAGCGTCAGTTCCTCGACAAGCGCATCCGTATGGCCGGCCAGGGCATCGGTCATCACCAATGCCGCGCGATACGGCATCGGGCTTTCCCGGACACCTTGGAAACGAGAGACAAGTTGGGCCGCAACACCGGCTGGATCCGCGCTCATTTCCCTGCCAATCCCGACACTGAAGCGCATGGACTCGGAACGCAGCGCCATGGCCGAGACCTCGCCGTCACCACGCCGGTCTTGAGTGAATTCTCCGGCGGACGAGGCCCCAGCGATCACTTCGCACCCCGAAGCATCGGCGAGCGCGGATAACAGTGCGGCATAGTCATGCTGGGCCGAAGCAAAGACAACGATTGCATCGGCAGGCGCGCCTGCAAACGCCTCGCGAATGGCGATGCCCAAGCTCCGGCCGGCAAGGGCACTGTCATGTTCTGCAGAGATGGCTTTGTGGATTTGGGTCATGGCCGAATGTTAGTCAGGCATGTCCGAGTGCGGCGTAGGACTGGGTCTTCATCAGACGCTTCCGCGCCTACTCATCCGTGCGCCCACGCCGCGTCGGGCCCAGGCCTTCAGATCGCCAACAAATGCTTCTTGCCGGCACCGCGCACTGCCGACACCGGCATGGCGGTGTCGAAAGAAGCCAGGGCGCCCTGTCGGCGGACGGCGAGCGCGAGCAGGTCGGCGTCGGTCACATGCCTGTGGCCGTGCACGCGATCAACACGTTCACATCGAGCAGTGCGCGCGGGGCGGCGGCCATGTCAAACGCCTTCGGCGTCCTGCAGGCCACGCACATGCTCGACTTGGCTTCACCCTACCAACCCATTCCAAACCGCAACGCCAGCATCACTCCGGTTCCGCACACGATGGTGCCGAACAGGCTGCGCCGCCACGCGTAGAAAGCCAGGCCTGCGAGCGCGCCGAAAATGCGCGCATCGAGAAGGGAATCGACGATGTGGCCCTGTGTCATGACGAGCTCGGGCGTGACGACGGCTGCGAGTGCGGCGGTGGGCGCGTAGCGCAGCCCTTCCCGCAACCAGTGGGGCATCGGCAACTCACCCTTGGGCAGCAGGAAGAACGAGCGGCACAACAGCGTGACAGCGGCCATGCCCAGCGTGGTGAGAAAGATTTGCAGCGCGCTCATGCCGGGTCTCCGGGAGGGCCGGGCCGCGCGTGGTGGGCCAGCACGCCGACCGCCACCGCGGCCGCAATCGCCACTACGATGTTCAGGCGCAGCGGAAGCGCATAGGCGGCGACGGCGGCGCACCCGGCCACCACGGCAGCGACGGCGGTGGACGTGTTGCGCAGCTGCGTGCAGGTCAGCGCGAGCAGTGCCATCGTCCCGGCAAAGCCGAGTCCCCAGGATGCGGGAATCGCAGCCCCTGCCAGGATGCCCGCGATGATGGAGACCTGCCAGATCCCATACGTCACCAGTGCGCAGCCGAGAAAGTAGCCGGTGTGGCCGTGGCCCGGCACCGGCTCGGGAAACCGGCGGATGAACAAAGCGAAGTTGATGTCGCCCATCAGGTAGCTGATCGCGACGCGGTTGCCGCGCGACAGGTGCGCGAAGAACGGGCGGTAGTGAAAGCTGAACGCCATGAACCGCAGGCTGACGCAAGCCGTGGTCGCCCACACCACCCACATCGGCGCACCGGCCGTGATGAGCGGCAGTGATGCGATCTGCGCGGAGCCGGCATACACGATCACCGACATGAAGATGGCCAGCGAAATGCCCATGCCACTCTTGGCCATGGCGACGCCGGCCACCAGCCCCCAAGCGGCAATGCCGATTGCCATCGGGGCTGCGTCGACCGCCCCCTCGCGGAACGACGGCTCACGCGCCATGGCGACGGCCTGGTCGCGCAAGGTCGCGATACGGGATGTCAAGGAGCGCAGCCCGACTGCGTGCTCAACCGCGCCGCGCCGCTTGGATCCTGGCGATGTCGATCTTCACCATCCCCATCATCGCTTCGAAGGAGCGCTTGGCGGCAGCGGAATCGGGATCGGTGATCGCTTCGGTGAGGGCTCGCGGCGTGATCTGCCAATTGAGTCCCCACTTGTCCTTGCACCAGCCGCAGGCGCTGGCCTCGCCGCCATTGCCCAGGATCGCATCCCACAGTCGATCGGTCTCGGCCTGGTCATCGGTCGCGATCTGGAATGAGAAAGCCTGGTTGTGCTGGAACGCCGGCCCGCCATTGAGGCCCAGGCACGGGATACCGCATACGGTGAACTCCACCGTCAGCACGTCACCCTGCTTCCCCGAGGGATAGTCGGCTGGCGCGTGATATACGGCCTTCACTTCGCTATCGGGAAAGGTCTTTGCATAAAACTGCGCCGCGTCGAGGGCGGTACCGTCGTACCAGAGACAGATCGTGTTCTTGCTCATCATTGCGGCCTTCATCGGTGGGCCACGCGTGGGCGCGGCCCAGACAGTCTGCCACGGACTGCCTCTCCTGTCGGGCACCCTCGGGTCAATGAGTCGTGGGTACCTGCGAGCCGACCGGCCCACGCAACCCCAGCCGCCGCCGCAGCGCATTCTCGTATTCCCAGTCAGCAGCGCAATCAGCGTCGCAGAACAAGCGAGCCTCCAAATTCTCCGTGTTCGCGCAGTAGTGGCAGGCGCCAACCGGCTGGAGCACCTTCTGTCGGCCGCGTTGCGCGGCAAGCGCGAGAGACAGGTGGCGCTGTTCGGAATCGAATGCAAGGTCTGCTTCGTCGGCCATGGCGTTCTCCACTGGAGGGATGGCGCATTTTTCGGCCGCTGCAGCCGGGGAGCTGTCGAGCTTTACAGCATGCCGGTGTAGGAATTTGTCGTGGCCCGGTGCGGGAGGCGGCGAGTCGCAGGGCCTGTGCATGTTGCGGGGGCGACCCGTGGCGCGACCCAAAGCATCAAGACAATATCCAGCGCGCAAGCTGCTTCGCCTCCCGGTCGCTCAGGGGGGGCCGCTCGCTGTCGTCAGGCATCCTTGCGCGACCCGACATCGGCCCGAGATGGGCGTCGCTGCCGGACCTCATCACCGCAATGAGTTTCGATTCCGGTTTTTTCATCTGTCGGTAAATGGCCTTGATCTTCGTGAACGAAGGGCCGATGGTGTCCTTGTCAATGGCGTGGCACTGCATGCACTGCTTGTCCTGCGCGAGTTTCGCGTTCGCGAACGCCTGGCCGCAGCCGAGGGCTGCAACAAGAAAGGCAACGGGGATCAGGATGGTCTTCACGGTGGGTCTCCAACAGCGGTGCGTGGGAACATAGCCCGCCTGCCTGCAACTTCGATTGACCAGGGTCAACTGGGTCGGCATGGAGGGCCGTGCGCAGGGGCGCAATCAGTCATCCCTGCGCTGCTCCTCTTCTTTCTCGCCGGGGAAGAGCACGACGATGCGCGGCTTGGGTGCCGCCGGCGAGGCGTGGTTCTTCAGGAGCCAGGTCGCGACGAATTCCTTGACTGTTTTCCGCCCGGCATCGGTCGCAGCGGCGATGTTCCTCGAAGACGAGGCGCGAGAGGACAGCTCTTGCGTGAGGCTCTTCTCCAGTGCCGAGAGGTTTTCGACCTTGTCGAAGCGTGCCCATCCACTGCTCGTGCGCTTGCGGATCTCGTCGGTGTAGATCGCGGGCGGCAGCGTCGGTGCGATCGCTGCTGCACGCACCACGCAAAGCCCCCGGTCGCATTGAATCGGCCACTCGCGAAGCAGCGGGATGTGATAGCGAAAGAGCACCGCAACATCGATCTCCGAAACCGTCGTGCCCGTATCGATCTGCCCCCACAGGATCGACACACCCGGCGAGGTTCGCTTCACGGTTTCGTAGGCCTTGATGTGGGCGACTTCCAGGGTGCCGCCGGGCGTCCGCATCACGATCGAATTGCCCGACGTGATGACCTCGGTCACGGTGGGCTGCGTGCCCATGAACCGGCCGATAAAGCGCGTCACCTGCTCGATCTTGAAGATGGCGTAGCCCACCACCACTGCGACCGCAATGCCCGCCAACCCGCCCGAGAACGTCCACCCCTTCTTGATCATGCCTCCTCCTGTGCCGGCCACAGTACTGTGTTCATTGCGGGCAGGCAAGCGGCCGGCCTAGGGCCCTGAAACGGCAGCGAGCTGCAGCAGCCGCGCCAGTTCGCCGAGATCTGCCGGCTTCACGGGGTTGTGCGCGAATCCCGCCTCGTAGCTCAGCAGCGGGAAGAAGGGGGATACTCACGTGTGCATTGTGCCCACTGGGCGGTGATCTTTGAGTACGGCAACGAAGCTGCGATGCTTGCGAGACTGAAGGCAACAAGGAGCCCTGATGCGATTGTCTGAATTCCTGCGCGTTCACTCTGAAAGAATCCTGGCAGCGTGGGAGGAGTTCGCATCGACGGTACCCCATGGTGGCAAGGCCATGGACCGCAAGGCATTGCGCGACCACGCGGCTCAGATGCTGCGCGAAATTGCCGACGACCTCGACGCCCCGCAGACCGCCGCCGAGCAGATCGCCAAGTCGCGCGGCGAAGGCGAGCGCGACGCGGCTGACGGCGACACGGCCGCCGAGACCCATGCCGATACGCGCATCGTCGCCGGCTTCAGCATCGACGCCATGCTTACCGAGTACCGCGCCCTGCGCGCGAGCGTCTTGCGCATGTGGACCGAGGAGCATGGCAGTCGGTCGGGGGCCGACGAAATGCAGCAGCTAACGCGCTTCAACGAGGCGATCGACCAGTCCATCACCGAAGCCGCAGCCCGCTACACGGAACAGGTCGAGCGTTCCAACAACCTGTTCATGGGGATGCTCGGGCACGACATCCGCAATCCGCTGGGAACCATCCGCTTGTCCGCCGACCTGTTGACGCGCACCGGGCAGTTGACCGAGGAGACCGCGCTGCCGATCGTCAACGCTGCCAAGCGCATCCAGAGCATTGTTGAACTGATCGTCGACTTCTCGCGCGCGCAGTCGGACGGGTTGATGCCGATCAGCGTCAAGCCGGGATCACTGAACGACATGTTCGAGGGCATCTTGAACGAGACCCGCATTCGCCACCCCGCCACCCCGATCGCGCTGCTGGGCGCGGTGGACGACACGCATGGCGAGTGGGACGAAGGGCGCCTGGGCCAGTTGCTGTCGAACCTGCTTGAGAACGCCGTGATCTATGGCGCGCGGGAGTCGCCAGTGACGGTGGTGGTCTCCGCGGAGCCGAACCATGTTGGCTTTAGCGTCCACAACCTGGGCAAGGTCATTTCTGCCAAGGATCGGGTGCGGATTTTCGAGCCACGCCAACGTGGCACGGGCGAAGAGGAGCGCCGGTCGCCGCATCATCTGGGACTGGGCCTCTACATCTGCCGCGAAATCGTGCGCGCCCACAACGGCACGCTGGCGGTCCGGTCCATCGAGGACGAAGGCACCACCTTCAATGCGCGATTGCCGCGGCGCCAGCCGACAAGCGAGCCGCTGGCTGTGAGCGCCTGAAAGCGCGCTACCCGGCCAGGAAACTGGCCACTTGAGATTGCGCCTGCGCATCGGCAGCCAGCGCGAAGTGGTCGGCTCCAGCGACCTCCAGGTATTTCCCCACCGGCATCGTTGCCGCCAAGCGCGCTCCCTGGCCCAGGACAGGATCCACTTGACCGCTGACGACAAGCACCGGAACTTCAATCGTGGCAGCTTCCGAGGCCGTGGTCGCCGGCATGGGAGCGCTGGCGGCAGCCAGCGAAGCCAGTCGATCTCCACCCACCTTTGATGCGAAGGTCCAGTACGCCGCAATGTGAGAAGGCAACTCGGCAGGGAACTCCGGCCTTTCGAGTGCAGGTCTCAATGCCGAGCAAACCTCCGACAAGGTGTAAGGGGCGATCCCGATCAATCCATCACCCGTTGCGATCAACACGCTTTGGTTGAATCGGTCCGGATGCGTGTGGAGCAGTCGCAAGGCGACGGCACTTCCCATCGAATAGCCCACGAGTGAGGCTTTCGCCAGTTTCAGATGATCGAGAAGTGCCAGGACATCGCTGGCCAGGTTCTCAAGACCATAGTCCTTCGGGTCATGCGACTTGGCGCTCTTGCCGTGCCCGCGAAAGTCCATGCCGATGACCTGCAATCCACGCCCCGTCAGGCGCTCTATCCATCCCCACGCTGCGAAGTTGCCCGCAAAGCTCACACAGATGCCGTGAAGCAGGAGCACAGGGGCCCCTGAACCGTGCACTTCGTAATGGATGGCATGGCCATCATGGGTGAAGGTGGGCATCTCGGTCCTTGTTAGCGCGCAGCCGCAATCAGGTCGGCCGCCTTTTCAGCGATCATGATGACGCCCGCATTGGTGTTGGAACTGACGACGTTGGGCATGACCGACACATCCGCGACACGCAGTCCCTGCATGCCATGGACCCGCAGCTTCGGGTCCACGACGGCCATCGCGTCGACGCCCATCTTGCAGGTGCCGCTGACATGCCAGGCGGTCTGGGCACGCTCGCGCACATACGCCTGGAGCGTGACGTCGTCGTCCTGCGCACTCAATCCCTGAACCGCTCCAACGCGCACCTCGTCAAATGCGCAATGGGCAAGTACCTGAAGGCTATGGCGAACACCGGCCACCGCCAATCGCATGTCTTCGGGGTCGGACAGGTAGTTGGGGTCGATGACGGGACGGTCGAGCGGGTCGGCCGAGCCCAGCTTGACACGGCCCTTGCTGCGAGGACGGTTGACGTAGGTGCTCACCGCAATCCCAGGGCGAGTCCGCGGTCCGTCCTCCGGATAGAGGCGCATCTGATTGGTATGGAAGAAGGACTGCAATTCGGGCCAGTCATGCTGCCCATCCGCACAGACAAAAGCCCCAGCCTCCAGGAGGTTGGAAGCCAGCAATCCTGTGTGATCTTTCTGGTATTGCGCCATCGCCGCCTTCATCACCGCCGGCGAATAGGCCCCCATGCTGACCGGTTCGCTGACCTCACTGCTGACCGAGACGACCATGTGATCTTGCAGGTTGTGCCCCACAC
>JBKJOM010000181.1:0-6026 GCA_046595775.1 Ramlibacter sp. | reverse complement strand
ACCTTGTCGATGCCGCCACCGAGGTTGACCGTGAGCGGCTGGCCGTCGATCGGGTCGATCTCCTGCGACAACGCGTTGGCGCCTTCGATGACCAGGTCACCGGCGCTGTCCACGACGTAGACGTCGTCCCCGGCGCCACCGGTCATGGTGTCGTTGCCGGTGCCGCCGTCGAGGTTGTCGTTGCCGTCACCGCCGATCAACGTGTCGCTGCCTGCGCCGCCCAGCAGCGCATCGCCGCTGTTGTTGGCGGTCAGGATGTCGTCGCCGGCGCCCGCGTCGATCACCACCGGACCCGCGTTGGCCGGGGCCGTCAGCACGTCTGCACCCGCCGTGCCGAAAATCATCGGCAGGTCGCGATCGTCGAACCTCAGGATTTCGATGCTGCGCAGGAGGTCTCGGCCGTCCGGGCCGAAGACGATGAGTTCGCCCGACGTGCCCGTGGTGCTGATCGAGTAGGCATTGAAGTTGCCGGCGAAGACAGCGATGTCGTTGCCGTTGCCGCCGTCGATCGTGTCGTCGCCAGCTTCGCCCTCGATCGTGTCGTCGCCGTCGCCGCCGACGATCGAATCGTTGCCGGCGCCCCCGCTGATCATGTTCCCCACTGCATTGCCGATCAGCACGTCGGCAAAGTCCGAGCCGACCAGGTTCTCGATGTTCGAGATCGTGTCGTTGCCGTCGGCACCGGTTGCGAAGCCGGCGGCGAGGTTCGCCGTCACGCCGCCGGTCGCGAACCCGTAGTACACGAAATCGATTCCCGCGCCCCCGTTGATCACGTCGTTGCCCAGGCCGCCCGCGAAGGAATCGTCTCCGCTGCCACCGGTCAAGGTGTCGTTGAACGACGAGCCCAGCACCTGTTCGATGCTGACGAGCGTGTCGTTGCCGGCGCCCCCCGTCGCCAAGCCCGTTGCCAGGTTGACATTGACGGCTGAAGTTGCGTCTGCGTAGGAGACGGCGTCGATGCCCAAGCCGCCATCGAGGAGGTCGTCGCCGAGCCCGCCTTGCAGTTCGTCATCCCCGTCGCCACCCAACAGTGTGTCGTTGCCTGCGTCGCCATAGAGGTCGTCGTCGCCGCCCATGCCGGTGATCGAGTCGTTGCCGGCACCGCCGTGGATTTCGTCGCTGCCGAAATGGTCATTGAGAAAGTAGAGGTCCGAGCCGGTCAGCACATCGTTGAACGCGGAGCCGATGAGCACGTCAGACGCGCCGCTTTCAATGGTGTCGACTCCCCCGAAGCCGTCGGTCGCAGTGCCGGGTGTGGTCCCGTTCTGCGACACGGTGACGGTGACGCCGGACGGCGAATTCGCATAGGTGAGCGTGTCCACCCCGGCCGAGCCCACGAAGTAGTCATTGCCGCCAAGCCCTTCCACCGTGTCATCGCCTTGTAGGGGGTCGAAACGGTTGCCCGCCGAGTTGCCCCGCAGAACGTCGCCGAAGGATGAGCCCCGGACGTCCTCGATGTTCAGGAGGATGTCGGTGTCGAAGACTGTCTGGTTGGCCGCGTGGGCGTCTACCGCCGTCCCGGCTGTCAGGTCAACTGTCACGGCCCGGGCGTGGAACTGGTAGTCCACTCGGTCGGTGCCGCCCTTGCCGTCGATCGTGTCGCTGCCTTCGCGGCCTTCGAACGACTCGAAGGTGGCGCCATCGCTGCCGGTAAGTACATCGTTGAACGCCGAACCGCGGACGGCTTCGATGTTGAAGAACGTGTCGGTGCCGCCCAGGCCGTCCTGTGCCGTGCCCGCGCCCAGGTCGACGACGGCGCCCGACGTACTTGTCTCGTAGTCGATGAGGTCATAGCCCGAGCCGCCATCGATGGTGTCGTTGCCCGCTTGACCCAGGAAAAATTCGAGCGCGTCGTTCGCCGCGTTGCCGCCAGTCAGCGTGTCGTTGAAGTTCGAACTGCGGATGCCCTCGATGTTCAGCAAGGTGTCGGTGCCGCCCAGACCATCCAGCGCGACGCCGGTCATGAGGTTGACGTTGACGCCGCTGGTTGCAGAGTCGTAGCGGACCAGGTCGAAGCCCCCCATGCCGTCGATCGTATCGTTGCCCGCCAGGCCTCCAAATTGCTCCGAGGCGGCCGAGTTCGAGCCGGTCAGGGTATCGGCGAAGGCAGAGCCGTTCACAGCGTTGATGTTGATCAGCGTATCGGTGCCCTGGTTGCCACCCGTCGCGATGCCCGTGGTCAAGTTCACCGTCATCGCGCCTGTCGAGCCGGAGTAGTTGACCCGGTTGGTGTTGGTTCGTAGCACGTAGTCGATCAGGCCGCCGTCCACAGTGTCGTTGCCCGCGCCTGGCGTGAACTCCTCGAAGATGGCAGCGGTGCTACCCAGGATGAAGTCGTCGAAAGCCGAGCCGATGATGAAGTCGACGTTGGCGACCTTGTCGGTGCCGCCGAACCCGTCCTGCACCGTGCCCCGGCCGATGGTGCCATCTCCGCTGATGCCGGAGAGGTTGATGTTCACCCCCGCCGGCGACGTGGCGTAGGACAACACGTTGCGGTCGGTGTAGTTGATGCGGTCGGTGATCACGCCGCCATCGAGCGTGTCATCGCCCGCGCCACCGACAAATGTGTCCCGCCCCGTCCCACCCATCAGGATGTCATTGCCGGCTCCACCGAACAGCTGGTCGTTGCCCGGAAAAAAGGTGGCGGCATCGACCTTGCGAATGGCGCCCTGATAGTCCCCGTTAGGATCGAAGTTATCGGAGAAGAAGCTGTCGTTGGGCGAGAACAGGATCATCGTCGCGCCGGCAGGGACCTGGACCAGTGTCGTGCCCCCGGTCGGGACGAAGAAGTCTTGCGGGATGTCCGTGACGACGTTGGTGCTCGCCTGAGGCAACGAAACGAACTGCGTGGCTACCGGCGGAGCGATGAAGTTAACCCCATCCGAAAAGACAACCAGGATGCCGGTGCGCGTGTCGCTAAAGGAAGCACCGGGGGCATAGGCGCCCAGGATGGTGAGCGTGATGAGGTCACCCGGCGCGAAACCGATGTCGGCAAGCAGCACTTTCCCTGGGAACGACGGACCGTCATTCACGGATGTCGTGAGGTAGGTCTCGCTGGGATCGACGTGACCCGCGCCCCAATACTGCCGAACGGTTTGATCGGCGAACTGCAGCGATTGGATGGAGAACAAGGTGTCCGTCCCGTCGCGCCCGGCGACGTTGTCCGTCACGGTGAGCAGGCCTGTGCTCGAGTTGTAGGCCAGCGTGTAGTCGGCACGGTTGCCCGTGAACACGGCAACGTCGATATCGAACGCGTCGCTGCTGGTGCCGCTATGGGTGTCGTCGCGGTCTTCGTCGCCGGTGTTACCACCGATCAAGGTGTCGTTGCCGCCGCCGCCCACCAGCGTGTCGCTGCCGTCGTTGCCGACCAACTCGTTCGCGCCCGAGTTGCCGATGATCATGTCGGCGAAGGAGGAACCGCGGACCGCCTCGAAATTGAACAGGACGTCGTTGCCGTCCGCGCCAGATGCGGTGCCGGTTGCAAGATTCACATTCACCGCGCCGCTAGCCGGCGAATAGAACGCCGTATCCCATCCAGCGCCCCCATCAAGGGTGTCGTTCCCGCCCAGGCCGGCGATAAAGTTGTCGCCGCTGTTTCCGGTCAGCACATCGTTGAAGGCCGACCCGGCAACGGCTTCGATTCCGATCAGCGTGTCGTTGCCGTCGGCACCGGACGCCACACCCGCATTCAGGTCGACGGTGACGGCGCCTACGGCATTTTCGTAGATGACGAAGTCAAAGCCGCTTCCGCCATCGATGGTGTCATTGCCAAGGCCGCCTCTCAGGTCGTCGTCACCGCCGAGACCGCTGATCGAGTCATTCCCCGCGCCGCCGTCAATGTTGTCATCGCCGAAGACTTCGCCCCATGGTGCCGTATACACCGGTGAGCCGGTCAGGATGTCGTTGAACGCCGAGCCGATGAGGTGGTCCGCGGTCCCCTGGCCGATGACGTCTGTGCCGCCGAAACCGTCGGAAGCCGTTCCATTGGTCGTGCCTGTCTGCGGCTTCGTCACCGTCACGCCGGAAGGCGAGGGCGCAAAGGACAAGGTGTCGTCGCCACCCTGGCCCTGGTAGGTATCGTTGCCGGCGCCCGAAAGCAGCGTGTCGTCGCCATCACCGCCATCGATGGAATCGTTGCCGGTTCCGCCGTCGAGGGTGTCCTCGCCGCCCTGCCCGAACAAGGTGTCGTCGCCGGCCAGGCCCTGGATCGACTCTGCATGCTGCGTGCCGGACAGCGTGTCGTTGCCCGCGGTGCCAACGAGCAGCCACGACACGTTCGGATCGACCCCACTGCCGAAGTTCGCGCTGGTGAAAGCTTCGGACGCGGTGTTCTTGAGAATGAACACCGTCTGGAAAGTAGACGATCCGGTCGGTCCGTCGATGTCCAACTGGACCAGCGTGTCCGCACCCGACTGCAGCAGGCGGGCGTATCCCGTGCTGAACGGGTTGCTGCCGGTAATGAAGTTCTGGGGCGTGGCGTCGATGTCCGTGAAGTCGCCACCCGCGCCGGGCGTGAAATCCGTGACGGTGTCCACCGTGCCGTATGCACCCTTGAACATATCGATACCCGCACCGCCCGTCATGGTGTCGCTGCCGTTGCCGCCGTCGAGCGTGTCGTTGCCGTTGCCGCCGGACAGGCTGTCGTTGCCATCGCCGCCGGACAGCGAGTCGTTGCCGTCCAGCCCGAGCAGCGTGTCGTTGCCCGCATTGCCGAACAAGGTGTCCGCGTTGATCGTTCCCGTCAGCAGGTCGCCGCTGTTGCTGCCGTCCTGTGTGGTCGAGGGAACGAAGATGTATGCCTGAGCGCTGGCGGTCGCCGCCCCGCCCGTGCCCTGGAAGCCGGTATTGCCGTCGGAGAACAGCAGGTCGAGCTGGATCGATGTGCCAGCCGGCGCGCTTGCATTTGAATACGCAACCAGATTGAGGAAGCTGCGCACCTGCGACTGCGTCACCCCGCTGGCGAACGTGGCGGCGAACGTGCCCGACGCATTGGTGAATGTGCCGATCGTGGCGCCGTTCAGCAACAGGTTGCCCGAACTGGGCGCCGCAGGGTTCGAAAACGCCAGTGCCCCCGTCACGGAGAAGACGTCCTGAACGTCCGCACCGCCGTGGCGGGCAATCGTGAGCGTGGCCCCGCCATAGTCGCCTGCGCCTGAGGCTAGCGAGCCAAGGTCCGCGTCGAAGATGTTCCCGCTTGGATAAAGCGCCACTGCCGCGGCGCCTGCCTGGTACGAGACGATGCTTCCGACCGGCATCTGGCCAAAGCTGGTGTCGAGCGTGCCGTTGCTGTTGTACCGCAGCACCGCGACGTCATAGCCGTTGGGATAGAGGCCTCCACGGAAACCCGCCACCAGAATGCGGCCGTCCGGCTGCAAGACGATGTCCTGGAAGCCGTCGTCCGCGGGCGTCGGAAATGGCGAATAAACGACGCCACTTTGCCCGAATCCGGAATCGAAGCTGCCGTTGCTGTTCAGGCGCACCAGCATGCCGTGGTTGTAGCCTGCGTTGTAAAACGACAAGCCCGCAATCAGAATCTTCCCGTCGGATTGCTGCAGCACCTGAAAGGCGGTGTCCAGGTAATTGCCCAGAGCGAAGCTCAGCTTCCCATCGCCATCGAAACTGGTGTCCGCCGTGCCGTCGGCGTTGAACCGGTAGACGACCATGTTGTTGCTCGAATCACCCAGGCCCCTGTCCTCATTGCCTACGACGAGGATCTTTCCGTCTGCCTGCAGGGTAATGTTCGTCAAACTGCTGTGCCCGGACGCGAGCGGTATCGTTGCTTTGCCGCTGATGCCCCACGAGGTGTCGATGCTTCCATTGGCGTTGTACTTGAGTAGCGTGCCGTTGGCGCCGTTCGTGGTGGCTGCAACGAGAAAGCTGCCTGAAGCCAGCAACTGCACGGCCTGGGCGAAATCCTGGCCGTTGCCAAGCGATGTCACGATGATGCCGTCGCCGTTGCCGTCACCGTTGAAGCTGCTGTCGAGGGACCCGTTGGCGTTGTAACGCAGCAGCAGCAAGTCCCGGGC
>JBKJOM010000009.1:0-6885 GCA_046595775.1 Ramlibacter sp. | reverse complement strand
GGCCAGGTCAAGCACCAGGTGCTGGTGTTCGGCCTCGTCTTCATCGTCTCCGGGCTGGCGTTCAAGCTGGGCGCGGCGCCTTTTCACATGTGGATTCCCGATGTCTACCAGGGCGCGCCCACGTCGGTCACGATTCTTGTCGGCAGCGCGCCCGAGCTGGCCGCTTTCGGCATCACGATTCGCTTGCTGGTGGAAGGCCTGCTGCCGCTGGCGATCGACTGGCAGCAGATGCTGGCCGTGATGGCAATCGGCTCGCTCCTGATTGGCAACCTCGCTGCGATTGCGCAGACCAACCTCAAGCGCATGCTCGCCTACTCGACCATTGCGCAGATGGGTTTCGTGCTGCTGGGCCTGCTGTCGGGCGTGGTCAACGGCAACACGTTCTCAGGCGCCAATGCGTACAGCTCCGCAATGTTCTACATCGTGACCTATGTGTTGACGACGTTGGCCAGTTTCGGCGTGATCCTGCTGTTGGCCCGTGAAGGCTTCGAGAGCGAAGAGATCTCCGACCTCGCAGGCCTGAACCAGCGCAGCCCGCTCTACGCCGGCGTGATGGCGATCTGCATGTTCTCGCTGGCCGGCATCCCGCCGCTGGTGGGCTTCTACGCCAAGCTGTCCGTGCTGCAGGCACTGATCGCTTCCGGGCAGACGTCGTACATCGTGCTTGCCGTGTTCGCCGTGGTGATGTCGCTGATTGGATCCTTCTACTACCTGCGCGTGGTCAAGGTGATGTACTTCGATGCCCCGATCACCGCCACGACGGTCTCCGCGCCGCTGGACGTGCGCGTGGTGCTCACGATCAATGGCGCGCTGGTGCTGATTCTCGGCATCTTGCCGGGTGGCCTCCTGTCGATCTGCAAGGAAGCCATCGTCAAGACGCTGGCGACCTGAAGCGCCGCGGTGTCGCAGACCGCCTCCATCTGGTTCGTGATCGTCGCCGCGCTTGTGGCGGCGAACCTGCCTTTCGTCAACCAGCGGCTGCTCGCGATCGTCCGTCTGAAGCAGCCTAAGGCGCTGGGCATCCGGCTCGCCGAACTGGTGGTGATGTACTTCATCGTTGGCGGCATCGGCCTCGTGCTCGAGCAGCGTGCGGGACAGCGCGCGCCGCAGGGCTGGGAGTTCTACGCCATCACCGGCGCGCTGTTCATCGTCTTTGCCTTCCCCGGCTTCATCTGGCGCTACCTCGCGCGTCATCGCCAGCGATGAAAGGCGACAACAAGCACCTCGTCGAACACAGGCTCGACAGCCGGGAAATCTTGAAGGGTGACTTCCTGCACGCCTTTCGCGACACGGTGCAGCTGCCAAACGGCCGCGAGGCCACGCGCGAATACGTGGTGCATCCCGGCGCGGTGATGATGATCCCGATGCTGGAGAACGGCCGGCTCGTGATGGAGCGCCAATACCGCTACCCGATGGGCAGGGTGATGATTGAATTCCCCGCGGGCAAGCTCGATCCGGGCGAGGACCGGCTGGTATGCGCCAAGCGCGAGCTGATGGAGGAAACCGGCTACACCGCGCGCGAGTGGGCGAAAGCCGGCGTGCTGCACCCGGTCATCTCGTACTCCACCGAGTTCATCGAGATCTGGTTCTGCCGCGGCCTGGTGCTCACCGAAAGCAAGCTCGACGATGAGGAATTCCTCGAGGTTTTCACCGCTACGCCGCAGGAACTGATCGAGTGGAGCCGCGACGGCACCATCACCGATTCCAAGACGCTGATCGGGGCCCTGTGGCTGCAGAATGTCCTTGCGGGGAACTGGCAGCTCGACTGGCGGAGATAATAGGGTGATGAAGGTCCTCAACCTCCATTGCGCGCATGGCCACGGCTTCGAGGGCTGGTTCGGCTCGGAAGACGACTTCCAGTCGCAACTGGGCCGCGGCCTGGTCGAATGCCCGCTGTGTGGCGACTCGGCCATCACCAAGATGCCCAGCGCACCGCGCATCAACCTGGGTGCCGGCAAGGCCGAACCGAAGCAGGATCTGGTCACCGCGCCCGATGCGTCGATGCAGGCGGCGTGGATGAACATGGTGCGGCACGTGATGTCCAACACCGAGGATGTCGGCGAGCGGTTTCCCGAAGAGGCGCGCAAGATCCACTACGGCGAGACCGACGAGCGCGGCATCCGCGGCCAGGCCTCGCGGGAAGAGACTGAAGCACTGCTGGAGGAAGGCATCGGCGTGCTGCCGCTGCCGATCCCGAAGGCGCTGAAGGGTACGCTGCAGTAACCGCGTCGCGGTGCAGGCACCGCGCTACGAAGCAGGCTCTTCTGTGAGGAACTGCAGCGCCGCCAGCCGAGCGTAGATCCCGCCCGCCGCGAGCAGCTGCTCGTGCGGGCCTTCCTCCACGATGCGGCCGTGGTCCATCACCACAATGCGGTCGGCACTCTGCACCGTTGCAAGGCGGTGCGCGATCACCAGGGTGGTCCGTCCGGCCATCGCCGACTGCAGCGCGGCCTGCACCATGCGCTCGCTCTCGGCGTCTAGCGCGCTGGTGGCTTCGTCCAGCAGCAGCAGCGGTGCGTTCTTCAGCATCGCGCGTGCGATGGCGATGCGCTGGCGCTGCCCACCCGACAGCCGCACGCCACGCTCGCCGAGGAAGCTTGCATAGCCTTCGGGCAAGGCCGTGATGAAATCATCCGCGAAGGCTGCCTTCGAGGCGGCGATGACTTCGCCGTCCGAGGCGCCGGGCCGTCCGTAGCGGATGTTCTCCAGCGCGCTGCTGGAAAAAATCACCGCGTCCTGCGGCACGATTGCCATGCGCCTGCGCAAGTCGTGCAGCGACACATCACGGGTGGTCGCACCATCGAGCGCGATGCGGCCGTGCTGCGGGTCGTAGAACCGCAGCAGCATCTGGAACACCGTGCTCTTGCCCGCGCCGCTGGCTCCGACAAGTGCAACTGTCTCGCCGGGCGCGACGCGCAAACTGAAATCCTTCAGCGCGGCTGTCGCGGGGCGCGACGGGTAGTTGAAGGTGACCTGCTCGAACGCCACGCTGCTGCCGCCGCGCGGGGCCTCGAAGGGCAGGGGCGTGGCGGGCGACATCACCGGCGATCGGCTGTCGAGCAGCTCCATCAGGCGCTCTGTTGCACCGGCCGCGCGCAACAAGTCACCGTAGACCTCGCCCAGCACCGCCACCGCGCCGGCCAGAATGATCACGTAGACGACGGTCTGGCCCAGGTGCCCTGCGCTGATCTGCCCGCCGATGACGGCTTGCGTGCCGCGATACAGCGCCCACAGCAGCAGCGCGGCATTGGCGATGATGATGAAGGCCACCAGCACGGCGCGAGCGCGTGTGCGGCGGATGCCGGTCTTGAAGGCGTTGTCAGTGGCGGCGTCGAAGCGCGCCGCTTCGCGCTGTTCGGACGTGTAGGCCTGCACCACGGGAACGGCGTTCAGCACCTCGGCGGCTATTGCGCTGGAGTCGGCCACGCGGTCCTGGCTGGCACGCGAGAGGCGCCGCACGCGCCGGCCGAACCACATC
This sequence comes from Ramlibacter sp., assembly GCA_046595775.1. Taxonomy (GTDB): domain Bacteria; phylum Pseudomonadota; class Gammaproteobacteria; order Burkholderiales; family Burkholderiaceae_C; genus Ramlibacter. The sequence continues at coordinate 3,407 of JBKJOM010000009.1, read as the reverse complement.
GTCGGCAGCACCACCAGCACGATGATGAGCAGCACCTGCGTCATCACATAGGGATTGGTCCACACCAGCATGAAGAGCGCGCCGATGCCCATCACGGTATTGCGCAGGCCCAGGCTGAGCTGGGAGCCGACCACGGTCTGCACCAGTGTCGTGTCGGTAGTCAGCCTTGACAGCACTTCGCCGGTCTGCGTGGTTTCGAAGAACTCGGGGCTCTGCTCCAGCACGTGGGCATATACCGCGTTTCGCAGGTCCGCCGTGACGCGCTCGCCGAGCCAGCTCACCATGTAGAAGCGTGCGGCGGAGAACAAGCCCAGCGCCACGGCCACGCCGAACAGCGCCAGGAAGTGTTCGCGCAGCTCGACCAGTTGCCGGCCCTTGTCCGCGGCCGTGAGCCCGCCATCGATCAGTCCGCGCAGCGCCACCGGGAAGATCAGGGTGGCGACGGCCGCCATCACCAGGAACACCGCGGCCAGCGCGATGCGCGCCCGGTAGGGGCGGATGAAGGGAAGCAGGCCGGAAAGGGCCCGGGGGGATGCCTTGGCGGCGTCGGGCGGCAGGGGGATAGCCATTTCGGGCCAGTGTACCCAGCGATGTATTACCCCACGGTTATTTGGCGCGGATGAATAATCGGATCGCTGTCCTGGGAGGCAACGCCATGAAGCGCTGGATCACTTGCGCACCGCTCTTCGCACTTGTGCTGCCTTTGGCCGCATGCAAGCCGCTGGGCACCGCCTCGGCGAGCACCGACGCATCCGAAGTCGCCTCGCTGCGCGCTGAAGTGCAACGACTGCGCAAGGAGAACGCCGACTTGCGCCTCTCGCCCTATGCGCTTGCCGCCGAGGTCGATACCGCAATTCGCGCCAACAGCCAAGACAAGGCCAGCGCTGCGTACAAGCAATTGAGCGATACCTTCCCCGTGGCGGCCGAGACGCAGGAAATGAAGAAGCGTCTCGACGCATTCCAGGCGCAGCGCCGGACGCAGGATGAGGAGTCGCGTCGAATCGCGTCGCTCGGCTGGAAGGCGGTGCCGGTGAACCCGTCATTCGCGCACGAAGACACGTCGCTCACATTGACGTCCTCCGCGATCACCAAGCGCTGGACCTTCGACTCCTACGGCGAAGGCTGGCGCTTCCTCGATGCCGAGAAGGACAAGCGGCTCGTGACCGCCCGCATGAACATGAGCTCCAAGCAGAAGGAGCCGGCCCTCTTCGGCCTGGCCGCCTATGTGCCCGACGGCGCGAAACTGGTTCGAGTCGGCACGGCCCGCTACCGGTTTTCTCGGTGGAGCAGCTATGGCGCCTTCCTGGGGACGCAGGCTGACTATCGCAATGAGTTCAGCCACAGCTGGCGCATACCGTTCACTGTGGGCGTGCAGGTAAAGGAAGAAGATCTCAAGCGCGGGCCGGTGTACCTCGTCGCGAGCCGCGAAGGCTGCCACGAGCGTCACTACGACCGCTTTGGCCAGCCTCCGGTCTTCTACCTGCCAGGCAAGTGCGAATCGCTCAAGGCTACGCTCGAGCCGGAGGACTTCAAGGGCGGCGCCATCGCCGTGCTCAAGCGCATCGAGTGACCCAGGCGTCAAGGACCACGTGCCTGGACAAAAACAGGCTCGATTCATGCATGTTGCTACGCAGTGGTCCTACACAGACCCACTTCCGTGCACGGCAATATCCCCGCAGTTTCCATCCACCCGAATCGGAGTCACGACACATGTCCGTTCACAAGGCAGACACCACAGTGCGCGAAAGCGATCGCATCAACATCGAGCACGAGTACGAGCTGTGCGTCTGGGCGCGTCACTTCAACGCGAGCGAGCGGCAAGTGAAGGAAGCGGTGGCGGCGGTCGGCGACCGCGCTGTGCGGGTGCGCGACCACCTGCGCTCGCGCCAGGGAGAGAGGCCCTCTTTCTGAGCCGTTGCCCTTTCCCTTTAGATGCGCAGGCGCTGCGCGTAGCCCGTCATCTCCAGATACCCGTGGCCCACGCGGCGGCCGTTGCTGTCCAGCAATTGCGACAGGCCTTCCCAATAGATCGTCCCCGTCGAACCCCGGCTGTCCAGTTCCTGGGTGTCGATCACGGCCTTGACCGTATAGAAATCCGCGGGTGTGCGCACGATCCACTCCACCGGATAGGTCGCCTGTGACACCGGGCTGGTCCAGCGCCGTTGCGCGCTGAAGATTACTTCGCCGGGGCTGAACGTGTAGGCATCGCCGCGTGGTGCGCGGAATGACCCGCCGTCCCACAACGCGCTGCCATCGGCGCGTCGCAGCCGGAAGGCCGTCAACGCGCTGCCGTCATCCAGGTTCATGCCGATCCAGTCCCAGCCCACCGCATCGGGATGCAGCACTTGCTCGCTCCACTCGTGATCGAGCCAGGCCTTGCCGGTCACGGTGAACTTTTGGCCCCGCAACGAGAGCTGGCCCGTGGCCGCGAGTTGCGGCTGGCTGTAGTAGTGGCTCGCCTGTGCAGCGTCCGGCCCCTTGCGCGAAAGGCCGGCCTTGCCTTGAAGCAGCACAGGCTGGGATGCGGCAAAGCGCACATCAAGGTCGAAGTCGACGCTGCGAACCCGCGCCCGGAAGTCGCCTCCGGGCACGCGTTCCAGTGACCAGTCGCGCAGGCGGATTCGCGTGTCATCCACGGCAGCCTGCGCGATGTCGAAGCCTTCGCGCGCGATGCGCTGGTCATGCCAGAGCTGCTTGCCTTGCACGTCCGTCACGGCCGCGTGCGCGAAGACAAGCTGCTTGGCGGCGAGTTTCGATTGCATGGCCTGAGTCGCATCGACACGGGTCCGAAAGAATGTCACCTGGAACCCGAACTCGCGTTCACCGGCCAGCACTCGGCCCGTCAGGTACCACCACTCCGTTCGAAATCCCGGGTGCGAGCCATGGTCGCGCGGGAATGCAATTGCTGCAGGCGGCAAGACGTCGGCACCTTGCCACGCCATCGCCGCGGGCAAAGCGCCCAGCAAGGCGCGTCGTCGCATCACCAGTCTTCCTTCACGGCCAGAACTGCATCACGACCCGCTGCAGCCCTGCCAGCGATCCAGGCGGTGAAGGTGCCGGCCGCAATGACTGCAGCGCAGAGAGCGGCCAGGCGCAGCCAGGGCACGAGCAGGTCCATGGTCCAGTGGAAACTCTGCGGATTGACCACGTGCACCAGCACCGTCGAGACTGCGAGCCCGAGGAGCAACCCCGCCGCGGAGCCGATCAGTGTCCAAGCGGCGCCTTCGCCCGCCACCACGCGCAGGATCTGCCCGCGCGTCAGTCCCAGGTGAGCGAGCAAGCCGAACTCCTTGCGCCGCGCCAGCACCTGCGCGCTGAAGCTGGCCGCCACACCGAACAGGTGCTGGCGCGGCGCAAGGAGTTCGGCTTGCTCGCTCACCTGGGACTGACGCGCGGGCAGATCCTGC
>JBKJOM010000277.1:0-8327 GCA_046595775.1 Ramlibacter sp. | reverse complement strand
CGCATCCTGCAGCTTGAGCTGCGCTTGCTCCAGCCAGGCCACTACGTCGCGCGCGTTCGCTGCCTGCGGCTTCAAAGGGGCATCGGGTTCGCCCGCCAACTGCTTAAGTGATTGAAGCATCCAGTTCTCCGATCAATGGGATCCGTGGGCCTCGAACAATACCGAGCGCGAAGCTCTCTCCGCCGCGCAGCTGGCTCCTGAATTCATCGAGGGTGAAGGCGCTGGCGCGTACGGCGCGCCCCAGTGCGCGTCCGGCGGGCTTGAGGGCTGCATTGAGCTTGAGTTCGGATGCCGCTCCCAGCACCAGCACGTCCACGTCGCTCGTCGCCGCTTCTGCACCGCTCGCTACCGAGCCAAAGACCAACGCTACTTCCACGCCCTTTACCTTGGACAATGCGTCGCGCAGCGTGCTGACCAACCGGCTGTCTTGCTGCATCAGGGTGACCAGTGGGGCCAGCGCGGGGTCGGTGCTTGCGTAGTAGCGAGGCAAGCCGTCCAGTTGACGACGTGTGACGAGACCAGCCTCCGTCCAGCGCTTGAGCAACCGTGCCACACCACCAGGATCCAGCCCCGCTTCTGCCGCCAATTCGCGCGGGCCGAAGCCCCGGCCCGGTTCCGCAAACAGCGCCTTGAGTGCGCGCATGCGCCCCAGGCTTCCGAAAACTTCGACAAGAGTGGCTTCGTTCATGGTGTTGACGAATTATCTACGTCGTAGACAAGTTGTCAACAACGTTGACGATTTGTCTACAGTGTAGACAATGATTCGGAAGGCTGCTTGTGTTTCACTGGCATGGAAATTTGGCGCGGGGCGCTAAGACACTGGATGCCGGATCGAGTCCGGCATGACAGCCGGGGCTTATAGTCGCCGCCATGAAGACCCTGCTCGCCTCCCTGGCCCTGGCTGCGGCCACCGTCCAAGCCGCCCCCCGCATCGTCGAAGCCGACATCGCCACGCTGCAGCAGCAGATGGCGCGCGGCGCGGCAACTTCTGAATCCCTCACGCGCGCCTACCTCGCGCGCATTCAGGCGCTCGACCGCAACGGCCCCAAGACCAACTCGGTGCTGGCCACCAACCCCGATGCCATCGCCATCGCTCGCACCCTCGACCGCGAGCGCAAGGCGGGCAAGTCGCGCGGGCCGTTGCACGGCATCCCGGTGCTGGTGAAGGACAACATCGACACCGGCGACAAGATGGCAACCACTGCCGGCTCGCTGGCTTTGGCGAATACGCGCGCGGAGCGCGACGCTTTCGTCGTCGAGCGGCTGCGCGCGGCCGGTGCGGTGATCATCGGCAAGACTAACTTGTCGGAGTGGGCCAACATCCGCTCTGGCAAATCCAGCAGCGGCTGGAGCGCGCTGGGCGGCCAGGTGAAGAACGCCTATGCGCTAGACCGCAACCCTTGTGGCTCCAGTTCGGGCACGGGCACTGCCATCGCCTCGAGCTACGCCACTGTGGGCGTGGGCACGGAGACCGATGGCTCCATCGTGTGCCCCAGCGGCATGGCGGCGCTGGTGGGCATCAAGCCCACCGTGGGGTTGGTCAGCCGCAGCGGCATCATCCCGATCTCGCACTCGCAGGACACGGCCGGGCCGATGGCGCGCTCTGTGGCCGATGCGGCGGCGCTGCTTGGCGCGATGGCGGGTGCCGATCTTCGCGATGCGGCAACGCAAGCCTCGCAAGGGCACATCGAGGCGGACTACCGCAGGTTCCTCGTGGCAGGTGACTTGAAAGGCATTCGCATCGGCGTGGCGCGCAAGAAGGTGACGGGCTACAACGCGCACACCGACAGGTTGTTCGAGGAGGCGATTGCCAGGTTCAAGCTGCTCGGCGCGGAGGTCGTCGACCCGGTGGACTTCGGCTCGATCGGCGACTACGACGATGACGAGCTTGAAGTGCTGCTCTATGAGCTGAAGGCCGACCTGGATACTTACCTCTCGCAGCGCAAGGGCTTGGCGGTGAAGTCGCTGGCCGACGTGATCGCCTTCAACGACAAGCACGCGGGTCTGGAGATGCGCTGGTTCGGGCAGGACTTGTTCATCAAGGCGCAAGCCAAGGGGCCGCTCACCGACGAGGCCTATGTGAAAGCCGCCGAGAAGTCGCGCAGGCTGGCCCGCGAAGGCATCGACGGCCCACTGAAAGAGCACAAACTCGACGCGATCATCGCGCCGACCGGTGCGCCGGCCTGGATCACCGACCACGTCAACGGCGACGCATACCAGGGTGCGAGCTCATCGCCCGCCGCAGTCGCGGGCTATCCGAGCATCACGGTGCCGATGGGATTCGCGCATGGCTTGCCGGTGGGCGTGTCGCTCTTCGGGCCGGCCTGGTCGGAGGGGCAGTTGATCCGCATCGCCTATGCCTATGAGCAGGCGACGAAACACCGTAAGGCGCCGGTGCTGGTGAAGCGGTAAGCCCCGTACCAGACGCACATCGGTTTGCCGTCGTCAGCGATTCCCGATCCGCGCGTTGGTACTGCGCAATCTGGCGGCCAGGGTGCCGCCCAATGCAAATAGCACGTCTCGCGCGAGCAATGGTTGACTCGCCTCGAATTTTCGGAAAGGGTCGAGTCCGAGATACATGAGAGCACAGTCCTTGATCGCCCAGACACTGGCCGATCGCGGTTGGGCGTCGAAAAAAGACGCCTCACCCACTACTGAACCCGGCGTGACCACCGAAAGCGGTCCAAGTGTCATGCCATCCCCATCGGAGCTGTAGATCTCGGCCAGTCCTTGGACCATGAAGTACAAGCCTCGATCGGTCTCTCCGCGCTTTATCACGGGCTTGCCTGCCTTGATCTCAGTGCGCCGCGCATAGGCGAACAAGCTTTCGAAGGCGGATCGATCCCACCCCGCGGGCAAGAAGCGATCTGCGCCCGGCCGAGCGTTGGCGGCGGCAAAAAAGGCTTGTGAGTCAGATTCCGGGCTCATGGTCAGTACCGAATGTGCAATGCGATTTTGCCACCCATTTCTGAATTCGCCTCGTCGTCGCTTATGCAATAACATCCGCGAGCTGGCGAACAGAAGAATCAAAAATGAACAACTACGTCTTGATGACCACTTGTTTTGCGCTGGGCATTTTCTTGCGCTACATGCGCAGACTGCCGGACAACGCGGCTGCGACGCTCAATGGATTTGTCGTCAACATATCGTTGCCGGCTCTGACTCTCGCGTACGTTCACGAACTGAAGATGGATGCCGGCCTGATCGTTCCGGCGCTGATGGCATGGGTGCTCTTTGGCTTGGGGTGCGTCTTCTTCTGGCTGGTGTCCAAGCCCCTGGGGCTCGATCGCGCGTCGACCGGCGCCCTGATTCTCACCGGCGGCCTGGCGAACACCTCGTTCCTGGGCCTTCCCATGATCGAAACGTTCTATGGCAGTCAGTACTTGGGGCTGGGCATTCTGATGGACCAGGTCGGCAGCTATCTGGTCTTGTCGACTCTGGGAATCATGGTTGCGTCGATCTATTCGTCGGGAAAGGAAGTCAGCGCCAAGGCCATCGTCCGAAAGGTGCTGACCTTTGTGCCGTTCCAGGCGTTCATGCTGGCCCTGTTGCTGATGCCGATGGACTACCCCGTCTGGCTGGACGCGCTGTTCAAGCGGGTGGGGACTACCGTGGTGCCGCTGGCGCTGGTTTCAGTGGGCTATCAACTGCGCCTCAGTCACATGGCCGGAAAACGGTCAGCGCTCGCGGCAGGCCTATTTTTCAAGCTGGTGCTGGGTCCGGCATTGATCTGCGGACTGTTTATCGCGCTCTTTGGCGCAAGCGGACCGGTGCTGCGGATCACAATCTTCGAAGCGGCCATGGCGCCGATGATCGGCGCGAGCATCGTGGCGATGGATCACAACCTGGATGCGCCACTGGTGACCCTGATGGTCGGTATTGGCATTCCCTTGTCGTTCGTGTCGCTGCCGATCTGGGCTTATCTGCTGCAGTACGTTTGACGGGGAGCGACAGAGCGGCGCGAGCAATCGCTTTCAGAAACTGGATTTGGTCTTGACCAGGAACTGGACCTTCTTGATGTCGGTCGCTGCGCCCACCGGGAACGCCAGATCCACATGCAACACGTTGTTGAACGCGGCACGCGCGCTGACAATGCGCAGTCCAACGCCTGCGCTACCGAGCCAACCGGGATCGCGCATGTTGACGTTGTTGCCGCCCCAGGCGCGGCCGACATCGACGAAGGCGGCGCCACCGATTCGGAACAGTTGCCAGATGTAGAGGTCGGTGTAGAAACGTTCCTCGACGGTGAACAACGCGCGGCGCTTTCCGCTCTGGTAGCGCAGCGGGTAGCCCCGCAGGCCGTTATCGCCGCCCAACAGCAGCTCGTCGACCGCGCTCGGGCGGGTAAGCATGTCGGCTGCGGCGGATGCATAGAACAGCCAGCGCTTGCCCTGCGGCAGGTAGTACTGAACTTTGGCACTGACCTGCTGGCGCTGCACCTGACGGTCTGCGAATTGCCCGGATATCGCAGCAGAAGTGATCAGCGTGTGTTCCGGCACAGGTTCGAAGCCACGGCTGATCGAAGCAGAGTACAGCAATGCATCATGGGTGGAACCGAGCCCGGTAGAGGCCCAGCCGACCTGCACCGTGGAGGCCAAACCCAGCGCAAAGAATTCCGGCTTTCCGACCAGGTTGCGGTTCAACTGCCTGTCGTAGCGGTCTTCGATGAGTTCGAAGCGGACGAAGGGTGCCACCAGCCGTTCGTCCACGGGTAGCCGGGCCGGCGCTGCCAACCCGGGCTCGAACGCGAAAGCGTTGTCGTGCAAGCTCACGCCCAGCGAGTAGCGGCGCACCCAGCCTTCCACCAGGCCGTCGGACCAGCCACCAAATGCTTCTGCACGATCCTCCTTGTGGCGGTACTGGCTGGCAATGTTGCCGCTGTTGTAGATGGAGTCGATGCGACTGTCCTTCGAGGCGGTGACGCCTGCGGCCCAGCGCGCATCCAATGAATAGAAGGGGCGCACGATGGATACCGCATCGCGACGCCCGTCGCTGTTCGTGGCGTGGGTGAAACCCAGCGAGGTCCATGTGCCGAAAACGCGGTCGTTGGCAAACTGGATCTCGTTGCTGGAGCGGTCGACGTTCTTGGACCTCTCGAAGTTCACGGACATGCCGGTTCCGAACAGGTTGTATTCCCTCAGATGGATACCGCTCGAATTGGCACCGCCCGAGCGGCCGACGCTTACGCCCGGGTCGAGCGTCCAGGTGTCGCGCGTGATGACTTCTATGTCGACGACACCGTCGTGGACCGCCAACCGGCGAAACTCCACGTCATAGAGAAAACGATTGCTGCGCAGCAGGCGTTCGGTTTCCTCAAGGACGCGCACGGACACCGGGTCACCACTCTTGAACAGCAGCGCTTTCTCGATGACGCCCGGGCGTGTCTGGATGTGCAGTGCATTCGCCCATCGAAAGAGCAACTTGTCTTCTTTGGGATCGTCGGTATTGAAGATATCTCGTGTGATAACGCGGACGGTGCCGACCTTTGCCCCTGCCGCCTCCAGCTGCGCGAACGACGGCAGTGTTTGCGCTTCCTGCGCCTTGACTTCGGCCGTGGCGGCAAGGGCCAGCACAAGCGCGAGCGTACGCACAAGGCGTTTTGGCGGAATCAGCATGGGCCCATTGTCACGCGAACATCGCTTGAGCAGTGGGATTGGCGCGCGCAGGTGCTATTGTTGAGCTTGCTTGTGGCCCCGCAGGAGTGTTGATGACCTCGATCCCCGAACCGATTGCGCCTGTCGGCGATGTGACTGCCGATGTGCCAGAGCCCGTGCTTATGTCACACGCGCGCAAGGTCAAGACCATCATCGTTGCTGTGGCCGGCGTGGGCGCCGTCCTCAGCGGCCTTGTGGGCTATTACACGAGCTACAAGGCGGTGAAGGGCCCCGCAGCGACGGCCACTGCCACCGCCGCACACGAACGCACCGGGTCCGTGAATCCGCTCTCCATCGTCGTCCTTCCCTTTACCAACCAGACCGGCGACCCGACGCAGGCCTATGTTGCCGACGGGCTCACGACAAGCGTCACCGCCGACCTGTCGCGGATTCGCGATGCGTACGTGGTGAACGGCGCCACGGCAGCAGCGAACAAGGACAAGGACCCCCAACAATTGGCCAGCGCGCTCGGCGTGCGCTACGTGCTGCATGGCAGCGTACAGCGAAGCGGCAGCAAGATCCGCATCAATGCCCAGCTGGCCGACACCGGCACCAACGCGCAGTTGTGGACGGAAAGCTTCGATGGCGACCAGGCCGACTTGTTCGCGCTGCAAGACCAGGTGACCACGCGCATCGGCAACACCATCGGACGAGAGATGGTCATCAACGCCGCGCGGCAAAGCGAAAAATCGAAGGGCAGCGCGAAAGTGGGCGACCTGCTTCTGCGGGCAAGGGCGATGACCCTGTCTCCGCGCACGCTGGCGTACTTCAACGACATCGAAGGCTTGTGGCGCGCTGTGCTCGAGATCGAACCGGAGAACGTGGTCGCGTTAGGCGGACTGGGCGCCTCGATGGCTTTGCGCGCAAGCTACTTCAGCCACACTCTCGCTCCTGACCAGAAGGAGAAGTACTTCCAGGAAGCCAAGGCGCTGGCCGAGCACGCCAAGCGCATTGACCCCGACTTGCCCCGTGTGTATATGGCGCTGATGCTGTATGCGGAAGCGCACGACGACTATCCCGGCCAGCTGCGCAACGCCGAGAAGGCGGTAAGCCTTGCGCCCAAGGATCAGATCACCGCCAATACTCTCGGGCACACCTTGCTCATGGGCGGCGACGCCAAGCGCGCGAAAGAAGTTCTGCAGGAATCGATGAAGCTCGACCCGAAGCACCCCATCGACCAGATTCCGTTCAACCTGGGTTGGGCCGCTTTCATGATGGAGGACTACGACGCGACGATCCAGTGGTTCCAGAAAACCATCGACGCCAACCCCACCTACATCGACGCCTACGGCTGGATGGCTATGGCCTACGCGATTAAGGGCGACATGGCGCGTTCGAAGGAGCAACTGGACAAGCTCCTGAAAGCCGACCCGAAAGGAAGTTTCGCGACGCGCCGGCGGCCGATGCCCAGCAGCCCGCAAGCCTACAAGGATTTCTACCAGCAGCGCGTGCTGCCCGCGGCCGCCAAGGCCGGCATCCCGGGGATGCCAGCGCCGTCTTGAGGCCCGGCTGCGCTACCGGTTCGCGGCGCCTTCGATCGAAGTCTGCAACGCCTCATCCGTCACGGGATACGAGCCGAAGACCTCGCGCGCTGTTTTTGTTTCGGGCAACAGGTAGACGATGCCGAACGTGCCCTTGAACGCCGGGCTCACGATCTGGTCATAGAAGCGCACAGGCACATTGATGCAGCCAAAAGTGATGCGCCTTTCGGAAGGGCTGGCAGATGCAAGGCGTTGCGCCCGCCTTTCCTGGGCCGTCCCGGGAACCACCCGATGCAGGGACAGCGAGGAGTCATAGTCCACCCACAACACTTCAACGCCGTGGATGTCACGGTCGAGTGACGCCTTGAAGCGGCCGGCAGGCGTCGTGCGTTCGTCGGGACGAATCGCCGAAAGTTTTTTCTGGCCGATTCCCGGCACCGTGTGGTCGCCCAGGGCGAGGCCCAGGAGCGCAGGGGCTGCGCCCAGCAAGCGGCCATCCGGCTGGAACACGAACACTTTTGCTTGAACCTTGTCGATCACGATGAAGGGCAGACCCTTGTTGTCGCTGGAGTGAATCACCCAGCGCGCCACCTCCGTGGCTTCGGCGGACAGGGTCTCGCCACGGAAATCCACTTGGCGGCCCACCATCGCTTCGGCGGCAACGGCTGGCAACGTGACAAGGCCCACCAGAAAGACGGCCGCCAACATCCGGCAACCCCGGCCCCATACGCTCGCACGCTGCATTTTCTTGAACTTCATAGTCATGGGCAAACAACTCCGCTCCGCTCGAACAGGCGGAATGGCTGACCTTGGCGAGTCTAAACGTCCCCGAATTTGTAAAGTAATCTTTTACCCACCCCAAACGGCAGCAAGGCGAAGATCGTGAAATCTTCGCCTTGCCTATTCGCTTTCCCAACTACGCGGAGTGCGTGTTAGTTACGCCCTTGCTTTGGCGAGCGTGACGGCGGCATCTCCGGCGGCGGCGGGGGCGGCGGGGCCATCACAGGCGGCGGCGGCGGGGGCGGCGGCGGCGGGGCGACACGCGGTGCGGGCGGCGGCACGTACGGTGCGGGCGGTGCCACATACGGCGCAGGTGCTGGGCGCATCTTCTCCGCCGTCGGGCCGAAGTAATACACCAGGCCCAGCGACGTCATGTCGATGTGCGCACGATTCCTGACCGGGTCATTGATGC
>JBKJOM010000293.1:0-4107 GCA_046595775.1 Ramlibacter sp. | reverse complement strand
GCCAGGTTGGGCCCGCCGTGCAGCATCAGGCGGCGCACGATGCGGCGCTTGATGGTGGTGTCGCGGTAAGCCGAAAAATCGACGCCGCTGGAGACGCGCAGCAGCGCCAGTACGGCCTTGAAGCTGCGTTCGTCGCCGTCGTCTGCGGCGGGCGGGTCGCTGCCCAGCGTCGGCTCCATGTACGGATGCCGGCCGATGCGCGCCAGTTCGTGGGCGATGCGATCGGGCGGCAAGACCAGGTCGATGCAGCCCGAGAGGAACGCACTCTGCGGCATGCCGGCTTGCTTGGCCGAGGCCTCGTCCTGCGCGAAGGTGAACCCGCCGCAGGCCTTGATTTGTTCGATACCCAGCGTGCCGTCGCTTCCGGTGCCCGACAACACCACGCCGATTGCGCCGCTTAGCCGGTGCTCGGCGAGCGATTTGAAGAAGTGATCGACCGGCAGGTGCGGCCCAGGCTGTTCGCCGCGCGGCTCGATGTGCAGCACGCCCTCGGCGGCCAGGGTCAGCGTCGTGTTGGGAGTGATCACGTAGACATGATCGCGCTGCACGGCGAGCCCCTGCGCTGCCTCGAGCACCGGCATGCGCGTCGTCTTGCCGAGCAGCTCGACGAGCCGGCTCTCGTGCGTGGGACCGAGATGTTGAATCAACACGAAGGCCATGCCGGTGTGTTCGGGCAGGGCATTGAGCAGTTGGGTGAACGCTTCCAGACCACCGGCCGACGCGCCGACCCCGACGATCGGGAAGCCGCTGGTTGCGGCGGGATCAGGAGTCATCGGCGACACGCGGTCGATCGGCGGGGGGGGGGGGGGGCTACCAAGGCAGTTCCTTGCGCCAAAGGGCGCGGAACCAGTGTACTGCTGGCACGTGGCCGCCGTCGCCTGTTTCCAGGATAACGAGCGGCTAGGATTGAGGTACACACCATTGGTTCGTCAATAGCGACGAGGCGCCGGCCGACAGAAGTGGCCCCGCTTGTCTGAACAGCATTCCCCGATTCATAAGTGGACTGCTGTCGATTCACAAACGGCTCGTCGCAAGCGCCGACGGCCGCCGTGCTATCCACGTCAGGTTCGACCAGCCCCGGTCCTACCTGTCTTGCCATCAACGATTAATTGCCATAGCAACCTGCGGAAGAAATCAGTTCACTCGCGCCCGCGAACGTGCGACGCCGCTAGCGGGTCGCACGCTTAACTCCCCGGAAACCCCAACCCCAATCAATCCCTCACAAAGGGGACATCTCTACTTTGTGCAGAGGGGACATTTCTAATTTGGGTTGACAGCGCCTTTGCCCGAGGGGTGAATCACTTCGCGTTCGACCCACAGCTTGAACTTCACGCCGTCCGGATCCTGCGACTTGCGCAGGCAATCGACCAATGCATCCGCGCGGATGCGCATCGCATCGCCCCTGGCCAGCCGCGCCACCCGCCCGCCGAACTGGTGCTGCAGCACCTCATCGCGCGGCAGGCCCGTCACGGCCTTGCGCGCGTCGGCCGTGCTAAGCCAGCGATGCGAGTCATCGCCTACCGCGATGTCGATGCCGTGCCCGCGATGCTGGTAGTAGCGGCCCTGCACATGGCGCAGTGCGTGCGCCTTCGACGCGCCGTGGCTGGAAGCGAACAGGTCGATGAGCGGTCGCGCCAGCGCCACACCGAAAAGCGGCGCGCAGAAGACCACCGCGAAGAGTTCGAACTTCTGCCAGACCGCCCAGGTCACTGCGCAGCACAGGGCAAGCCGGAAGATGATCTTCAGGAAGTCGCGCATCGGGCGCATCGTGCCACCAGAGGCTGGTTGCGGCAATGCGCAGGCCACCCCCCGCGTTCGAGGGGGTGTACAGGTGCAGGCAAATTCCTAGAATCAAGGCATTCTCCAGAAGAGGCGGCCTATGAAGATCTTCCTGCAATCGATCATTGCCGCGGCCCTTGCCGCATCCAGCGGGTTGGCATTGGCCCAAGCCGACGCCCAGCCTGTTGCAGCACCTGCAGCCGCGCAGGCGCCGGCACAAGGCGCGGACGGCGACCCCGATTCGTACTTCAAGGGCCGCATGGGCGGCACCTTCGGCAAGAACATCATCGAGGTGATGCCCGCAGCAAAAAAAGTCGCCGTGGTGGGCTTCCGGCTGGCGTTCATCACCAACAACGCCATCACCGCGCAAGTGCGCGGCAGCTACCTGCCGGGCCGTGACACGAGCGGCGCGCGCTCGTCGTTCTACGTGGCGCTGCAGGGCGTCGATGGCCGCACCATGCAGGCGATTACCGATGCGGTCTATGCCGATTTGCTGGTGCAGCTTGCCGCTTCCGGCCGCGAAGTGGTGCCCATCGACCAGATGAAAGAGCTTTTCGCCACTGTCACTGCGACGCCCACCGACGCGAGCCGGCCCTACTCGAAGGAAGCGAACGGCCAGACCGCGAGTTTCTTCGCGCCCACCGGCATGCCCTTGATCTTCACGCACTTCGATGGCCAGTGGGGCGACCGCGGCGCGTTCGACCTGAACAACTACCGCCGGCTGGAGGAGTACTCCGCAAAGTCGGGCGCGGCAGTCATCGCGCCCCTCGTCATCGTGAACTTCGCGCAAATGAGTTCCAGCGGCAACCAGTCGGGCCTCACGTCCAACCGCGCGGAGACCGGCGCCGAGCTGTCGATGTCGGTCGCGCACATGCAGGTTTTCTACACACGCGCCACCGAGTTCCGCAGCGGAATGCAGATGGGCGGTGACCAGGGCGCCTTCACCATGGGCCGGCACATCGCCAGCCCGCTGGCCTTCGGCACCTTGCGCCAGGTTGCGGCGGACAACAACGCAGCGGTCAAGGGCGTGTTCGATATCCTGGGCCGAAGCGCCGGAATGGCCAACGCCGGGGGCGCCGCGACCAGCACCACGCGCGCAGTGGCCGACGTGCGGCCCGATGCGTATGCGGCCGCGGCGCGCGACGCGCTGATGCGAATGAACGCGACGATGGGCGCGTGGTTCAGGAAGTATCCGGCGGCGAACTGATATTGGCGTCAGGCGGCGTAGCGGGACCGCGCTGCGAGTTCGCCCATCGCAGCCCCAAGGAACCGCAACAACAGGCCTACTTCTTCGGCTTGTCGTTCCCAAGCGAAGGCAGCGGCCCACTGCCGTCGTTCGACAGCAGACCCGCGCGGGAGTACACGCCGAGCTTGTCGCGCGTGTCCGTGATGTCGAGGTTGCGCATCGTGAGTTGCCCGATGCGGTCGCGCGGGGAGAAGGTGGACTCGCCTTTTTCCATGGTCAGCCGCTCGGGCTGGTAGGTGAGGTTGGGTGACTCGGTATTCAGCAGCGAATAGTCGTTGCCACGGCGCAGTTCCAGCGTGACTTCGCCGGTGATCGCGCGCGCCACCCAGCGCTGCGCGGTTTCGCGCAACATGATGGCTTGCGGGTCGAACCAGCGGCCTTGATAAAGCAGGCGCCCGAGGCGGCGGCCGTTGTCGCGGTACTGCTCGATCGTGTCTTCGTTGTGGATGCCGGTCACCAGGCGCTCATAGGCGATGAACAGCAACGCGAGGCCGGGGGCTTCGTAGATGCCGCGGCTCTTGGCCTCGATGATGCGGTTTTCGATCTGGTCGCTCATGCCCAGGCCGTGGCGGCCGCCGATGCGGTTGGCTTCCAGGATCAGGTCCACTGGCGACGCAAAGGTCTTGCCGTTCAGAGCTATCGGCTGGCCTTCCTCGAAGCGCACCGATACCGTTTCGGCCTTGACCGCGACTTCGTCTTTCCAGAAGGCCACGCCCATGATCGGGTTGACAATCTTCATGCCGCTGGAGAGGTGCTCCAGGTCTTTGGCCTCGTGCGTCGCGCCCAGCATGTTGGAGTCGGTGGAGTAGGCTTTTTCGGCCGACATCTTGTAGCCAAAGCCATGCGCGGTCATGAACGCCGACATCTCGGTCCGGCCACCGAGTTCGTCGATGAACAGCTGGTCCAGCCAGGGCTTGTAAATTTTCAGGCTGGGGTTGGTCAGCAGGCCGTAGCGGTAGAAACGCTCGATGTCATTGCCCTTGAAGGTGCTGCCGTCGCCCCAGATGTTGACATCGTCTTCCTTCATCGCAGCCACCAGCATCGTGCCGGTCACGGCGCGGCCCAGGGGAGTGGTGTTGAAG